>NZ_CP032485.1:1002500-1302500 GCF_006542335.1 Neokomagataea tanensis | reverse complement strand
GCGCTGCACAGCGGCCTAAACCTCGATATTATCGATAATCTGGCAGATATCATCATCGCTGAGGCCGCAAAATGACACTGCCTCTCTACCTTGTTCATGGCTGGAGCTACGATCAGCATTTTTGGGACGCTATGCTCCATCAATTACCAGAGTATGAGAGTCACTGCGTCGATAAAGGCTATTTTAGCAGCCCTCATACCCCTCCTCTCCCTACAAGACCCTTCCTCGCCATTGGTCACTCTGCTGGTGTCTTAGATTTACTCTCGCAGCCACTGCCCAACTGCGTAGGACTTGTCTCTTTTAATGGTTTTGCTCGGTTTTGCTTCGCCCCTGACTTCACTGATGGCGTGCCGGCGCGTGTTATCACGCGCATGCGTCGTCAGCTTTTGCAGAACACAGAACAGGTCGTAACGACGTTTCGTGCACAATGCGGTGACACGAACACCCTCAACAGCCCGCCTTTGGCACCGGCTCTTGAGCAAGGACTTATAGCGCTTGAAACTCTGGACCACCGCGCAGAAGCGTGTCAGTTGGGCGAAGCAATCTTCTGGCTGAGCGGAGCAGAAGACCCACTTTCCCCTGCGCGCCGAGGCTTTAAAAATAATGCCGGCAGAACCTGCACCGGCGGACATCTCTTACCTCAAGAACAGCCAGCATTATGCGCTGATTTCATCCGCACCACTTTGCAATCGCTCGGCTACGCATCATGACCGATCATCACAAACAAGCCTTACGCAAGCGTTTCGGGGCAGCAAGCACCTATGATCAGGCAGCGCATATACAACGAAAATGCGCACAACTCGCTGCCGACGCCATTGCCACGCATTGCACAACACCGCCCACCTCAGTTTTAGAGTTTGGCTGTGGCACAGGATTTTTGACCGCTCATGTAAGGCGTATCTTTCCGACCGCAGAAATTTTAGCCACAGATCTTGCTGACGAAATGCTCGAACGCACCCGGATGCGCTTGGGGGAGCACAAGATCAAATACCACCAGATGGACGCAGAAACTCCCGACATTGACGGCCCATTTAATCTTATCACCTCAAGTCTCTGCATGCAGTGGTTTCAAAACCGCGCTACGGCTCTTGAGCACCTCAGCGCGCTTCTAGCTCCGGGCGGCCTCCTTATCGTTACGACACTGCTTGACGGCAGCCTCCATGAGTGGGTCGATACCTGCGCAACCCAGCATGTTCCATGCGGCGTCCCGCATTATCCAAGCTTGGAGCAACTGACACAGGACTGGCCAAACGCCGCCTCTGGCACAGGCAAATGGCACCAGAGCGACATTACCGACCCCGTCTCTTCTGCGGCGGCCTTTTTGAAGGGCCTGCGCGATATTGGAGCATCCCTACCGCGTTCAGGCTCCCAACCTGCTACTACTGCAGACCTGAAAAAAGCTATGCGCCACTTTGACGCGCACTATCGAGGCGTTACCTACCGGGTGGGCCTTGGTATTTTTCGTAAAGGAATCTCATGATGAGTCGCGGCGTTTTCGTTACCGGAACAGATACAGGCATTGGCAAAACTCTCACCTCCGCGATCCTGACATCGGCCTGGCATGCTACATACTGGAAGCCGCTTCAAACCGGACTGAACGAAGAAGACGGTGACAGCCCTACCGTCAAACATTTGGCAAGCTTACCAGCTGAGCGTCTCATACCGCCCGCTTACGCTTTGCAGGCACCCTTAGCACCGTCAGCAGCGGCAGACCTTGAGGGTATACGCATTAATCCGGGCCGACTGGTCCTGCCAGACGTAAACCAGCCTCTCGTTGTTGAAGGCGCAGGTGGCGTCATGGTCCCGGTCACAGAAGACTTGCTGATGATCGACATCATGGCACGGTTTGCCCTGCCGGTAGTCATTGTTGCACGCAGCGGTTTGGGAACGATCAATCACAGTTTGTTGACCATCGAGGCACTAAAACGCCGTGGGATAGAAATCCTAGGCATTGTATTCAGCGGAGATGAAAACCCCGGTAATATGCGCGACATTGAGCGCATCGGTCAGGTCCAAACCCTTTTGAGCATTCCCAAAATTGCGAATATCACTCCACAAACCATCTCAGACTATGCCAAGAACGTTCCAGCCCTTAACAACCTTCTACATCGTGTCTAAAAAACATTTAAATGCAGGCTTTTTGACGGCTCCGCCATCGAAATGCCATCTCTACATCGTGTAAGACGCATCTTAATCAGCAGACATCGCGTTAACTTAATCGGCTCCAGTTTCGTTGCTTGTACGTGACCCACAGACGAACACTGATGCCACAACACAACTAAGGCTCTGAATACAATTATGACTATGCTGCGCCGTGATCTGGTAAAACTGGGAGCCGGCCTGTCACTGCTCGGGACAGGATGGGTCGCACGTGCCCAAACACCTTCTCCTGCATCACCCACGCCCCCCAAGGCGACCCCTTTCTCAGAAGATACTGTGCGCAACATCGCGCGCAATCTTGCACGGTCAGCATACTCACCTCCCCCACAATCATTACCCGCACCAATGTCCTCTCTGAATTTCGATCAGTACAAGGGCATTACTTACAACTCAGACAAAGCGCTTTGGCGCGGACAAAACCTCGCTTTCGAAGTCGAGTTTTTTCCACGCGGCTTCCTCTACCGCCCGCGGATTGAGATGCACGAAGTTGTAGACGGTCAAACAAGCACCGTTCCCTACGACCCTGATCTCTTCAATTACGCAGATCCCCTGCTGCGTACCACCGATGATGTTGGCTTTGGTGGGCTACGCCTGCGTTACGCCATCAACACACCCGGCGTAAAAGAAGAGTTCGCCGTTTTCCTGGGGGCTTCTTATTTCCGCGCCATTGCTAAGGGCCAAACATACGGGCTTTCAGCGCGTGGCTTTTCTAATGGCACAGGCGACCCACGCGGCGAAGAGTTCGCGCTTTTCCGGTCATTTTGGCTTGAAAGGCCCGCACCTGGCGCAGATTCCCTCGTTGTGCATGCTTTGCTGGACAGCCCCTCCGTTACCGGTGCTTTCCGCTTTACCATCCGCCCCGGCGACGCAACTGTGTTCGATGTGCAGTCCTCTCTCTTCCCCCGCCAGGATATGGGTGAAGCAGGTCTGGCGCCCCTCACAGGCATGTTCTACTTCGACACGAACGATCACACCCGCGTCAATGACTGGCGCCCCGCTGCACATGACTGCGAAGCCTTGCAAATCTGGACCGGCACCGCGCTCCAACTTTACCGCCCGCTCGTAAACCCGACTGACCTTCAGTTCTCCGCTTTCGCGGATGATGGCCCGCAAGGCTTTGGTCTTATGCAACGCAAGCGCGCATTTGCCGACTACCAAGACCTCGCGCTTAATTACGAAAAAAGGCCATCTGCATGGATTGAGCCAATCGGTCATTGGGGCAAAGGCGCGATTGATCTCGTTGAAATTCCAACACCCAATGAAGTGAACGACAATATCGTTACCTTCTGGCGCCCTGAACGCCCTCTCAAGGCTGGTCAGCAATACGACTACACCTACCGCATCACTTGGGGTTGGGACACACCCGCTCCAACACACCTCGCCCGTATTGGCGCAACGCGGATCGGTGCGGCTCAAGGCTCTGACAACGCGCAGCTTTTCGTCATTGACTTCACGGGCGAAGCGTTTGCGGAGCGTCCAGCGAACACACATTTTCACCTCTTGCCGCAGGCAACTCAGGGGACCATCCGCAACGTCGTCGTAGAAGCTAACCCGCCTATTCATGGCTGGCGCGCGATGTTCGAGTTCGTCCCCGGGGACGCAAAAGCGGCAGAACTCCAAGTGCAACTTGCCGACGACCAAGGCCCTATTTCTGAAAAATGGATGTATCGGTGGACAGCTTAACCGACACCAACACCCCCTTCATGCCTCAAAAATCACCTTTGAGCATGAAGGCCCAAGACCTGCACGCGGCCCCTGACCGGTTTGACCGCCCAAGCGGGCGTCTACCCACTACGCCCGGCACTCTGTGGTTGCGGAGACTTTTCGTCTTCGGCGGTGCTGTGGCTTTGACCATCTTCGGCGCGGAACACATCAACCGCGTGTTTAACGCCATGGGCGTTACGGCCCTCGGCATCATCATTATGGTGCTGTTTGTTGTCCTTGGCTTCTGGATCGCACTTTCGTTCACCTCCAGTCTTGGTGGCTTTTTCTCTCTTCTAAGCCGCGGCGGATTAGGACTTGGGATCCATCGTTCAGGCCCACTGCCTGAACTTAAATCCCGTACAGCCGTCCTTATGCCGACCTATAACGAAGACCCAGAGCGCGTATTAGGCGGCCTCCGCGCCATATATGACAGCCTGAAAGCAACAGGGAAACTTGATGCTTTTGACTTCTTCATCTTGTCCGACACGACAAACCCCGACGTCTGGCTGCAAGAAGAGCGGGCTTTCTTGGCTCTACGACGTGAAACCGGCGATTCACACCGTATTTTCTACAGGCGCCGTCACCGCAACACGGACCGCAAAGTTGGCAATATCAGCGAGTGGATCACCCAATATGGCGGTGAATACGAGCAGATGCTTGCTTTGGATGCTGACAGCATCATGGATGGTGGGGTCATCATTCGTATCGTTTCCGCTATGGAGCGGAACGAGAATGTAGCGTTGATCCAAACCCTTCCCGTCATTATCGGCGGCCGAACCCTGTTTGCCCGGATGCAGCAGTTCGCAGGGCGCATCTATGGGCCGCTTATTGCTCATGGTGTTGCATGGTGGCACGGCTCTGAAGGGAATTACTGGGGCCATAACGCAGTCATTCGTATCAAGGCTTTTGCTGAGCAAGCAGGCCTGCCGCATTTACCTGGCCGTGCGCCATTTGGTGGACACATCCTTAGCCATGACTTTGTTGAGGCAGCCCTCATGCGACGCGGAGGCTGGGCCATACACATGGTACCTGGCCTGACAGGTTCATACGAAGAAAGCCCTCCTTCACTGACCGATGTGGCCATCCGTGACCGCCGCTGGTGTCAGGGCAACCTTCAACATGCAAAATTGCTGAACACAAAAGGCATGCACTGGATCAGCCGTGTTCATATGCTCGTCGGTATTGGTGCCTATGTCACGTCTCCGCTATGGTTACTGTTCCTTCTCGTTGGAATTTTGATTTCTCTACAATCCCACTTTTACCACCCAGACTATTTCGGCAATGGCCTCACGCTCTATCCCCATTGGCCTCAAGTTGACCCTGTCCAAGCCAAATACGTGTTTATCAGCACAATGTTTGTGCTCCTCGCCCCGAAAGGCCTCTCTTTCATCGCGATGCTGTTTGACCGTGAGACGCGCCGTGGCTCGGGCGGCATTATCGGTCTGGGTGTTTCGATCTTCCTCGAAACGCTTATTGGCGGCCTCATCGCGCCAATTGCCATGCTAATCCAAACTTCGGGGATATTATCCATTCTTCTCGGTCGTGATTCTGGCTGGAATACGCAAAACCGCGATGGAGATGCTGTTTCACTTAAAGAGGTCGCACGGGGTTACTGGATTTACACTGTTTTCGGTATTGCACTGGCTACAGCAGCTTGGTCCGTGTCTGAAGCGCTGTTTCTCTGGATGTTACCTGTTCTTGTTGGCCTAGCATTAGCCATACCCTTGGCTGCCCTTACAGCCAGCCGAGACGTCGGACAGGGCTTCAAAAAGTTGGGCCTCCTGCTCATCCCAGAAGAAACGACGCCATCGGAAATCATCAAGCTGGCTAACGCAAACGAACGGCGCCGCCTTGACGCGCAAACCTCCCCCGAGCGCCCACCTGAAGAAGCTTTTGCGCTACTCCGGACTGACCCTGCGCTACTCAAGGCGCATTTGAGCGCTCTGCCCGCGCCACGCAAAGTAGGTGGTCCAATTGACGCAAACCTCTTGGTTGGGCTCATCAAATTACGAGAAGCTGCAAACGTCCAAGCAGCTCTAAAACTTCTCAATCGCGGGGAAAAAGCTGCGGTTCTTGGATCATCCGAGGGCGTAGCGCTTATTTGCGCTCTTCCCTCTTAAGGCTGAACCGTTCCCGCTATCCGCTGTGGAGCGAATAGCGGGAACAGCAAAATTCGCTTTACCGCGCTGCCTAGCCAGCAGAATCCAGCGCTGCAATTTTAAAGATTTCTGAAACCAACCGCGTATTGGCCTGCTGTTTGAGTGATACTAAAGAGACTGTCATTTTAGCATGGCAGTCTGATACAGGTATGGCCCTAACTCCCCGGCGCCCCCCATACTCACTAGCCGCGATAACACCCACACCAAGTCCTGCAGCGACAGCTTCAACCATAGCTTCCCTTCCATCGACGACCAGTGCCGGCTCACACAGAATTTGATGCTGTTGTAACTCAGTCTCTAACAACCTCTGGGTGACTGAACGCGCTTCACGGAAGATCAAACCCGAGGCGGCCAAAACCCCCAAACTAATTTTCTTTTTTTCGCCTAAGGGGCTGCGCTTCTGTACCAGCGCCATGAGACGGTCACGTCTTAATATCTGTGCGTGTAATCGTGAATCGACCGACGGTGCTGCGGTGACAGCTAAATCTACTGTTGCGTTAGCAATGCGCTCCAAGCACGTATCTGCATTTGCAATAGAGAGCGTTACCTGCACGTTCGGATGCAAAGCTCGAAATGACGCAATCAAACCCACTGCCAAATCTGGCGCGTCAGCAACAATGGAAAGTGAGCCATACTCAATGTTTTCAGCCTGAGTAAGCAGCCTTTCAGCCTGCTTATGCGCGTCAAACATAGGCTGTAGAACCGTCAACAAGCGGCGTCCTAGCTCAGTAGGTTCCACCAACCGACCTCGTCGGTGGAACAAGACGCAACCATATTCTTGCTCCAGTTTACGCACCTGATCCGAAATTGCTGGCTGCGTTACCCCCAACGCTTCAGCAGCAGCCGAAAACCCTCCGTGCAGTGCCACAGCGTGCACTGCACGCAGTTGAACGTATTGCATCACAACCCCATCGAAAAAACTGATATATTTATCATTATTAACGATTTTTCTTGGGTGATCTACCTCTTCAATACTTGCTGCATCCTTTCCTTGGAGTTTTGGAGCATGCTCTCTTCCATATTCGATGCCGTAATTTTTGATTGGGCTGGCACACTTGTCGACTTTGGATCCCTCGCACCCATGCAAGCTTTTACAGAAAGCTTCGCACGCCATGGTGTGCCCATTTCCATTGCTGAAGCGCGCACCCCCATGGGCATGGCCAAGCGCCCCCATATAGCCGCGCTGTTGGCTCAACCACGCATTATGGCAGCTTGGAAAAATACCCACGGACGCTTTCCCTCGGAAGACGACCTGTCTCATCTCTATGAAGACTTTATGCCTCGTAATATCCGCAGCGCTGCTCTGTATGCGGACCCTATCCCCGGAGCGGCTGAATGCCTGAAAACTCTTCGAGATCACGGTTTAAAAATTGGTTCGACCACTGGTTATACCCGCTCAATTATGGAACACATTACCCCCATCGCCACAGCACATGGTGTCTTCACTGATCACCTTGTCTGTGCAGATGAAACCCCTGCTGGCCGCCCCAGTCCGCTCATGCTGTGGCAGAACCTCATTAACCTTAATGTCTGGTCTGCCCAGCGGGTTATTAAGGTCGATGATACACCTGTAGGGATTTTAGAAGGCCTGAACGCTGGTGCATGGGCTGTCGGCGTGGCTGTTTCAGGCAATATGTTCGGGCATACCCCTTCCGAAATTGCCGCTATGCCTGCTGAGCTCTATCAAACAAAACGCACAGCCGCTTATGCCGCACTGCACGAAGCTGGGGCTCATTATGTCATTGATACAATTGCAGACCTTCCAGACCTTCTTCGTCGCCATGCACAGCAAGAAGCAACGGCATGAACCAGCATTACGATATTGCGATTGTAGGCGCCGGAATATGTGGTTTGGCGCATGCACTCGCCGCAGCCAAACGCGGGAAACGCTGCGTTGTTCTTGAACGCAACCTTGCAGCGACAGGCGCATCCATCCGAAATTTTGGCTTCATTACCGTCACGGGCCAAGAAAAGGGAGCCTGCTGGCAACGAGCACGGCGCACACGCGACATCTGGTCCGAAATTTCCCAAGCCGCACATATTCCAATTACACAGCGCCAACTCCTCGTTCTCGCACAATACCCAGAAGCGCTTAACGTGCTCGAAGCCTTCGCTGATGACGAAATGGGGAGTGACTGCACACTTCTCACACCACAAAACCTCCGCAGCTATACGGATATTAAAACTACCGCCCTGCATGGCGCATTGCTTTCGCCGTATGAACTTCGCGTGGAGTCGAGAGACGCTATTCCCCAGCTTACACGCTGGCTTGCTGAGCAGTGGGGCGTCACGATTTTATGGGGTACAACCGTACATGCCGTTGAACCCCCAACCATTTGCACAAATCGGGGCGTAGTCCACGCTGAACAGGTTGTTATTTGCCCCGGCGATGACCTTCAGACACTATTTCCAGAGCGCCTCGCACAATATGGCCTGAAACACTGCACACTACAGATGATGCGCTTAGCATCTGGCAGCTACCATGCCGAAACCCCAGCCATCATGTCCGACCTAGGGGTCGGGCGCTATAAAGGCTACCACCATTTGGCAGGCCACGCTGCCCTCATAAAACGACTGCAACGCGACAAAGCGGCTGCCTTTGCCGCAGGGGTGCACCTCATCGCCGTTCGCTCCGCAGATGGCTCTCAAATCGTCGGAGACTCCCATATCTATGCTGATAAACCCGATCCTTTTAGCGATGCAGGGGTGGACGAATTAATTCTTACGGAACATGCTACCGTGTTCCAATCTACTCCGCCGGTCACTTCCCGCTGGAGCGGATGCTATACCAGCGGCCCTGATACCATGCTTACGGACCGCGTATCCGATACGGTACGCATAGTCCTCATCACAAGCGGTACAGGGGCCAGCACATCTTTCGCGATCGCAGAAGAAACACTCGCTGACCTTTGGGGCTCATCATGACCACACCTCCTTCCGGACTGCATCACACTCTTTCCCCTAGGCTGGTCGGAATGATAGCCGTTGGCGGCGTAATCGGTGCGGGCCTCTTCGTCGGCTCCACGGCTTTTTTAAAACAAACTGGCTTCCTGATTATTCCCCTCTACACCATCGCCATTCTCCTTATGGTCGGACAGATGCGCGTGCTTGCAGATATGACAGCAAGCAAACCCCAGGCTGGTTCGTTTATTGGCCAAATTCGCGATGCATTAGGCGCTAGGTCGGGCTTCATCGCTGGCTGGGGCTATGTTTTGTACTGGTGCGCTACGGCAGGCTCCGAAATTATCGCCATAGGTCCACTTTTTACTCAGCTCACAGGCTTACCCGGTGCGCTCGGAATGGCCATTCTTGTAGCGCTTACTCTTTTGACTAACCTGATCTCTGCGCGGGCCTATGCCCGTGGCGAGGCCGCACTTTCCCTCACTAAACTCGGTTCGCTCGTCTTATTCATTCTGGTTGGCGTCCTGTCGTGGCTGTGGCCCAGTTTCGTTGGCACACATACAAGCAATGTTGGTGTTACGACTGCCTCATTGATACCTGCAGGAATAGGCACTGCCTTGGCGGCGTTGCCCTTGCTCATCCAGACTCTCACTGGTTTTGAAATTGCCACCGTCGCAGCAATGGAGTCTCCGGACCCGGTGCGTAGCGTATCGCACGCTGCAAAAAAGCTGGTACCGCAGGTGGGTTTCCTGCACGTAGCATCGTTGGCTCTGGTCCTTACCATCGTGCCCATCACAGCCCTTCAAGCAGGGCACTCCCCGTTCACTACTGCTCTGGATCATATGGGCATAGCTGTAGGGGCGCGTGTCCTGACAGCCATCGTGCTTGTCGCTGTCACATCCTGCTTAAATTCCGCACTTTTTGCCGCATCACGCGTTCTGTACGAATTGGCTGAGACGGGTGACGCTCCCGCGCATTGCCGAACTCTTACAGCCAGTGGCGTGCCTGTATGGGCTGTTCTCTACACAGCAATTTTGGAGTGCCTGGTCGCAGGGCTTGGTATTTTGTCACCACACGATGGGTACATCATGGCGCTTTCTCTCTCGGCCATGCTCATCATGTTCACATATCTTTTTGCGAACGCTGCACAATGGCAGCGTTTATCCGGGCCAGCAGAAGGCAGCTTAGTAGCCCGGCGCGGTCTGGCAGGTATAGTTTTTGCTGGCTTTGCTCTCACGCTATTGAGCATCGCTTTCACTGCAACGGGGCGGCAAGATTTTCTTTTATCCATCGGCACAATGCTCTGCCTATGGTTGGTTTCTTGCCTTACCCACCGCAAATAAAGAGAAACTAGCCTTTGAGAGCAGCGATTGCTGTAAGTTCAACGCGCCAGTCAGGATCAGCCAGTTTAGCCTCGACCGTGGCGCGAGCCGGCTTATGCGCTGTGTCCAGCCACGCATCCCAAGCCCGGTTCATTGCACTGATTTCATTGATGTCTGTAAGAAAAATCTGAACTGATAACAGGCGCGTTTTGTCCGTGCCTAATTCAGCGAGAAGAGCATCAACTTGGCGCAGAATATCCGCCGTCTGCCCTTCCGTATCGAGTGTGGCGTCATCTGCCACCTGACCCGCCAGATATGCCACACCATTATGGACTACAACGCCTGTAAGGCGCTCCTCTTCCAAATGCCTGCTAATATCTTGATTCTGGGTCATATCGTCCTCTGTATCCTGTTCCGCCGGATGTACACCAACCGCAATTTTACGGTCAGCACCGCCGTGCTACTGCAGCATAGTCGGTATCATCTCGTGTTCAAGGATAGCGTCCATCGCGCTTTCCTCGTCATCAGCAACAGCCATAGGTGTACCGTCTGCTGCGTGGATTGTAATGACAGATTCTCCGTCTTCCACGCCCGTCCGTAAATATGCCAGACGCGACATACCTAAAACGCGCAACTGCTGGTCCGTGATGTGCCTCAGATCGCTGGGCAGCGTCTCTTCAGTCGGTAGGTTACTGTCAAAAATATCGCTCAACTCTGAACCCTCAGTAAACCCTGTCATGTACGCACATGACAGGATAAAACATAAATAACGCGGCAAAGCCGCAGCGCCTCAGTCGTCACCCAATTCGCGTACGGGGTGAGAGCGGCGCGATTTTACGACCGGCGGCACTACTTCCGGATGCAACGGAGCAGTCGATGTGCCCGGACGTCGCCCCTGTGAAATGGCAATCCGTTTCACGCGCACTTCCGGCTCGGGACGTAACAAGTCGATATGGAGCAGTCCATTATCAAGCCACGCGCCACCTATCTCGATTCCCTCAGCCAACACAAAGGCTTTGTGGAACTGGCGGGCCGCTATACCACGATGGAGGAAAACGCGTCCCTGCGAATCATCGTTTTGGCGGCCACGGATGACCAATTGATTATCTTCCTGCGTAATCTGCAGGTCATCCATCGTAAAACCCGCAACAGCAAGCGTGATTCGCAGCGCCGTTTGGCTAATCTGCTCAATATTATACGGAGGATAACCATCCGAACTGGTCTTGGAAGCACGCTCCAACATCTGTTCGAGATGATCGAAACCGAGAAACATAGGGGATGTAAAAAGACGACCGGACATAATGGGACTGAAGCCTCCTCATGGAGCGAAACAGGAAAATTATGGACCCTGAGAGCGGCATCCATACTGGAACAATATGGTCCTGATAGCTCACCACGCAAGCTTTCTGCAGAAAATGCGTAGGTTATTTCCTCTTTTGGCTGGCTTTGCTGGCCCTCGGTCGCTAAATCGCACACATGAGCGAATTCGATTTTCTGACCGGGATTGAAGACGTCCCGCCCATGCCCATCGTCATTGCACCTGCACCGATCCTTCGGCAGGTCACGCGCGACGTGCGCCCGGAAGACATGGCGCACCTACGCGCACAACTTCCAGGCATGTTTTCTGCCATGTATAAAGCGCCGGGTATCGGCCTTGCCGCACCGCAAGTCGGGCTCGATATGCGCTTTGCTTTGGTTGATGTTGCCGAAGAGGGTGCTGACCCAGCCCCAATGGTGTTGATTAACCCTGAAATCATTACCGACTCGGAGCAAATGGCCGCCCGTGAAGAAGGCTGCCTTTCTCTCCCCAACCAATATGCAGAAGTCGTGCGCCCTGAAGCGATTCGCGTTCGGTACCGTAACCTTGCCGGTGACATCATCGAAAGTGATGCAGATGGCTTGCTCGCCACATGCATTCAGCACGAAATGGACCACCTAGACGGGGTTCTGTTCATTGACCATCTCTCAACACTCAAGCGCAACATGATCATGCGTCGCTTGACCAAAGAGCAAAAATTCAGAAGGCGTTAATCCCTCCATGCGCCTCATCTTCATGGGCACACCGGACTTTGCCGTCCCTGCCTTACATGCTCTCATAACCGCTGGTCATGACATTGTAGCTGTTTACACACAGCCTCCACGCCCGGCGGGACGGGGCAAAGCTTTGCGCCGCTCAGCCGTTCATGAAGCGGCCGATGCTGCTGGTATTCCTGTGCGCACGCCAGCCAAGGTAAAAAAAGATGAGGCAGAACACGCGGCTTTTGCCGCGCTGAATGCCGATGCCGCCATCGTCGCGGCCTATGGGCTAATTCTGCCGAAAGCAATGTTAGACGCACCACGCCTCGGCTGCCTTAATATCCATGCGAGCCTCCTTCCCCGCTGGCGGGGCGCATCACCTATTCAAACCGCTATCGTATCTGGTGATTCCCGCAGTGGCGTTTGCATAATGCAAATGGATGAAGGGCTCGACACAGGGGCCGTTCTGCTGGAAGGCTCAACGGACATCACGCCACACGATACAGCCACAACCTTGCATGACCGTTTAGCAGAATTAGGCGGGAAACTTGTCGTAGAGGCACTCGCCACACAACCTAAAGCCACACCTCAACCGACAGAAGGTGTGACTTACGCGAAAATCCTCACACGCGATGACGGACGCTTGGACTGGACGAGAAGCGCTCAAGAGCTGGACCAGCATATTCGCGGCTTTACCCCTTGGCCCGGTGCATTCACCACCCTTGATGGCGTTGTCATAAAAATCGGCGCGGCCATCCCGCTGGACGAAACCGGCAACGCCACTCCGGGCAGCACCGTCGATGACAAGCTGACCATCGCGTGCGGAAGTGGTCTTTTACGCATCCTACGCCTTCAAAAACCCGGCCGAAGCATGATGGACGCAGCCGATTTCCTACGCGGCCAATCCATCCCCAAAGGAACATGCTTTGACTGACATTACCGCCACGCCCCCTATCGTGCGCTGGGCCGTCAAAATTGAATATGACGGCACGGGCCTCGTTGGGTGGCAACGTCAGAATAATGGCATATCAGTCCAAGAACTCCTCGAAAATGCAGCCGCACGCATGATCGGGGGGCAAATCGTTCCCAGCGTCACTGCTGGCCGAACAGATGCTGGTGTCCACGCAGCAAGTATTGTTGTCCACTTAGACTTCCCAGCCGGAACACAGTTTCGCTCCCATCAAATTCGTGACGGGTTGAGTTTTCATCTCAAACCTCACCGCGTTGTTGTCTTGGACGCAGCTCCGGTCGGAGCGGAGTGGAGCGCGCGCTTTTCAGCTCTTTGGCGAAGATACCGCTTTACAATCCTCAACCGACCTTCACGCGCCGCCCTCATGGAAAACCATGCTTGGCACGTTAAACGCCCTCTCAACGCGGAACTGATGCAAAAAGGCGCTGATTATTTGCTCGGCCGCCACGATTTTTCTTCGTTCCGCGCGTCTGCCTGTCAAGCCAACTCCCCCATGCGTACACTCGACGAGCTTAGCGTCCGACGTGAAGGGGAATTGATTTTTATCGAGACGCAAGCACGATCTTTTTTACATCATCAAGTCCGCAACATGGTGGGATCACTGGCACTGGTCGGCTACGGCCAATGGGAACCCGATAAAATGGGCGAAGTACTGGCTGCCTGTGACCGACGGGTAGCAGGGCCTACGGCCCCCTCAGATGGCCTTTGCTTTCTTGATGTCGGCTACGAAGAAAATCCCTTTTCCAAAAATAGCTAAAGTTAACGGGGCGCTGCGTACAATTCTGGCTGAGAGACATTAAAGCTGTTCGGAATGATGGTACGAAACTCTGTCCATCAACAGCTTGCCATTACTCGAAAAAACCGCACTATAAGCTCATAGCTTTCGGTGCTCAAAGAGTACGTACGAACACGCATAAGGATCAGCCAATGCGAGTGAAGATTTTCTCATGCCATTATAAGACGCCGGCGAAACCTGTTAATAACGAATTATTTGCTGATATCCTCTCCGGCGCTAAGAGCGATCCAGACGGCCATTTCATTGGTGATCTAGATGGGGAGAACATCTCTGAGCAAAACGTTTTCAGCGAAATCCGGCATCACTACTATGTTTGGAAAAACCTTCTCGATGATTACGAGTACATAGGCTTTGATCATTACCGTCGGCGTTTTTTTATTACGCCAATGCCTTTTGAAAAGTTAAACAAAATCTCACCCCATTTTGCTGGGCAACGCGATGCTTTTGACGCTGATCAGAAGCTTCATGAAATTGAACAAAGCCGAGAAGACTTTCTAGAACACCTAAATATCAGAGATAGTTTTTCAGTTTCGGAAAGCCAGAATTTTAAAAATTGGCTCTCACAGTATGATGTTATTGTACCCCGTATGTGGCACTTGCACGACCGCCCAGATCTCGAAAGCGAATGGAAAAATAGCGGCCTTCCTCCCCAGATGTGGGAATTGTTTATGGAAGCCATGCGTAACCACAAACAATTTTTACCGCTACCGCACTACCCAGTGCGTACCTCGAACCACAATAGTATATTCATCATGAAAACAGAGCTTTTCGATGAATATATGAGCGGCCTCTTTGGAACGATCAAAGATTTGGAAGCTTTAATGGAGGGAAAAATTCATCATTTCCCGAGGATGTGGGGATATGTTGCTGAAAAAGCGTTAAATTACTTTATTCTTGCCCAGCGCAAGAAAAACCCTTTTTTCAACGTGGCACAATTGCCTCTCATCGTACGTACCATACACGACGACCTCTAACGGGCTTATACGAAACAATGGATATTCCTTCCGGCCTCTACATTGACGACGCAATCCGCGCCCAAAAGCCCGGCTTTGCTTGGCAACTCATCGCTGAAGAAGCCGGAGGACCCCGACGGCCCCCACGTTTCACGCTTGGCCCCATTCCTGCACATTTTGGGGATTGGTTTTACGGGGATCGGCTAGCGCCGTCCTGCGGAATTTATACCCTAGATGATATCTCCCTCGCCTCTGACAGGGTGATTGTTAAAGACGGCGCGACTATCTTCATTGAACGCACAGGCATGCACGAAGGCTCCGTACGAGAGAATGTACACAGCCCCGAGCCTGACCGTGAACTACATTTCGATCAAGATGTGGTTCTACTTTGCGGTCCAGCTTATCAAATTTATGGACACTGGCTTGTCGATTTCCTGCCGCGCCTGCTTCTTTTACGCGAAGCCGGACATGCGCTTGAAACACTCCACTATCTCTTACCGCATAATCTTCTCGATTTCTCTTGGAATTGGCTCGAATTTTTAGGCATTCCTCGAGAGAATGTTTCTACCTACGATGTCGTGCGGGATAGGTGTCACATTAAGCGCGCTATCATTCCTACCTGTATCCGTGGGAATTCGCGGGCCACCCCTATTTTAGGGCAGATGTTCCAAAAACTGCGCGGGGACACAGAGAGTAACGCTGCACAAACACCAAAGCGCAAAATTTTTGTTTCTCGAGCGCTATGGGGCAATACAACGCGCCAATTAATTAACCAAGAGGACGTGGAAAATTTCGTTAAGGAACTAGGGTTCGACGTTATTTACCCAGAACGTCTCAGCTTGGCCGAACAAATCGAAACATTCTCAACAGCATCCATCATCATGGGTGAATATGGTTCAGGACTACACAACTCAGTCCTAGCGCCTGCCGGTGCAGAAATCATTACGCTGCGTGGTACTATGGGTCACCCCGGCTTTTTACAGTCCGGCTTGTGCGACGCCAGCGACCAAGAATGCTCGTATATTTTTGGCAATCAGGACGAAAATTCCGGTGCTTTTACCATCCGTCACGAGGACTTAGATTTATTCCGGTATTTTCTTTCTTACCTTGAGAAGTAAATCCTTATTGTGCGGCCTTAAATCATAGGGCCGCACAAATCGTCAGCTTACACTGATCATATCGAGCATCGCATTGTAATGCGGCGGCAAAAGATAAAGCACACCCAACAACACAGCGAGTGCCGCAACTTGCGCCACAACAACCATAGCTGCCTGTAAACTGGTCACCAGCAAACCAACTTTACTGACGTACCAAGACAGCCATAAACTATAAAACTGTACGACGACCATCATACCGATTGTAAGTGACGAATTCAGGTGCTCTGCCGGGACGGTAGCCGTTAAAAAACCTTCGAGCAAAAATACCAAGATAATCGGTAGCCAAGCGCACCACAGGGACGCTGTGGAATAACGCAACCACAACCCTTCGCGCTTTATGCGCCGTGCACAGATATGCGTCACAACCAATTGTAATAACGTTGATGTCAAAGGCACTAAAGCCCGTACCAACCCCATTCCCCAGCCGACTTTTGATGTCTGAAACGTCAGCCCCACCGCAATGATCGCCATTGCTATGGTGGGAGCCAGCGCCCCCATCAGCGGCTGTACACCCGGGCCAAAGCAATTAATGCCGACCCCTCGCCCTCGCGCCAAAAGCCAGACTCCCAACGGCACACTCATACCCCCGGCGGGAGGTAGTCCTGTTGGTCGCTCAGGATTCACAATCCAAACCTTTTCATAAACGTCCGGTAAATTTCGGTCAGTTCTTCCAAGCTGGACAACGAGACATGCTCATCCGTTTTGTGCATGGTCGCGCCAACAAGTCCAAACTCAGCAACAGGGCAATGCAGAGCTATAAAGCGTGCATCTGACGTACCGCCACCTGTATCAAGCGCAGGACGGTGTCCCGTCACGGCTTCAACAGCAGACTGCAAACACTCTACAGGCTCAGCAGGCTCAGTCAGAAACGCTTCACCGCTAATGCTAACCTGCACGTCCGCCTTTGGCGCATGTGTGAGCGTGACATCTCGTAGCCACGCTTCAAGCCCCGCTCCTGTATGGCAGTCATTAAAGCGGATATTCACCATCGCACTTGCCTGCGCAGGGATCACATTTGTCGCCGTATTACCGACATCAACGCTTGTGACCTGCAAAGAGGAAGGAGCAAACCACGCATTCCCCTCATCCAGAATGCGTCCCGTCATCTCGCCTAGGATAGCAAGGAGTCGGTGCACCGGGTTATCCGCACGATGAGGATAGGCGACATGGCCTTGTACACCCTGCACAATAATTTGCGCGTTCATGCTTCCACGACGACCAATTTTAATCGTCTCACCCAAAAAAGCTGGGTTCGTCGGCTCGCCTAAAAGACAAAAATCCGGCAATTCGCCTCGTTCTGCCAACCACTCAATGACAGGCTTTGTGCCGTAACGCGCAGGCCCTTCTTCATCACCTGTCACTAAAAAGGATATCGCGCCTTTTGGCTCGCCTTCCGCCAATACACGAGCAACTGCAGCGACGGAGCAGGCCAAGCCACCCTTCATATCTGCAATACCACGCCCAAACAGCATGCCGTCTTGGATGACAGCCTCAAACGGGTCATGCGCCCATCCCTGACCGGGCGGAACAACATCTGTATGGCCAGCAAAACACAAACGTGGCTTACCCTCACCGCGACGCGCATAAAAATTCGGCGTCGGGGCATCCGGGGGGCCAAATGGCAGTTGCGTAACCGTGAAGCCCAGCGCTTCCAATGCCGTTATAAGGCATGCCTGCGCTCCATCATCCGCCGGGGTGACAGAGCGACAACGCAGCATATCCCGCGCCAACTCAACAGGATCTGTGAATGGCGCAGGCGTGCTAACAGAAGACGTGTTCAAGATTAATCGCGCAGCAGGTCGTTGATGGACGTCTTGGAACGTGTACGCTCATCGACACGCTTCACAATTACTGCACATGCCAAAGATGGTTGTCCTGGCTCTTTCGGAGGCAACGTCCCTGGGACGACAACGGAATACGCTGGAACGCGCCCTTGGAAGATCTCGCCCGTTGCACGATCCACCACTTTAGTGGAAGCGCCAATGAACACACCCATAGACAAGACGGCACCGCGCTCAATGATGACGCCCTCTGCCACTTCTGAACGAGCACCAATGAAGCAATCATCTTCGATGATGACAGGCGCTGCCTGCAAAGGCTCCAACACGCCACCAATGCCGGCACCACCGCTGATATGCACGTTTTTACCGATCTGTGCACAAGAACCAACCGTTGCCCATGTGTCGACCATAGTGCCGCTATCGACATACGCGCCTACGTTAACAAAGCTCGGCATCAGCACCACGTTTGGTGCAATGAACGCTGAACGACGGACAACAGCCCCCGGAACCGCACGGAAACCTGCCTCAGAAAAACGGAACTGATCCCAGCCCTCGAACTTAAGAGGCACCTTATCGAACCCGGATACACCCGCGCAGCCCCGCTCCATTACGCGGCTATCATTCAAACGGAAAGAAAGCAGCACGGCCTTTTTCAGCCACTCATGCACAACCCAGCCGTCAGATGTCGGTTCAGCAACACGACGAACGCCTGAATCCAGGTCGCGCAAAACCGTCTCAATCACTTCACGATCTGCGCCCTCAGTCTGAGAGTTCAACGTCGTACGACGTTCCCAAAGAGAATCGATAGCAGCGCGCAGCGTATCCTGAGACATGATTATACCCATTTAAAACTGAAAATTGCGCCGAACCATGCTGCTCGGCCTGCGCAATGTCAACGTCAGAAATGAGGCTCTAAAAAACGGATTAACCTTTAATTTATCATTCCACCTTAAATTTTCAGCCCATTGAAGAGTATCTCTTCCCTTAACCCCGCCTCAGCTCAAACCGTACGGAACGGGTATCAATGTCTCAGCCAATCCTCTCGACGTTCCCAAATCACGAGCAAACCGCCGATATGTTGGGCCGTCCCCATTGGACCAATGAGACTCTGGCCACTGCTCTACTGAAAATTCGGTCTGCGATTTTGCCAAGGCTCGGCGCGGCTGCTGCGCTTTCATATCTTAACACTTTGTCAAAAGCAGACATGATCTTGTTCCATGGCAGCACGCTGTCTGAACACACCCCGATTTTGCACAAAACTGCAGCTTTGCCTCAGCACCTGCAACAGCATCTGCTCTCGCTCAGTTGCATCACGTCAGAAGTTCGCAGATTTCGTAGCATCGACAACGCTGTGCTTATTTCCGAAACTATCCGGAGCCAGTCACCCTTGGTCCTTGTTTGTTGGCAAAAACAACCATGGACGCAACAAGATATAACCGTCTTAAAAACTATTCTCGCCAATTTATGCGGTTTGTTTGAACTCGATGCCCTACACCGGCGCGTTCATTCCAACACGCATTATGATATCGCATCGAATTTACTGAACTGGAAAGGCTTACACGCAGAGATAACGCGCCGCTGCCGCCGCTTAGACCGTGATAACAAGGCTGCCACGTTCATGCTCGCTTACATTCCTGGTCTGGATAACCTACTCGCCAAGCGTAGCCTTGAAAGCTTTGAAAATGCGCTTGAGCAATGTGTTGCCTTGCTAAGGAACGCGGTTCGCCCCACCGATGCAATTAGCCGCTTGAGTGGTAATACCTTCGGTCTTTGGCTCGATGGTGGGGACCGCTTTGCCATTGCAGAGCGTGCCGAACGTATGACGGCACACGGCATCCCGTTGTTGCTTGACCCACCAGCGCATCTGTCTTTGCACATTGGCCTCGTTTGCCGCGAGGCAGGAGCCGCTCACGAAACGGCAGATACACTTTTAGAGCGCGCCACGCTCGCTCTCAATACCGGCCTGAGAGAAGGCGTAAAATGGCGCTTCTCTCATGAAGCGCCATAATGCTTAAGCTTTAATCAATGTACCGGGGCCGGCACGTGTGAAAAGTTCCAAAAGGCATGTGTGCGGCACACGTCCATCCAGAATCACAGCAGCTTTTGCACCAGCTCGCACTGCCTCGAGGCAGGTTTCAACTTTGGGGATCATCCCCCCGAAATTGTTCCATCCTCAATCAAGCGCGCAACATCGTCGGCTGTAAGCTCTTCGATAAGTTTGCCTTCTTTGTCCAAGACGCCCGGAACGTCGGTCAGCATCAAAAGCCGTGAAGCATTCACAGCGCCTGCAATGGCACCGGCTGCCGTATCAGCGTTAATGTTATAAGTCTCACCATCTTTACCAGCGCCGACAGGTGCCACAACCGGAATCAAACCCGACCCCAGAAGAGCGTACAATACGCGCGGATCAATTTTATCTGGCTGACCTACAAACCCAATATCCAGCGGTTTTTCTTCGCCTGTAGCAGCGTCCCGTTTTGTCCGCTGAATACGGCGGGCTTGCAGCAAACCACCGTCTTTACCAGAGATGCCAACAGCCAGCGCGCCTGCGCGATTGATGAGTTCCGCTACCTGCTTATTGACCGTTCCCGCCAACACCATTTCGATGACGTCAATCATCGCCTGATCTGTTACGCGCAGCCCATCAACAAAAGTCGACTTTAAGTTCAAACGGTCCAGCATGGCGCTGATCTGTGGGCCGCCCCCATGAACCACAATAGGGTTGATACCCACCAGCTTTAACAATGCGATGTCATAACCAAACGCATTTGCCAGTTCGCCGTGCCCCATCGCATGACCGCCGTATTTAACAACGATCGTATCACCAGCATACCGGCGAAGATAAGGCAGCGCATTTGCTAAAATAGAGGCCTGTTGCTGCGCATCATCCAAATTGATGATCGGCGGCGTGACAGGCAATTTATCACTATGTGTTTTTGCGTTCATAGCTGGGGTAATTTCCCTTGCTGCTCCCAGCCCTATCAGGACTGGGCCGTACCATCTGACGAACGTGCGAAACGAGCGATTTCGCCACGAAGATCTTCGATACCTTCGCCCGTTTCACTGCTTGTGACAATCACACGCGGATAAGCGGCAGCATGCTTCAAAGCGAGAGCTTCTATCTCTTCACGCTTTTTCTGCAATGCACCCGGCTTTACCTGATCCGCTTTTGTCAAAACGATCTGGAAAACGACAGCCGCCCGATCCAACAACTCCATAACGTCTTTATCCGACGTTTTGAGCTCAATGCGAGCATCAAGGAGCAGAATCACACGCTCTAACGTTGTCCGCCCACGCAAATAGGCAAACATCGTGTTCTGCCAATCTTCTTTGACCGACTTGGCTGCTTTTGCAAAACCGTAACCCGGCATATCGACCAAAGCGAGACGCTGCGACAGGTTAAAGAAATTCAACTGTTTGGTACGTCCCGGCTCGGACGATGCACGCGCGAGTGATTTCCGCCCTGTCAGTGCGTTGATCAGACTGGACTTCCCAACATTGGAGCGGCCTGCAAAAGCGACTTCCGGCAGATCAATCGGTGGCAACTGATCCACACGCTGCGAGCCGAAATAAAAGTCGCACTCCCCAGCAAAAAGGAGGCGTCCCTCTTCCAGCAATTCGGGTGAAGGGGGGCCAGCTATCTCACGCATCTCGCTCAACGGCCTTTCTTCGACGTTGCCACAGGAACAGGCAGCTTAGTACGGCTCTGGATAAAAGCCTGCTGCGCGAAGGTCAGCAAGTTGTTCCATGTGTAATAGACCAAAAGACTGGCCGGGAAACTGGACATGAAAAACACGTAAACCAACGGCATAAACTGCATGATACGCGCTTGCGCTGGATCCATAGCAACAGTTGTCTGTTTTTGCAGCAGCCAGAACGTCAAACCAAGCGCCGTACCCCATACACTCACATGCAGCATGGAAATATACTGCGTTGGATCGAACGGAAGCAGACCAAACAGGTTAAAAATATTGGTTGGATCAGGGATCGACAGATCATGTATCCAGCCAAAGAACGGCGCGTGACGCTCGTCAATGCTGATATACAGCATCTTATACAAGCAAAAGAAGATTGGAGCCTGAATCAGCATCGGCAAACATCCGCTTGCCGGGCTAACACCTTCTTCTCGGTACAGAGCCATGACTTTTTGGTTTGCAGCCATCGGGTCATCTTTGTGCCGCTCGCGGATTTCCTTAATCTTAGGAGCAAGCAAGCGCATGCGGCCCGAGGATTGAGACGCTTTAGCAGCCAGCGGGAATAAGATGATCTTGACGATCAACGTCAACGCCATCAGCGCTAGGCCAAAGTTACCCAAATGCGTATAGAGCCAGTGCAGGAGCGTCAAAATTGGGCGCGTTAAGAAGCTGAACCACCCGAAATCGATCGCTTTGTCCAAATCTGGTACATGCAAATCACGGCTGTAACCCTGCAGGAGCGACACCACTTTTGCACCCGCAAATATATGGCTGCTCATCGTGACTGAAGCATTAGGCATAATGGTTTGTGGGCTTTGTGACGTGAAACCTACACGGTAGGAACCCGCAGAGCCTGGCAAACCGGGTACAAAGCCGAACGATGCTGATACAGCAGCCGTGGGGTCAGCCATTACAGCCGTAAGCCAGTACTTGTCACTAAGACCTACCCAGCCGCCGGTACCGTTTTTCGCCCAATATGTATGGTCGGGGTGATTGGCAGCCTCACGCAGGTTCTTGTAGTTTTCATCGTTCAAACGACCATCTACAACCGATACTGGTCCTTCATGCTCCGTCCACGAGCCACCCTGCGCTTCGTAATCTCGTTGCACACGCTGATAAGGAACCAGCGATACAGGTGTGGAACCGTGATTTTCAACAACCTGCTGCACGGCAATAACATAGTGATTATCTACGCTTAGGCGGATGATGAAGTTCTGCCCCTGGCCATTATCCCAATGCATGGTAACGGGGTGTGTTGGGTCCAGAATTTGATCGTCACTTTGCCAGACCGTGTTTAGACCCGGCACAACCGCATTTGAACCTTGTGCGTTATCCCAGCCAATCACTACATAGCTAGGCTCTGCCGTGCCCGGCTGACTTAAAAGCCGGACGAGTGGACTGTCCTTCTCCAAGGTTTCCCGGTACTTTGTCAGTACCAAATCATCCAGCAAACCGCCCTTAAGCGTAATGGATCCCTTAACGTCAGGGCTGCTCACAGGAATCCGACGCGCAACTACGGTCGCATCGTCCTGTTGTGTGCTTGCTGATGCTGAAGGCGTTTGAGGGTTTCCAGATATGCTGACAACAGCTTGTCCTGTTTGTTTAGCTTCTGGAGAAGGCTTCGGCATAAAATAGTCAAAGCCAAGTAAGATCAGGCCACTGAGGATGGTGGCTGCAATAATGCGCTTGATTTCCATCGGGCGGGTGCCGGTCTTTCATCGTACGAGAAAAAGCTTGCGCTTCAAGTGGAGGAAAAATGCCCCCAGAACAATAGGAAAAGCAACTTTTTCAGCGAGAGAGAACCCAATTCAAGGAGAATTGGGCGGGGGCGGATAATCTACACCGCCTTTGGACCAAGGGTGGCATCGGCAAATACGTCGTGCCGTTAAGTAGCCACCGCGCCAAGGGCCGTGCTGCCGAATCGCTATTAAGCCGTATGTGCTACACCCCGGCTGGAAACGACAATTCTGCCCGATATAGGGACTTATGCACAGCTTATATAATCGTATGAGAAGTAAGCAAGCACTTGCTACGCCTTGTGAAAAGATGTCTTTCACGCGTATCCTCAGTGTGCAGAAACTTTGTTTAATGCCTGTCGTAGATCGCTTTTAAGGGCTGAAAACTCACGCTTTCGTGTCCCTTCGCGTCCGATCAGGACGAAGTCACCGCAGGGCAAACCTTCTTCTTTGGCTACCAAACGCAGTGCTTCACGCAAACGACGCCGTGTCCTGTTACGGACGACAGCGTTGCCTACTTTTTTCGTGACGGTAAAACCGACACGAGACTGAGCCTGACCATCAGCATCTTTGGGAGTTATTCCCTGCACCACCATACCCGGAAGAGCCGCTTTGCGCCCCTTACGAGAAAGGTGAAGGAATTGTGAGCGTTTTTTCAAGCGCCCCGGCTTATGGTCAGGAATCAGGTGTCAGCTCTTAGGCAGAAAGCTTAGCGCGGCCCTTAGAGCGGCGGTTCGCAAGAATGTTGCGGCCACCAACAGTTGCCTTGCGTGCACGGAAACCGTGACGACGCTTGCGAACCAGCTTGGAAGGTTGATACGTGCGCTTCATGACATCGATCCTTAACGTCTTTGCATCTGCCTGAGTGGCAAACGCGTCGATCGGGCGCATGAAACGCCCGCTGATATGTGACCCGGGCGTATAAAATGTGGTATCGATTCTGTCAAGAAAAGAGCGAAAGGACGCACATATAATGGCCGACTCTTCTCAAAACGGAGCCGCACGGGTGCGCCATGACGTACGCAATGCGTTGGCAAGCGCATTGTTGAGCGCCGATATCCTCGAATCGCACCCCGACCCAAATGTACAAGAACACGCTGCGACCGTTATCCAGTCTATCGAGCGTGCCTTGAACTATCTTAAATCATCGTCTTAGGACGATTCGTTTGATTCGAGCTTACTTGAACGCGTCTACACTCTCTTCAGACTTACGTTCAATCAACTCGATTTTGTATCCGTCTGGATCCTCAACGAACGCAATTACCGTTGTGCCGTGCTTTACAGGACCCGCTTCACGCGTAACCTTACCACCGCCGGACCGAACGGATTCCACCGTTGCCGCAACGTCAGGTACGCCAACGGCGAAATGACCAAAACCTGTTCCAACTTCATAATCAGTTTCTTGGTCCCAATTATAAGTCAGTTCAATCTCTGCCTGCCCTTCTGCGTTCCCGCCATAGCCAATGTAGCTCAGCGTGAAGCGACCAGCGCTGACTTCATTGCGGCGCAACTCTTTCATACCAAGCAGCTGATAAAACGCTAAGCTGCGGTCGAGATCGCGAACACGCACCATGGTGTGGAGATAGCTGCTCATTGTTTACTCCTTGAGATCGTCTGTCGTCAGACCGTATAAAAAGAGCCCGTAGCGGTCAGCTTGAGCCACACAACGCGTCGGGTCCGTCAAAAGAGTGACGCCCGGCTGAAAGGCAACCCCGCGTAGACCGTTACGCGCAGCATTTTCAAGAGTTTCCGGCCCGATCGTTGGCATGTCTGCCCGCAAATCTTGGCCTTGCTTGGGCATCTTAACCAAGACCCCTCCGCTACCAGCCTGCATAAGCGGACCACAACGCCCTAACATGGCGTCGGTCCCCTCTAAAGCCTCTACGGCCAACACTAAGCCATTTTGGACAACGCAGCCTTGGCCGATGTCCAGTCGCGCCATTGTCCGTAAAACTGCAACACCGCGCGCAATATCCGCACGTGCCTGAACATCAGGAGCAACCCGCCCTTGGGAGCCACTATGCCCGGTCGCATGCTGAAGAAACTCATGTGCACCACGCACAAAGAAGCCTTCCTCCCCGAGCACGCGTACGACGGCACCAAGAAGACCGTCATCCCCCAGAAAAATTGCTCGCCCTAACCGCGCTAGGATGCGTGCACCTTCGCCATCAGGGCGCAAATCACGCCATGCCGGACGACGTACTGGACCGATCAAGACAAGCTCACGGCAGCCGTGCCGCTTCAACGCTGAGAGGATCTCACCTGCTGCCGCAAGGCGGAAAACTTCATGTGGGTAGGGTGCCAACCGAGGCAATTCAGCGAAATCTCGGAAAGCGACAACGAAAACATCATCGCCCCGTGCACGCACGGCGGCCGCAACCTGAGCCGGCAACGGCCCAGATCCTGCAAGAATACCAACGCAACGCTTGCGGCTTGCCTCAGGCACCTTCAGTCTCGGCCTGCGAATCGTTACGCGCAACCCGCGTCAGTCCGCGATGACTGGGCGCTTCCATAAAATCAAGCATCTCTGCGATACGCGGCAAATGACCATAATCACGGCGAACATTTGCGATCCGCACTTCCAACACACCCTCGCCTTCCCCGTGCCGGGGGTACAAGGTGCGGAAAGCTTTACGCATAGCCTGCATCTCTTCCGAATGTACACCCGACCGCTTCAGGCCAACCCAGTTCAACCCTACCAAGCGCGCGCGATTGCCCAAGACGCTACCGTAAGGAATTACGTCCATTTCGACACCGCAAACACCGCCGACAACAGCTCCGCGCCCAACACGCACGAATTGATGCACCGCTGCTGAGCCCATAATGCGCGCTCCGTCATCAATCTTCACGTGCCCGCCCATAACCACATTGTTCACGACGATGACGCCGTTACCGAGCAAGCAATCATGGGCTATGTGGGCGTTTGCCATGATAAGGCATTTTTTGCCTACACGGGTCAGTGCTTCACCCTGAGCAGTACCACGGTGAATCGTGACGTTTTCACGAATAACCGTATCTGCACCAATTTCGCACAACGTGGGCTCACCAGCGTACTTCAGATCCTGAGGCGCCATGCCGATGGTCACAAACGGGTAAACTTCGACCCCATCCCCCAAGGTTGTGTGCCCGTCGACTATGACAGAAGCATGCAAATGCACACCCGCACCCAAGGTGACATGAGGTCCGATTTGGCACCATGGACCAATACGCACATTCTCACCGATACGTGCGCGTTCATCGACAAGTGCTGTCGGATGAATATCCACCGTTTCCGGCCGTTTACCCGCTATATCCATAAGATCAACCCATGATCATGGCACTAAACGTTGCTTCTGCTACGGCAACGCCGTCACAACGTGCAATACCCTTAAATTTCCACACATTCCCGCGTGAGCGCTCTTTCACAACTTCGATGCGCAGCTGATCGCCCGGCTCAACAGGACGGCGGAATTTGGCATTCTCGATCGTCATGAAATAAACGAGCTTGCCTTCAAACGCCTCACCCAGCGTCAAAACAACCAGTGTTGCTGCTGTTTGCGCCATTGCTTCCACAATGAGTACGCCCGGCATGACAGGGCGACCTGGGAAATGGCCTTGAAAGAATGGCTCGTTAAACGTGACGTTCTTGATACCGACAGCTGACTCGCCAGCCTTGATATCAACCATTCGGTCAATCAACAAAAATGGGTAACGGTGAGGGATTGCCTGCATAATTTGCAGAACGTCAATTTTCTCCGGAATGACCGGGGCGTCTACGCGGTCAGTATCAGTCACAATCCCCCTCCCGGACCCTTTTTCAGGGCCCATTCATCGATTTTTAGCAGTTGACACAATTTTGTGTCCCTCCTTTAGCAAAAGGGTCACATTTATGCCATCCACTATGGAATATCTGCACCGCGTAACGTTTTTAGCTGCTTTCCGTTTTGCGTGCTGACAGTTTCCGCAATGTAGCAACATTACGAAAAAACTCCCGGAACGGCATAGCCGGACTACCGATAACATCTGCCCCGGCTTCGACATCGGACATAACGCCGCACTGAGCGCCAACCCGAGCTTTATCGCCGATTTTAATATGTCCGATAAGACCAGCCTGCGCCGCGATCGTCACGAAGTCTCCAAGCTCAGTGGAGCCAGAAATACCTGCCTGTGAAACAACAATACAGCACCGACCCAGCCGAGCGTTGTGGCCGATTTGGACGAGATTATCGATACGCGTACCTGCCCCGATAACTGTGTCCTTCATAGAGCCACGATCGATTGTTGAATTCGCACCGATTTCAACGCCGTCCTCAAGAACGACCAAACCAAGCTGCGGCACCGTTTCAAAACCTGCTGGACCTACCGCGAAACCAAAACCATCTTGGCCAATTCGCGCCCCGGGGAACAACGTAACACGCTCTCCTAAGCGGGCGTGTGAAACCGTAACATGGTCATGGATGCGGCATCGCTCTCCAATCTCTACGCTTTGACCAATGCTGGCATGTGCCCCAATAATGCTGCCCGCACCAATATGGGCACCATCGCCAATAACAGCACAGGGTCCTACCTGGACATTTTCGCCCAATGCAACATTTTTACCGATTACGGCGCTGGGGTGGCAAAACCCCGTCGATGGCGGCGCGGGGTGAAAAGCTGATGCTACACGTGCCCAAGCGAGATAAGGTGACTTACTTACAAAAGCTGCGGTCGCTTCCGGGCACTTATCCGCAAAAGCTGGCCCTAAAATTACAGCACCAGCCCGTGTTTCGGCCAATAAAGGCAAGTACCGACGATTATCGAGAAAGCTTACTTCGTCGGGGCCAGCAACATGCAGTGGAGCCACCCCCCGGAAGAGGCTTTTCCCACCCGCTTTAGCTGGCGCAAAATCCGCGCCCGAAACTTCTGCCAATTGCTCCACGGTGAACGGACCGGACCGATGGAAAAAACGCGGGTCACCGGGGCGCGTATCCTGCCCCGGCTGTTCGGAAAAGCTGCTCACCTCAGACACTACTGACCTCAGTGTTGTTGACGAAGAACGGACTGCGGCTGAGCCGGAGCTGCCGGTGTTTGTGCGGGTTCCGGCGCAGCATTACGCTCTTCATCCGCCGTTGTCGGCATTTTCCCAGACTTGGCGACCTGCTCTGGGTCTACACCATCTGCTGGAATAAAGACGTGAGGGAGCGTCTTGTTAAGCTGTGCAATAACTTCATCGGTGATGTCGTGTTCACCAACATGCAGAACAACCTGCTCCGAGTGGAGAACAAGGTTCATACCATGTGAGCCAGCCACGCTTGCAATAATGCCATTTGGTTGCTCAAGCTCACGTTCGATCTGGTGGTAAGCAACCTGAGCGGCTTCCTGCAGAATACGAGCCTGGTTGCCGAATTCACGCTGATCTTTTGCGCGGCGTTCCTGCAAATGACGCTCACGCAATTGTATCTGGTCAGCTGTCAAACTGCGCGCTTGAGATTGCAGCTTTTGAGCCTCTTCACGCCATGCTGCTTCTTCGTGCTGCACAGCTTGTGCGAGATGGTCACGTCGCGCACCAAGAACCTGTTGAATCTCTTGTTGCGCGCTGGACATTTGCATCACAGCTTGGACGTTAATAACACCAACAACCACTGGTGGCGGGGTCGTTGACTTCGCCAAAACTGGGGGAGTTGGAACAGGTGGCAACGGAAGAACCGGAGGCGCGCGGGGCGCTTCTGGTGCAGCTTGCTGCTCTTCTTCCGGCAGTTGCACAGGCTGCTCTACAACACGGCGCGGCGCAGGACGCGGTGCCTCTGGTTGTGCGGTTTTAGGGACGAACCATCCACCATTTGCAGACTGAGCATGCGCTGTAGGTACGGCCGAACCCAAAGCCGTACCAACGAAAGCGCCAAGCAGAGCACTGACCTTGGCCGTGCGTTTCAGCGAAGTCAGGGTCATAACCACCTCTTATTCAAACTCGTAAAGGGTGCGGCACTGTACCGCACCTGAAGAATATTAGAATTGCTGACCAAATCCGAACCGGATTGGGTAAATACGGTCACCACGCTCTTTACGCAGAGGCACAGCTGCGTCGATATTGACCAAGCCGAAAGGACTCTTCCACGACACACCGAAACCTGTCGAGACGCGAGGCGTCATCGTGTCGCCGTTAACCGGTGTATAAGGATAGCCGCTCTCGTAGCGACGGGAATAATCTGTGTAACGGTTACGCACACGAATGCCAGACAAGCTACCAGCGTCAACAAAGTAACGACCCGAAATACCGAGGTCATCTCCCATTGGGAACGGGAAGTTCAGCTGAGCGGAAGCCGTGTACATGAAGGTACCGCCGATAAAATCTTCGCTACCAGCTGCCGGCAACCATGCCGAACACTTGCCGTCTGATCCGACTGTACCACAGATATGCCCGCTTCGTGGCCCGACACCACCCTGCAAGAAGCCACGCAGATTTTGGCCGCCAAGATAGAAGTTATCGATGACGCTTTTCTGGCTGCTGCTGCTCCAATCGCCCATGTAGCCTACGCCACCTTTGAGCTGAACAGTCCAGTCATGGTCGCCCGTCAGGTCATCCAACGGAATGTAGTAGGAACCATCAGCTTTGACACGGCCGTATTTTACACCGCCACCAAGACCTGCAAAATCCCCACCCAAGCTCATGACGTAACCATCATGCGGGTTCGTACGGCGGTCTCTGCGATCATAGGTCAATGTGGTGCTGAGCTGAGACAGCAAAGACCAACCACTTGACTGCTGCACATAGATCGACGGCGCGTAAGCGTTGTATTCTGGGTACTCGTCAATAAAAGCTTGGCTGTATGTGTTGGAGACCTGACGATCTACAAGCGTGTAATTCCAAGACTGGGACAAGTAGCGGTTATACGCATATCCAATACGCAAGCTCATGCCGTACTGGCCTTCGCTATAGCTTTGCTGATAGCTGCTGTAGCCGTTACTGCTGGTTTGAATAAAGTAGAAGTCAGCACCCGCAACGAGGTTACGATTAAGGAAGTATGGGTCCGTAATCGAAATATCAGCCTGCTTCTGGTAATAAGCAACCGTACCCGAAATACCAGCATCTACGCCAGTACCCAGCAAGTTATGCTGCTTTACAGAAGCGTTACCAAGCATACCAACGTCGGTCGAATAACCACCACCCAGTGAGAACTCACCTGTCGGCTTTTCTACAACATTGGCAGAAACGTTCACGCGGTCCGGCGCTGATCCCTGCGTTTGATCGACAGATACTGAGCTAAAGTAACCCAAATCCTGAAGTTCAAGCTTAGAGTATTTTCTAGCAAACGGGGTGTACGGGTCACCCTCTGCCATAGGCAGGTTACGACGAATAACGTTATCGCGCGTGATGGTATTACCGTTAATATCAATGCGCTCCACGTATACGTGCGGGCCTTCGTTGATATCAAACAGAAGATCTACGATGTGCTTTTCTGGATTACGCGCAATTTCTGAACGAACCAGTGCGAAGGGATGGCCATCAGCTTGCAGCCATTCTTGCATGTTCGTCGTGTTGTGCTGAATGGCCGTACCATCGTACCACTGGTGATGGAACAGCTCCACACGCTTACGCATCATATCAGGCGTTACGTCACGCACAGAGGAGCGGATGTCGATCTTGCCCAAGCGATACCGTGCACCCTCATCCAAGGTGAAAGTTACGGTAAAGGTTTTGTGGTCAGGAGACAGTTCGCCGGTTGCGTCGATCATATGGAAATCGACATAACCGTTCTGCAAGTAAAAGCGGCGCAGCAATTCCGCGTCGTACTTGATACGCTCAGGATTGTATTCATCCGAAGACGAGAAGAACCGGTACCACGCAGCCTCTTTTGAGGAGACCACCTGCGCCAGACGCGCTTCGCTGAAATTTTTGTTGCCCACAAAGACAATCTTGTGGATCAGAGTTTGTTCCGCTTCGTTAATTTTAAACACAACGTCAACACGGTTGTGCGAAAGCTTAACGATTTGTGGCGTGACCGTTGCACCAAAACGCGCCTTCTGCGCGTACTGGTTGAGCAGTTTCTGGCGGTCAGCAGCGGTAGTCTGCGAGGAGAACACCGCGCGTGGACGCAGGCTGATCTCTTTGCGCAGATCCTCGTCCTTAATCGCGTGGTTACCCTCAAACACAATGCGGTTAACAATTGGGTTTTCAACCAAGTCAACGTGCAGCGTGCTTCCTTCACGGCGGAAGGTTACGTCACGGAACAATCCTGTCGCGTAAAGCGTCTTGAGAGACCGGTCGAGATCGTCTTGGTTAAACGTATCGCCCGGCTGCGCCACCATGTATGACAGCACCGTGCTCGTCTCAATACGGGCGTTACCCTTCACGTCGATCGACTGAATGATATTCCCGGGCAGGGACGCCTTTGCTGCTGGAGCGTGACGTGTTGTCCGTGCCTCTGCTGTCATCGGCACTGCCGGAATAAGACATGCTGAGGCCAGCAGCAGGAGCCGCATGTGCGAGAGCCGAGGGCTTCTAGACCGTGATCCTGACAAACCAGCTTTCCTTGTTACAGAACGCGAACGAGGCCCCGACGCAGAGCTACATAGCCGGAGGTATCCGAAAACCCCCCTCCTGCGCAAGCCACCTAACCTCTCACGAAGCGTTACGAGACGTATCCAATGAGACTTCTATTAGCCAGCAAGATGCACTAGCCAACGAAAAAGACCGAGATTCGTTAAATCATTAACCGTTGAAAACAGAAATAACGCTGCAATCAGTGCTATACCAACCTGCATTCCCATGTCCTGAATTTTTTTAGGTACAGGGCGGCGCAGCACAGCTTCAGCGGCATAAAAGACCAAACGCCCACCATCCAAAACTGGAATCGGGAATAAGTTGATCAAGCCAAGGTTGATCGAAAGAAGCGCCATAAAGGACAGAATACTGGCCCAACCGTAATGGGACACTTGGCCAGACATTTGAGCGATACGGATTGTACCGCCTAATTCGCGCGGGCTACGCTGGCCCGTAATAATCTGACCAACCCCTTGCAATATGCGCTCAGAGGTAACCCAGCTCTCCTGTACGCCTTTTACAGCAGCTGTCCAGACTGGCAGCGGGTGGCCCGGCTCCACAGCAAAACTAATCCCGAGGAGGCCAGTCTTGCGCTGGTTCTTCCCAGATGTCGGCTGGCTGTCAAAGGTCACAGGCAAAGTGAGGTCGTGCCCGTCTCTCAACACATCTAAGGTTGTCGTTACATCTGGACGCGCCGAGACCGTCCCCATGACGTCCTGCGGGCCAGACATAGGAAGAGTACCAATTTTCTTGATAACATCCCCAGCCTGAAGGCCAGCCTTTTCAGCAGCACTCCCAGCAGAAACAGACGCAACACTCTCTTTCAAATGAGGTTGACCAACCGTCGAGAACAGCACCGTGAAAGCAATTATCGCAAAAATGTAGTTGAATACCGGCCCCATTACGATGACCAGAGCGCGCGCACCTACGGACTTGCTATGAAACGTCTTGCCAGGAACCCATGCAGCTTTCTGCTCGTCCGTTGCGTCTTCCGGTCCTTCGAACCCATGTGGTTTGACGTATCCACCCAAGGGGACCGCGCTGATACGCCACTCTGTACCGGTACGGTCATACCAGCGACGTAAAGCCGGCCCAAAACCGATAGAGAACGTATCGACCTTCACACCGCATAACCGCGCTGCAAAATAATGCCCAAACTCATGGATAAAAACGAGGACCCCGAGAATCAGTACATAAGCAAGAAGAGTCCGCAACAAATCAAACATTTAGCGCTGCTTCCACCATATTACGCCGCCCAGCTTGGAGCGATAAGATATAATTCTCCGCGAGTTCACGCCCGCGTGCGTCCCACGCTAACACGTCATCCAGCGATGTCAGTTCAGGGTTTTCAGACATTGCTTGCAGAGCGGCGTCGATCGTCTCACCAATTCCGAGGAATTTGATACGTCCGTTCAAGAATGCGTCAACCGCAACTTCATTCGCCGCAGAAAAAACCGTGGGCGCGGCACCACCAGCGCGCAGGACTTGGCGCGCTAGTCTAAGGGGTACGAAACGCTCTTCATCCGGGGCTTCAAAATCCAAGCGGCCAATGGCGGCCAAATCCAAACGCTGGCACGATGTATCCATGCGCTGAGGCCACGCCAGAGTATGTGCGATGGGAATACGCATATCTGCAGATCCCATTTGCGCTACCAGACTGCCATCGCGGAACTGCACAAGCCCGTGCACAACCGACTGCGGATGCACCAGAACATCGATACGATCTTCCGTCAGGTCAAACAAACGAGCCGCTTCGATTACCTCAAGGCCTTTATTTGCCATTGATGCGGAATCAATGGTGATTTTAGCCCCCATGGTCCAAGTCGGGTGCTTCAGCGCCTTTTCGGGCGTTGCTTCCCGCATTTGCTCAAGCGTCGCCTGACGAAACGGCCCGCCAGACGCCGTAAGGATAATCTTCTCCACAGTCGCCATGTCACAACCGCCAAGAGACTGAGCAATCGCGTTATGCTCGGAATCTACCGGTAGAAGTGTGGCACCTGCCGCACGTACTGCCCTAAGCATAACGTCACCAGCGCAGACCAGAGCTTCTTTATTTGCCAAAGCAATAGAGTGCCCGTTGCGCGCGGCGGCCAGAGTAGGCTCCAGACCCGCTGCCCCTGTGATAGCAGCCATCGTCCAATCGGCTTCCAACGCAGCAGCGTCAATCACGGCTTGGCGTCCGCTTGCGACCTCGATGCCCGTACCCGCTAGAAGCGTCTTTAATTCATCGTAACGGCGTTCGTCATGAATAACAGCAACCTCGGCATTAAGAGCGATAGCTTGCTCCGCCAAAAGTTCTGCATTTTGCCCACCGACGAGAGCACGTACAACGACAGTCTCAGATGTGTTTTTCAACAAATCCACAGTCGAGGTACCAATACTGCCCGTACTGCCAAGCACGCTGATCCGGCGCGGTGCAGCGCTTGATGGGCTGTTCATCATGAAAAAACGCTCCTTTCCAAAAGGGTCACTGAAGGCCCGCGGTAAACGCGCTTGAGCCTGACCAATGTGTAAAAGCTAAAGACCAAAATACGCCACTTGGCGCAGCTAAAGAAACACATGCAGCTACAGGGGCCGCAGCCAAAAGGCCATCAAACCGATCCAGTAACCCACCGTGGCCCGGTATCAAATTTCCGGAATCTTTTACACCCAAACGCCGTTTGGCTGCGCTTTCTAGCAGATCACCACTTTGTGCGCAGAAACCAAGGACAGCCCCCCACACGAGGCCACCAAGCACAAAACCAATACCAGAGAAGTGTGCAACCAATGCCCCTGCCGCTGCCGCACCGAACAAACCGCCAATGGCGCCTGAGCGTGTTTTACCCGGCGAAATACGTGGTGCCAGTTTTGCACCGCCAATGATGCGCCCCGTGAGGTAGGCAAAGCTGTCACTCGCAATGACGACTGCGAAAACAAACAAAACGCTTTGCAAGCCATGCGGTAAAGCCCGTAGCCACAACAGGGACAAACCACCAATGGCTGAGACCAAAAGAGGATAACACGCCGGACGACCAAAAATTGTGCCCGCAAGCGCCAGTATGACAGCTTGCCGCCAATTACCTGTCAGGGCGACGATCCCAACACCTACTGGCCAAACGTGCAAGAGCAGGTTACGCCACTTCGTTTGTGGCTGGTTCAGTAACGCTTCTCCTTCCCACACCAGACCAAACATGGTTGCAAGGATGAGAAGCTTATAACTCGTGCCGCCGGCCCACAGACAGAACCCGCCAACAGCGACCATGACTACAGCTGACAGCAAACGCAAGCGGAGGTCACCCCAACGCGAATTACCGCTCATACAGGGCGCCCGCCAAACCGCCGCTGTCTTCCAGCGTAAATGCTAAGGGCCTCTAGGAAGTCTTTTTCCCCAAAATCAGGCCACAGCACGTCCAGAAAGACCAACTCTGCGTAGGCACTTTCCCACAGTAGGAAATTGGAAAGCCGCCTTTCGCCACTTGTACGGATCAATATATCGGGTGGTGGCATATCACCTGTCTGAAGGCTACGCTCAAAACATTCCTCGTCCACATCATCCGCTTTAAGGACGCCTTCAGCCACGAGCTTTGCCAGATGACGGGCAGCACGCGCAATATCCGCACGACCACCATAGGATAATGCCAACGTCAGAGTGAGGCGCGTATTGTCGGAAGTGCGCTGCTCTGCCCGACGGAGTTCTTCATAAAGCGCTCCCTCGAACCGCTCTGGTTCCCCTATAACGCGCAGCCTCACGCCTTGCTGGTCCAGTTCGTCCAGTTTATGCCTTAGATAGAAGCGCAGAAGCGACGTCAGATCCCCGATCTCAGATGCGGACCGACGCCAGTTTTCTGAAGAAAACGCGTACAGTGTAAGGTAACGCACACCCTCTCGGATAGCGAGCTTCACACTTCTCTGTACAGCTTCTGCGCCTTTTCTATGCCCCGCGACTACAGGCAGCCCACGCGCTTGGGCCCACCGCCCGTTACCATCCATAATGACAGCAACGTGCTGGGGCGGCGTGACTGTACCGTCTGCATCAAGGGCGATGCGGCAGTCTTGAAAAAACGGGGTAGAACCAGCAGACAAGAGAGGTATCAGACCTGCTTAATTTCGCGTTCTTTGTCCGCGAGCATATCGTCTACTTTTTTGATGTACTGATCCGTCAGCTTTTGGATCGCATCGTTCCATGTCTTTTGATCGTCTTGGCTGATTTCGCTTTTCTTCTCGAGCGTTTTAGCCTGATCCATACCGTCACGGCGTACGTTACGAATGGCGATTTTGCCGTTTTCAGCATAACGCCCTGCCGCACGCGCCAACTCATTACGGCGCTCTTCTGTCAGCATCGGGATGGGTACGCGAATCGTCTGGCCATCGGCAGCAGGGTTCAGGCCGAGGCCCGCATCACGAATAGCGCGCTCAACAGCACCTACAACCGAACGGTCCCACACAGAAACCGTCAGCATACGAGCTTCCGGCACCGCGATGGAGCCAACCTGAGAGAGCGGCACTTCAGAGCCATAGGCTTCAACGCGTACTGGCTCCAGCAGGTTAGGGCTGGCACGGCCCGAGCGCAGACCAGACAGGTCACGGCGTAGGCTTTCCATTGCCCCGTCCATACGACGGGTCAGATCTTCCAGAAGGCCGTTCAGATCAGCAGACATGCGCGGTTCCTTTCAAAGTTACAGGTTTCTTACTCACGAAACATAGAGGATAAGGCAGATACGTCAAAAACGAGATCAACCCGCCTCGATAATACGCGTGAAGCGCCCTTCGCCACGCATTACCGCACCAAACGCGCCAGGGGCGTGCATGTTGAAGACGATAATGGGCAGATGGTTTTCACGCGCCAAACTAATAGCAGCAGCGTCCATCACATTTAGGTCACGCGACAGGACATCCATATATGTGAGCTGCGCGTAGCGTTCAGCATCCGGGTTGCGGCGTGGATCGGCAGAGTACACACCATCGACCTGCGTACCCTTAAGCAGGGCATCGCATTCCATTTCATTGGCACGAAGTGCGGCAGCCGTATCTGTCGTAAAGAACGGGTTGCCCGTACCTGCGGCAAAAATCACGACGCGACCTTTTTCCATGTGGCGCACAGCGCGACGACGGATGTAAGGCTCCGCAATTGACGCCATTTGAATAGCTGTCATTACGCGGGTTTCAACCCCGTTACGCTCAAGAGCATTTTGAAGCATCAAAGCGTTAATAACCGTTGCCAGCATGCCAGCATAATCGCCTTGTGCGCGATCCATACCCTTGGCAGCCGCAGCCAAACCACGGAAGATATTCCCACCACCGACAACGAGACAAACCTGCACCCCGGTGGCCGCAACAGCCGCGATATCCGCAGCCACCATGTCCACCATTTCTGGGTCAACGCCAGAAGGGCCATTACCCATCAGGGCCTCACCCGACACCTTGAGAAGAACACGTTTGTACTCGGGGCTCTTCTTTGTCTCATCGCTCATGGCGGGTTCCTCACAGGCTAATCGTGCATTTTTGTTTCTCATACAGACGCGAAGCGCATGGAACAAGCAATGTCCCACACTTTCGCCCCCATCGGCTTAGAAAATGCTTAAAGCGCTCAGTCTTCCAGGCCGATAGCCCGCAAACGAGCTTTCTCTTCATCCCAACCAGCACGCTCTTTGACATTGAGGAACAAGTGGCACTGACGCTCCAGCAAGTCCTGCAATTCAAGTCGCGCGCGCGCACCAATAGACTTGATCTTGTTTCCGCCTTCACCAATCAAAATTGCCTTATGGCCGGGACGAGAAACATAGATCGTAACTTCAATACGCACCGAACCGTCGGGGCGGTCTTTGAAGCTCTCAGTCTCTACCGTTGCTTGGTAAGGGATTTCCTCATGCGTTTGCATGAAAATTTGCTCACGTACCAACTCCGCTGCCAGCAAACGGTCAGGCAGGTCCGTCAAATCATCTTCTGGGTAAAGATATGGACCCTCGGGAAGCACTTGGGACAGACGGTCCATAAGGTCGTCGACACCATTGCCTTTTCGCGCACTCAGCATGAACACATGTTCAACTGCAATGAGCCCACTGATTTCTTTTGTTAAAGGCAACAGCGCGTCAGGCGACATCAGATCGATTTTGTTCAGAACAAGCCAGACCTTGCTCTTCGCTTCTGCCAATTTCGCAATAATCTCGCGTACATCGTCGCGCAAACCGCTTTTGGCATCGACCAGCAGCAAGGTCATGTCCGCATCTTGTGAGCCAGACCAAGCGGCATTCACCATCGCGCGGTCCAAACGGCGGCGCGGCTTGAAAATACCCGGAAGGTCAACCAAAATGACCTGAGCGCCCTCGTGCATGACAATGCCAAGAGTCCTGAAACGGGTCGTTTGAGCCTTAGGGCTAACAATAGACAATTTAGCACCAGCAATGCGGTTCAACAGGGTTGATTTCCCCGCATTCGGCGCCCCAACAAGTGCCACAAAACCGCAGCGCGTCGTCATAAACTGTTCCTTCATCCTTAGGATGTCTTGTTTTGCCCTAAACGGGCTAATAAATCACTTGCCGCCATACTCTCAGCTTGGCGCTTCGAGCCTGCTTCCCCTATGCCGGTTTTACCACACGCTGTGACCGAAACCCGAAAAATAGGTGCATGCGACGGACCTTCAGCAGCAAGAATATCATACACTGGCAATGGTAAAGCACGCGCCAGCAAATATTCCTGCAAACGCGTTTTTGGTTCTTTATGCGGACGTGCATCACTTTCGATCCGCTCAGCCCACTGCTCCCGCACAACCCGTCGCGCTGGCCCCAGCCCCGCATCCAAATACAGAGCACCCAAAAGAGCTTCCATTGCATCCGCACGAATGCTCGACAAACGCCGTATACCCGCTTCTTCCTCATGAGGAGAAATACGCAACGCCTCGGACAGACCCACTTGGTCCGCGATATCCGCCAGAACTGGCCGTGACACAAGATGCGCGTGGCGTGGCCCTAATGCCCCTTCCTGCTCATCCGGATAGCGCTCAAAAAGCCACTCCGCCATGAGGAGGCCCAAAACGCGGTCACCAATAAATTCCAGACGCTCGTTCGAGCCTGCCCCTTTGCTGCGCGGAGCACGACGTCCGCGCCGCGCCTCACGCCCACTGACCGCAGATCGATGGGTCAATGCTTCAACAAGATAGCCCTGCTCTTTGAAGCGATGCCCCAGCGCCGCTTCCATTGCCTCAAGGGCTTGGTCAAGAGATAACATCATTAGTGCAACAGATGCAGAATACGGCCCCAGCGGATTTCCACCGGCCAGTACCAGACTTGCCACCACGGGTGTTTCAAGTCGATTGAAAAAGCAACAATGGGGGTGCGCCCAACCAAATTTTGCATTGGCACAAACCCCAGATCATCTGGTCCATCACCTTGAAAGCGACTATCCGCACTATCGTCTCGGTCATCACCCATGGCAAAGAAATAACCCTCAGGCACGACATATTCCGGCGTATTATTGGCAAATCCTTCATCGTCGAGCTTCAGGATTTCATGCGAAACCGTAGAACGCCCCCCACTGCCCGGAAGGTCTTCACGGTAGCGTTCACCGCTCAGCAGACGACCATTTTCATCAATTACCTCGTAATGCCCCATATCCGTTCGGGGGACCTCAATACCGTTAAGGTATAATTTCCCATCCGTCATTTGGATGTGGTCACCAGGCAAACCAACAATACGTTTTACATAGTCGATGGAAGTGTCGTGGGTGTAGCGAAAGACAGCGATATCCCCTCGATGCGGCTCCGAGCCCCATATACGCCCACCAAATAAATTGGGACTGAAAGGCAGTGAAAAGCGAGAATAGCCATAGCTAAACTTCGTCGCCAGTACAAAATCCCCAACTTGAAGCGTCGGTATCATTGAGCCAGAGGGCACTTCGTATGGCGCAATGATCAATGTTCGGAGCAGCATGATCGACACCAGCATGCATGCAAACCAACGCAAGGTCTCGCCCAAGCTTTCTTGCTCTTGCGGCTTGCTCGGCGCTCTGCCGGATTGTTCAGCTGTTTTCTGCGTCCCTAACACCGGCGCTTCCTTCTGTATCGTTCTGTATGCTCATAGCTCAGCTTGCCCTTTTAGGCCAATGCTCTCACATAAGGGCATCAATAGGGCAATGTCTGGATAAGTACCTGAGCCAAAGCAAATGGCGCATCGTCACTCAAACTTACGAATAGCTGCGCCTGCTGCCCCTGCGGCACCAAACGCTGCAAAGCGCTCTTTGCCCCACCGGTCAGCACCAACTCCGGCGCACCTGCGGGACCATTGATCACACCAATGTCCTGAAAGCTCACACCCTGAGCAAAACCCGTCCCGAGGGCCTTAACACAAGCCTCTTTTGCAGCCCAGCGTTTTGCGTAGCTGCCCATACGGGCTGCTCCACTCAAGCGGTTAGCGTGCGCTCGTTCCGCCTCAGTAAAAACCCGTTGAAGAAACCGGTCACCGAAACGGTTTATGGCCGTTTCGATCCGCTCAATCATGCACAGATCTGTGCCTATACCCAAAATCACAACTATGGCGCCTTATGCCTTTGCCCGCTCGACCTGCATTACGCCAACAGCCGTGCGGAAGGCCGCAATCAGAGACGACAAATGCCGCAAATCGCGCACTTCCAAATCGACAAGAACCTCCATGAAATCGAGCTGACGATTTACAATCCGTAGGTTCACAACGCTGCCAGCGTGCTTGGCTGCAACGTTTGTCAAAGTTGCTAATATTGTAGGTTCGTTCGTCGCAACCACAGACAAGCGTGCCGTATGCGGCGCCATATCCTTGCGGCTGCCAAGCGCATCGTAATCCCAGTCTACGTCCAGAAAACGCTCTGGCGTATCCACGTAGCTTGAGAGGTTTCGGCAGCTTTTACGGTGGATCGAAATGCCTTTGCTTTGGGCGATAATACCAACAATCTGGTCACCCGGCAGCGGGCGGCAACATCCCGCAAAGCTGACCGCTATGCCGCGACCAACACCAGTCACAATATTGCCACTCGTCGCCTGCGGCGAACGCACCCCGTTTTGCGGACTGGTCAGTGTTTGCCCGAAACGCGGGGAAAGGCCGGGAACCATACGTGGTGCCCGTGCAGACTGACGCAGTTCCGGATAAGCTGCATTCACAACGTCTTTGGGGCCAATCTGTCCTTGGCCGACCGCAACGCACAAATCCTCAACCGAAGCATAGCGCAGTTCTTTAAGCAGGCTCTCAAGGACCTTTTCGGACCCATCGACCCCTTCCTGACGGAAGGCCTTCGCTACGCTTGCGCGTCCATTATCAAGATTAATCTGGCGCTGTTGCGCAGCAATAAAGCGGCGAATACGAGCACGCGCCTTACCCGTAACAACAAAACGCTCCCAAGACGGCGATGGCGTGCCGCCACGCGCCGTCATGATTTCAACCTGATCACCGTTTTGCAGCTCATGCCTCAGCGGCATCAAGCGACCATTGACCTTCGCACCGACACAGCGATCACCAACCTGGCTATGCACAGCATAAGCAAAATCAACTGGCGTTGCGCCGCTCGGCAGTGAAATCAACTGCCCTTTAGGCGTGAAACAAAAAACCTGATCTTGATAAAGTTCGAGTTTGGTATTCTCAAGAAACTCATCCGGAGCCTGACTGTCTTCCAGAATTTCCAGCAGGTCCTGAACCCACCGCAGCTTCCGCGTATGAGCGCCAAACGCAGATGACAGGGCTGCAGCTTCCCGCTCGCTTGGGGTCGCGTTTTCTTTGTAAGCCCAGTGAGATGCCACGCCGTTTTCGGCGAGGTCATGCATCTCAGCCGTACGGATTTGCACCTCAATTTTCTGGTTGCGCGGGTGCCGTAGTGTCACACCCGTATGAAGGCTTTGGTAACCGTTAGCTTTAGGCGTTGAAATATAATCTTTAAAGCGACCGCTGATAACGGGGAAAGCGCCGTGAATAGCTCCCAAAGCCATGTAACAGGCATCACGGCTTGGTACGATAATACGAAACGCCATGATGTCAGAAAGCTGCTCAAAGGCAACGTTGCGGCGCTGCATTTTTGACCAAATCGAATGTGGCGATTTTTCACGCCCCGAAACTTCAACCTGCTCAATCCCTGCTTCGCGGCACAGTGCGATCAACTCGCGCCTTACGTGCTCAACAACATCCGCGCCCTGGCCCCGCAAAAAGTTCAATCGGGCGCGAATTGTGGCATCTGCTTCCGGCTCTAACTGGGCGAAAGACAGGTTTTGTAGTTCCGTTTTGACTCGGTCCATACCTATGCGCTCAGCGAGTGGCGCATAAATGTCCATCGTCTCACGGGAGATACGCTGACGACGATCAAGCCTTTGGACGTAATGCAGGGTCCGCATATTATGCAGACGGTCAGCTAACTTCACGATAAGCACGCGGATGTCACGTGACATCGCCAAAACCAGCTTACGGAAATTTTCTGCTTGTTTCGTGCGGTCGGATTGAAGCTCAAGCCTTGTGAGCTTAGTGACCCCGTCGACCAGCGACGCTACATCTTCTCCGAATTTTTCTTCCAGAAATCGACACGATACGCCTGTATCTTCAACGGTATCGTGCAGCAGCCCAACCATGATGGACGTAACGTCCATCCGAAAACCGGCAAGGATACTCGCCACTGCGATGGGGTGAGTGATGTACGCATCACCATTATCACGACGCTGTCCATCGTGGGCATCTGCAGCCACATCATAGGCCGCTTCAACGCGCGCGATGTCGGCTGATGGGTCATAAGCCTGAATCCGACGAATGACTTCGTCGATAGATGGCTTGAAATCGCCACGGGCTCCGCCGGGAGTTTTTTCCTCCCGAGGCGGACGTTCTGACTTTTTTGCTACTGAAGGCGGAGGAGCGTCAACCACTGCGTCTCACCCCTCACGCATAATGTTACTCAGCAAAAACTTAGTAGCGCCCGCGGCCGCCAAGCTCTGCCTCAATAGCAGCATTGTCAGATGACATATGCGAATGCTCTTCCTCAGCGGATACGTCCTGCAAACCAAAAATGTTTTGGTCTGTCGGGATGATGTCCATTACTTCTTCATCAACTGGCTCTGGGTCTGGAGCACGCGCGAGAGAGCGCACAATGCGATCGTGCAGGACGGACAGTTCAACCTTGTCTTCTGCGATTTCGCGCAGGGCTACAACAGGGTTTTTGTCATTGTCACGATCTACGTGCATCTCTTCACCGCGCGACAAACCTCTCGCACGTTGTGCGGCCAACAAAACCAAATCGAATCGGTTAGGCACCTTCTCGATGCAGTCTTCTACGGTAACGCGCGCCATGAGGCTGTCCCCTTCGGGTCGAAATGAATATTATACAACTCTGGAAGATTGGGTGTATATCATACAGGCCACAGCGTTGCAATCCAAAGCAAGATGCCCCACATCCCCGTGGATGAAACATTGCCTGATACCCCCACTATGGAACTTTCCTAGATTGCTCAACGTTTTCGGCACAGTTCCTGAATTCTCGGAACGCCGTCACTATTCTGCCGTATGCGCTGAATAAGAACCCATTCTCAATACAACCGGATTGTTAAAACCATGTTTTTAAAACCAGCAGAACGCACAGCTCTCTTCATCGACGGTGCCAGCCTTTATCACGCCGCTAAAAATCTCGGCTTCGACGTCGACTTTCGCAGCCTTCGTAACCTCTTTGAGAAAGGCAGCCTTTTCCGTCGCGCCTATTATTATGCTGCTATCCCCGATACGGACGAATACTCACCCTTGCGTCCCCTCACCGATTGGCTGGCCTATAACGGTTTCCATTTAATTTTGAAAACTGCACGCGAGTTTACGGATCATTCAGGAAGACGCCGTATTAAAGGCAACATGGATGTCGAACTGGCGGTAGATCTTCTAGAGCAAGCACCTAATCTGGACCACGCTGTCATTATCAGCGGTGATGCAGACCTGCGCCGTGCGGTCGAGGCAGTACAGTCACGCGGTGTCCGCGTTTCTGTCATCTCATCCACACGTTCTACTCCGCCAATGATCAGCGATGACTTACGCCGTCAGGCCGATCGCTTCATTGAGCTGGCAGATATTGCTCCAGAATTTACACGACGCAGCGCGGAACCCCGCCCTCGCCAGTCACCAGTGCGGCACCCAGCTGACATCAATAGCGACGAAACACTTCCGACATGACCCTTGCGTTCCCTTCCGAAAAGACTTTTTCCTCAAACTTGGCTCCTTCGGAAGGGAGCCCATTTTTTTTATACTCCCCTCCCCCAGCCATACTTATTCTGAATGTAGATCAGACTCTCCCGCAAAAACGCCTCAAAGAAGCACTTGAAGCGCGCGGACTACTGTTCGGCCCCGCATCCACAACCGGCCAGCACGCCCGTTTTTCCAAGGCAACCGCCACGGTCAACGCACTTCTGTCTCATCCCCATCAACTCAATCAAGCCAAAGCATCCCTGCAACATGAACTGCAGACCCTGAACAACCTGCAACTGGTGCTCACCATCGGCCTCAGCTCGCATATTCTCCTTATGGAAGCACTGGGAATTGCCCTTAACCGACAGACTTTCCATATGAGCGGACTCGCCCGTTTACCTGACGGTTTGCTTAGCGCGCACTTACCCACACCATCCCGCATTGACCAAAGCGGACAGCGCCTTCTCCCCTTCTTTGAGGCATTCGATGCCCTCTTGCCAGATATTCAACAGGCTCTTTTTGCGGAAGCGTAACGCAAAAAGAGAAATATCCTGTAAAAAAAACCCGATCCCCCATTCCCATCAGCCGATCAAACACAAATATTAAGCTGGCCCCCGCGTAACACGGGCGGGCCACAATCATTTGATTCGGAAGGTCTCTCTATGCCTAACCCTGTAATCGGTTTTATTGGCTACGGCGCTATGGCCCGACCCATGGGAACAAACCTTCAAAAAGCCGGTTACGAGGTTTTTGCTTACACGCCTTCCGGTCGTATCTCCGGCGCGCAAGCTCTACCAACGCCACGTAGCGTCGCTGAAAAGGCCGACGTCATCATCTTCTGCGTTCCAAATGATGCGGCTGAAAACAATGCCCTACATGGCCCAGATGGTGCACTAGCTGGCCTCGACGCTACGAAGCTCGTCATTGATACGTCTACCGTTTCACCTGACCAAGCAGACACGTTTGCTGCACTGGCTGCCGACCATGGCTTCTCCCTCATTGATGCGCCAATGTCAGGCAGCACCCCCGAGGCGGAAAAAGGCGAACTCATCATGCTCGTTGGCGGCTCAGACCAAGCCGTGCAACGCGCTAAGCCTATCCTCGACATTGTCGGAAAACTAACCATCCATGCAGGTCCTGCTGGCAATGCCGCACGCCTCAAACTTGTTGTTAACGGCATCATGGGTGCGACACTCAACGTTATCGCTGAAGGTGTGAGCTATGGCCTCAGTGCAGGCCTTGATCGACAAGTTGTTTTTGAAACGCTTCAACACTTGGCCGTCATCAGCCCTCACCACAAACGGAAACTCAAAATGGCAGAGGAAAAAAATTTCCCGTCACAGTTTCCAACCCGCCTCATGTCCAAGGATATGGGTCTTCTCATTGATGCCGGCCGCAAAGCAGGCGCATTCATGCCTGCAATGGCCGTTGCAGATCAGGCATTAGCGCTCAGCAATAATAGACATTCCGATGAAGATTACTCTGCACTCATTGGCGCAATGGAACGCAGCGTTGCAAACATCGCGCATAAGTGACATCGGTTAAAGGGACGGTTCGTTATATCCTTTAGGGCAGACGAACCGACATCTACATTTATGCCCCTTTCTTTTCCTCAAGGAGCAAAGAGAATCATGGCTTTCGAACTTCCTTCACTTCCCTACGCCGCCAATGCCCTCGCTGATGCAGGCATGTGCCAAGAAACGCTTGAACTGCATCATGGCAAGCATCACCAAGCTTACGTCACCGCTCTGAACGGTTTCGTTGAGAAGAATGAAGAACTCGCAGGCAAATCGCTTGAGGAAATTATCGTTCTCTCGCACGATTCTGCTGATATGGCGCCAATCTTCAACAATGCGGGCCAGCATTGGAACCACATTCTGTTCTGGCAGAATTTGGCGCCAAACGGCGGCAAAATCCCTACAACCCTTGAAAGCAAACTGACAGAAGATTTCGGTTCAGTTGACGCCTTTAAGGCAGCATTCAAGCAAGCGGCGACAACACAGTTCGGCTCTGGCTGGGCTTGGCTGGTTCTTAACGGCGAAGGCAAGCTGGTTGTTACCAAAACACCAAACGGCAGCAACCCGTTAGCTGAAGGCCACGGCAAGACGCTTCTTGGCCTTGATGTCTGGGAGCACGCCTACTACCTCGACTTCCGTAACCGCCGCCCCGACTATGTCTCTAACTACCTCGACAAGCTTGCGAATTACGAATTCGCAGAAGCCGTTTTGAAATCCGCATAATCGGACCAGAAACACACAAAAAAAGCTCCGCACGGTAACCATGCGGAGCTTTTTTTTAATCTAAAACGCCGAAATCAAGCTTTTTCGGAACGCTCCAGAACGGTTGTAATAGTGCTGCGGACAATTTTGACCCGCACACCCTGTGCAATTTCAACGTCTACTTCTTCACTACCATCGCGCGTTGCTTGCACTACACCCAAAATACCGCCAGCCGTTACAATACGATCGCCCCGGCGAAGGCTGCTTTGCTCTTCTTTGAGCTTACGCTGACGTGCTTGCTGTGGACGGATGAGAAGGAAATACATCACCACGAAAATAAGGATCATCGGGGCGAATTGAACAAATTGCGGGTTCGCAAACAGATTATGCACGATCAAAGTTCCATCTTGAGTGAAGCGTGCTGGGACCATATCGTTCCCGAACCGCGCGTCAAGCGCTGCTCTTAAGCCTTGAGAGAACTCATCATGACCGATCCAGCCCTTTTACACGTTCTGACGCGCATTGCTGACAGCCTTGAACGCATGTCTCCAAAACCTGCGAGCGCAGATGTGTTGGACCAAGCAGACGTCCACTACTGGGACGGGGCAAACGAAACATTACATCCCGTGCACACGCCCTCGGGCGTACCGCTGCGCCTGCTGAAGGGACTAGACCGCCAGATTGCCCCTGTTTTGTCTAATACCCGTCATTTTGCACGAGGCTTCAATGCCAATAACGTCATGCTTTGGGGCGCCCGGGGCATGGGCAAGTCATCATTAGTAAAAGCAACACTTGCCGCTGTTAACGAAGAACAAAGAGCACGCCACGAACCTGCCCTGGCTTTGATAGAAATACCGCGTGACGCTCTGGCCTCTTTGCCGCGCCTACTGGCCCTCTTACGCCAGACAAAACGCCGTTGCATTTTGTTCTGCGATGATTTGTCATTTGAAAGTCAGGACGCGGATTACAAATCCCTTAAATCCGTATTGGATGGCGGTGTAGCAGGTCGGCCCGACAACGTTGTGCTGTATGCCACATCTAACCGGCGCCACCTTATGCCACGCGACATGATCGAAAATGAAACAGGAAGCGCGATTAACCCCTCCGAGGCGATAGAAGAAAAAGTCTCTTTGTCGGATAGGTTCGGCTTGTGGATTGGCCTATACGGCGCGACCCAAGATGATTATCTCGCGATAATCTATGCCTACGCTGAAGAGCGCAAGCTCACTATATCTAACGACGACTTGCGCCGCCGTGCTCTGCAATGGGCCATGACACGCGGCAGTCGGTCCGGCCGGGTAGCGGCACAGTTTATTGATAACCTCGAAGCCGAGTTAGCAACTTAACGTCTTTTCGCACTACCCAAACGATTTTGCTATCGCCCTATGCCTTTTGACATAGGACGATACATCAGACCACGATTAGAACTGCGCTGCTACGCTGCCAAAGTATTGACGCGGGGCAGCAACAAACAGGTTAGCGTTGTTGTCGCCCGAGACAGAAGCCGCGCCGTAAACACCGCCAATATAGTTCTGGTTAAACAGGTTGGTAACGCCGAAGGTCGCCTTCATGTTCTGTGCAAAACCGATGCGGCCGAAATCATAGCTCGCCGTCAGCGTTGAGGACCAGTATGAGGGGATCTTCTCGTCATTGGTGTAAGTCATGTAACGCGCTCCAACATAGTTCGTGTTGAAGTTCACAGTTGCCTGCTTCCACGTGTATGTGACGTCAGCCTTATACATATATTTCGGGTAATAAACTTGCTGCTTACCCTTAATGCTGACGGTCGAACCACCATACGGCAAACTATCAGACTGGTAACGCGAACTGTTCCAGCTGAAGCTGTTGGTGATTGATAGACCCGGCAACGGACGGATAGTACCGAGCACGTCTGCGCCGTCCACAATCTCACGTCCAACGTTAAGATACGCGTTATATGTGTTGTTCACAGGACCGCTGGTGATTGCTGCCAGACGGTTGAAATAATCCGTGTGGTAGTAATCAACACTGCCAGAGAAATACTCGCTGTTGAAGCGATAACCCACCACGTAATTCCACGTCCGCTCTGGGCGCAGAACCTTTTTGCTCGCATCAAAAACGCTTTGCGCGCTTACTGCGCTCGTACCCAAGTGAGACCATGCCGTACCACTGGAAGACTGGGAGCCATAATCATATGCACGCATATTCTCAGCAATATCGACGTAAATTTCGTGATGTTCCAAGAAATGATAATTAACGTTCACATGCGGCAGGAATGCGTTGGAAGCCGTCAAGGAGCCGTTTACAGGGTGGCTGTAATACACGCCCCAATCGGATAGTGAACTAGAATTATCCTCTTTCGTACCACCACGCGTGCTCTGCACCAAAGACCGGAAACCAGCCGTAACGCTCAGATTACGCAGTACTTTATACGTATCTTGGAGGTAGAACTGGAACGTGTTGGTATTAAACGCATCTCTCCACCACAATGTCCCATTTGTGAAATCGGACAGGGACGCGTGAGCGTAGTTTACCCCATCTTGATACATCATCATTGGATACTGGAAGCGGTTATTCTCGTACCAAACACCAGTTTTGATATCGTTACGCTTGCCCGCCTGAATGTCGAAGCTCTGCACAAACCCAATGCGGCGCGTATCAGCATGCCCTACCTGCAGGACCATGGGCACCTGCGAGTCAGGTGACGTCAGCGATGGGTTTGTACCGGCATAGTTGCCGTTTGAAACGTGACCATAAGCAATTGTTTTGGACGTAATACCCGGAGCCAGCTCAAACTCACCCGTAATAGCAGAAAGGTAGTTGCGCTGAATCTGCGTGCTATCGTAGGCAAAATCACTGATTTCATCATTCGACAAAATACCCGCATAATTTGCTGGTACGCCGCCATTTTGCGCATAATACGCGTATTGCTTAGCAAGCTCATAATTCGGCTTAAGGTAAACACTATCGCGCCCAAGGCGCTGCCACATATTTTTTGTAACAGACAGATAGTTGTACTGAGCAAAGTTTGAGTAATCAAAAACGGCTGTAATTTTACCGTGCTCACCGACCGGCTGCACCACTTTGGCATTCGCCTGCAGTTCGGTTTGGTCACCATAACCTTTCCACAAGTCCTGCGCAGTCCGTGCGAAAGACGCATAAAACTTGGTGCCGGTCTTGTTGAGAATACCGCTGTCTACGCGTGCGAACGTCCGAAAACCGTTATTGCTACCGAAAAGCTGGCTCAAACGGCCGCCAGCGCGGTCGGTCGGGTCGCTCGTTGTAAACGTCATCGCGCCACCAAGCGTCTGTGCTGATGGTGTATCAAGCGCCCCTGCACCTTGAGAGAGGGTCAAGCTGGAAATATTTTCTTGGATCTCAGTCTGATCAATGCCCAAACCGTTCCAGTTGTGAAAGCCTTGCCCACCCATAGGAATGCCGTCGAGTGTGGCTCCGAGCTGTGTCTGGTTAAAACCGCGCACATAAAGCGTATTCGCCACTGTATCGAGACCGAACGCATCGTCCGAAGTGAATAATGCACCGGGTGTTGTCTGAGCCAAAATAGAAACAGGGCTGGTACCTGCGACGAAGTGGTCCATAGTCTGGCGAGAAACGACTTCGACAGCGTTGTGTGATGCTGAGCGCTTCACGCTTACGGTCATTGTTTCGTTGCCGGACGCTACATGCCCCGAGCCTTTGCGCGGCGTATGCTTAACAGGGGCTGAAACTTTTTGCGCTACTATTGCAGGCTTATGTTTTGATTTTACTTCAGAGTGCCGCGCCGCGTTAGCACTAGAAACCCCAGCCAATACTGCACCGGCCGCCACGGTTGAAAGAAGAAGGCGCACTCTCATAACTCTACCCGCTCAATTTAACGATATTACTTAGGTGAATTAAGTTTTCACAAATCCACATAGTGTATTACAATAACTTAAATAGAGCTTTAGGCAAGCAACATTTGTACATATTTTGTAACGAAATGATTTTTCGTTGCAAATATGACATATTCTTTCTGTTTTGAGCAACAATTTTGGTGTGAGTGCTACACTATCCGCAGCACTCACATCAAACACTAGAAACCAGCGCTGATAGAACCATAAAACTGGCGTACAGCACCACGTTCCATAGATTGGTAATCCCCTGTTGCAGGGTTATTATTCTCGCCCATAGTCGCGATGTATTTCGTATTAAAAAGATTATAGACGTTAAAGCTTGCAGTCACATCTTTTAAAAGACTGACATTACCAAAACGGTATTCCATACCTGCATTAGCCAACCAATAGCTTGGGATAGAAGTATCGTTCATGAAACTAAAGTAGCGGCGGCTGAAGTAATTTGCATCAAAATGCGCCGTTGCGCCCCGCCATGTGTACGAGACTGATGTCTTGTACATCCATGCCGGATAGTTAACGATATTCTTTCCCGCAAGCGCATAATAACCGCCCGTCGTTTCTACATCACGGTCGTACGTGCCCTTATTGTAGGAAAGATTGTTATCGATGCTCAGGCCTGAAATAGGCGTTAGCGTTATATCGCCCGTGGCACCCGTCATGGACACTTTACCGAAATCAATCACTTGCGAGATCGGATTAGTCAAAGACCCCACAGCAGCTGATAAGAGCGGATGCGATAACTTGGCGTGATACACGGTCGCATTAGCTTGCAGGAAAGAGGACGTATAACGGTACCCTCCCAAATACACCCAGGCCTTAGACGGCTTCAGATTCTGCCGCTGAGCTACGAATGTTTCTTGGTCTTCAACAGAGTATATAGAGTTGCCAACACCATACGCCGAGACTTCATAGGCGCGCATGTTCTCAGCAACGTCTATGTAAAACTCGTGATGACGATTGGCATGCCAATCCAAGTTAACATGCGGCAAAAATGCGCTTGATGCCGTCAAAGACCCGTTTGGTAAGGCTGATACTCCCGTATAATCGGGGTTGTTGTAATTCGCCCCACCGGCCGTCGTAGCCACCATGGATTTAAAGCCCGCATGCAACACCAGACCGCGCGCTAAAGTGATGCTATCCTGCAAATGCGTCTGCACCACATTGGTCGTCCACTGGAAGCCATAACCCTGCTGGAAAGCAGGCCCGTAAACATCGTATGGACCAACTGCTTCCAGCGGGGCGCCCTGACCAAGTGCCGGCTGATTGTAACTAAAAAGCCCGGCAGCCTGATTGTTATTTTCGTACCAAACCCCGCCCTCTAGCACATGGCGGCCGATACGATAGCGCAGAGACGTATCAATACCGTAACGCTCTTGTCGGTTTTGCCAAACCAACTCCGATAGCGGAGCCCCCGTCGCCGGAGACGGTGTCGAGTTATCCGAGTAGCTGTAATATCCTGTCTGACTATGACCGTAGAGCGTTGTGTTCCACGTCAGCGCATCTGTCAGAGCAAGATCAAAATGCAGGCCACCCATATAATTGGTTTCAGCCTGCCCGCCATCATAACGCGCAATTTGAGAGCCCGGAATTCCTTCTACACCCTCATAACCGGGCGGTACCGGACCTCCATTGGCAATGCTGTAGGCAAGAGCGTAATTGGGGTAGAGGTTAGGTGTACGCCAACCATTCTGCTGCAAAATTCCAACGGAGGTGTCGGGGTAGTTCCACTGCGTCAGGCCAGACCAGTTGAAAAAGGCTGAAACCCGGCTTTGACTGCCTATTGGCTGCACAAGCTTAGCATCTACCTGTTGCATGAACTGATCTTTACCACCCCCCATCCACATACCTTCATCGGTACGCGCATATGACGTGAAAAATTTCGTACCACTACTATTCAGCTTGCCAGAATCAAGGCGAATATAAGTCCGGTAAGAATCATAACTACCAAAAGACTGACTAATTTTACCGCCCCGCCGGTCGGCAGGGTCGCTTGAAGTCACCTGAATCGTGCCGCCCAAAGTGTTCGTCGACGGTAGTTCGACCGAACCAGCCCCTTGGGACATACGCAGTGACTGCATATCATCCGGGATAATCGCTGAAGCCAGACTCAAGCCATTCACAGACTGATAAGTCTGATCGTTCAACGGCACACCATCAACCGTTACGCCCATCTGGTTCATAAAGAACCCGCGAACGTATAAATTAGCTCCAAAACTATCAATTCCGAACGGGTCCGTAGACGTAAAATTCACGCCTGCGTCGCGGCTTAGCATACGATAGGGGCTAGTTCCCGGCACAAATTGGCGCATAACCGCCTTGCTAACGGATTGCTCTGCATCCTGGCCTGTGCGTGTCCGCGCAACAACAGATACGCTCTCTGTTGCAGCCGCATTAACATCCCGTGGGTGACGCGCAGCACTATGTGTCTTTTCCGGAGCCGCAGCAGGACGGGCAGCATGTGGCACAGCGGTGTGTTGTTCTGCCTTATGTGCAGCCTTCTGTTTCACGGCGGCAGAGGCCAGACATGGCACGGTCAGCATTGCTACAGACGAGAAAAGACACAGTTTTAGTCGCACGTTTTTTCCGGGCTCCTGATTGCAGGTATTAGAATTTCCATCGCCCTGCAGAATCAGGGCTTAGGATTAAGAACAGAGCATAACCGTGCTCACAATTCTTAATCTGTCTTCAAATGCGTCCATAAAACGAATGACATTTCAATGACATGCTGCAATTGTTGTTTTAAAGTCTCACGTTGCGATTATAACACAGGGACAAATGCAGATAAAACTTTCAGAATGAAAGACTTGCCTGTTATTCTCCGAAGATTAAACCGCGAGCCAAATTTCGCGATAATCGCTCACATGTTCTGAGCGTGCTTTTCAAAACACAGACAACACCACCATTCTGATGCTGCGAGAGACATGACACCAGAACTCTTGATCGACGATCTTCTACTACGCCCCCTTTCCCCCACGACGCCCCCGCTATTCATCGCCTCATCAACGACTGGAGCGTCGTCCGCATGCTCAGCCGTATCCCATTCCCTTATCCACGTGACCTAGCTGATAAATGGATTGCCAGCACCGTCACCGATAGTCAGAACGGCAACGCCTACCATTTCGCTATTACCCGCGATGGCCTTCTGCTCGGCGTCGTGGGGCTAACCCGCCTTGATGAAAAAAATAGTGCAACGCTTGGTTATTGGATGGGGCCACATCTGTGGGGCCAAGGCATCACTACACGCGCAGCACAGCGTGTAACCGAATGGGCCTTCAATTACCTCAAACTCTCACGCCTCACGGCAGATGTCAGTGTTGACAATCCGGCATCCGCTGCTGTGCTACGCAAGATTGGCTTTCGTGAAATTGGTGAGGGTAAGCGCCGCTTTGTCTCACGCGGGCAAGAATGCCCCGTCACTCTTTTCGAAAAAATACCTACCGCTCAAACATCAGGCCACGATGTGGACGACACGCCCACCCAAGAGGCACAAGCAGAGACTACGCCACCCGCATCCTCTGCTCCGCAGTTACCACCCAAAAACCGTACCCTGCTGGTGGTCGCAGCAGCATTGATTAATCAAGATGGTCATATTCTTCTGGCGCAACGTCCCGAAGGCAAGCCCCTCGCAGGGCTTTGGGAATTCCCGGGCGGAAAAGTCGAACCCAATGAATCGCCAGAACAAGCCTTGATACGCGAAATGCAGGAAGAGCTTGGCATTGACCTAAAGGGCGCGTGCTTATCGCCCTTTACGTTTGTTAGCGCTGATGTCGGTAAGTTCCACCTTCTCATGCCGCTCTACGTCGTACGCAGATGGCGCGGACAGCCATCCGGCAAAGAGGGACAAGCTCTCGCATGGGTCAAGGCAGAAGACCTGAAACGCTACCCTATGCCAGACCCTGACGTCCCTCTCATTCCGCTTTTACAGGAGTTGTTGGGGTAACACGTTACCCCTTTGCTCCTTCTTAGAGAGCGAAGCGGCGCTGCGGCAAACCAGCAACGTCAGTCGTAAAGGCAAAGATAGAACCTGCCTGCTCTTCGCGGGCCAGTACTTCTTCTGAAAGACCCTTGCGTGCTGTCGTCACGTACACAGTTTTTAAATCGTCCCCGCCAAAGGTCACTTTAGTGACGTTTGAAACAGGCATAGCGATGGGCTCAAGCTGCGTGCCGTCCGGACGGAAACGAAGCACTTTTCCACCACCCCACACACCTGACCAAACGGTCCCTTCGCTGTCTGTCACGATTCCGTCCGGATAGCCTTCGGTCAGCGTCGCAAAGACACGTTCGTTAGACAGCTCTCCCGCATCATCAACATCGAATGCGTAGATGCGCTGCTCAGGACTATCGCAAACGTAAAGCACTTTGCCGCAAGGTGAAACGGTCGGCCCGTTTGAAACGGTATAGCCCTCGTCGTGGTGCGTCACCTCAAGGCCATCCTTACCTCTCAGCACGCGATAGATTGAGCCTGTTGGGTGTGTTTCACCATTATCCATCGTACCAAACCAAATACGCCCCTTTGAATCGACACAACCATCGTTGAGACGATTGCCCGGGTGCTCTGGCTCGACAACTGTGTCTGACTCGAATTGACCGCTTTTAGGATCAAAGCGATGCAAACCATCGCGCAGCCCTGCCAAGAATGTTCCGCCCTCAACCGGAAGCAGAAATCCAATACGATCAGGCGCTGTCCAAACCGAACGCTCGCCGGTCGACGGAACAAAACGGTGAACTTTCTCTTCCACAATATCGACGAAATAGAGTGCCTTTTCTTCGACACTCCAAGTCGGGCCTTCTGCCAGAGTAGCGCGAACATCGTAAACGCAAAGAGGATCGTGATGCTTCAACGTGGTCATGATAGTCCTGTCCGAAGAGTGGAAAAGAGTTACATACTGTACACTCTAGATACCCTAACAGGCTTCAGACCATGCTTCAAAATATCCTTGCACCTAAAACGGCTTGCCTTTTGATTATTGGCAATGAAATCCTCTCGGGCCGTACTCAAGACACCAATACACGCACGTTAGCTCTTGCTTTAAACGCTCACGGTATTCGTCTGTCGGAGGTTCGTATCATCCCGGACATAGAAGACCACATCGTCAGCACCCTAAACGCGTGTCGCGTGCATTTTGATCATGTCTTTACCAGCGGGGGCATTGGACCAACGCATGACGACATCACAGCAGCCTGCGTCGCTAAGGCTTTCGGCACAACACTCCTACTCCACGCGCCCAGCTTCACCGCTTTAGAACAGCATTTTGGTCCAGAACGTTTCAATACTGCCCGTCAACGCATGGCCTATTTGCCCGACGGCGCTACACCCATTGCCAATCCTGTATCGGTCGCACCCGGCTTCACCATTGGCAACGTGCACGTCATGGCTGGAGTACCAAAAATTTTCACAGCGATGGTCGAGGAAGTCGTGCCGAATTTGCCACGTGGCGCAGCACTGTCCATGAAGGGCTGGCATGCCTGTGGGCTGCGTGAAGGAGATCTCGCCGAGGCTCTAACACGCTTACAGTCTGAATTTAGCCAGACAGATTTAGGCTCTTACCCGTTTGATCGCCCTGCCGTCGGAAAAGGCGTAGCCTTGATTGCCAAAGGGTACAACGCAGCAGAGGTTGAACAGGCGGCTCAGGCCGTTCACGACCTAATCTTGGCACAGGGCCAAACCCCTATCTCCGGCGAACCTGCCGATCACGGCGCTGCAACATAACAAGAGCATGACCGCTCGGCCTGAGGTGGCGTTTATCGCGCCACCTCAGCGCCAAAAAGCTCTAGTTTAACGCTCCGCGCGTCATCGCTAAGAACTTGTCCCGACGTTTTTGGAGCAGAGCAGCACTGTTGAGGGCTGACAGTTCGACCAACTCTTCCGCAATCGCATCGCCAACAGCTTGAACAGCTTCTTCCGGGGCGCGTTGCGCACCACCAACAGGCTCAGCAACGATACGGTCGATCAGACCGAGTTTTTTCAAATCTTGCGCTGTCAGTTTCAACGCTTCCGCTGCAGCAGGAGCCAACTTTGGATCACGCCACAAAATGGAAGCCGCTGCTTCAGGCGAGATGACAGAATAGATAGAGTGCTCAAGCATCATCACGCGGTCGCCAGCACCAATCGCAATGGCGCCGCCCGATCCACCCTCACCGATCACAACAGCGATCAAAGGTACAGGCGCTTTAAGGCAAACATCAATTGACCGAGCAATTGCTTGGGCCTGTCCACGCTCTTCAGCGTCGATTCCAGGCCATGCACCAGCTGTATCAATAAAGCTCAGGATAGGAAGACCAAAGCGGCCGGCCATTTCCACCAAACGCTGTGCCTTACGATACCCTTCCGGGCGGGCCATACCGAAATTATGCTTCAAACGTGTTTCTGTGTCATGGCCACGCTCGGTACCAATGACAACAACAGGCTCCCCGCGGAAACGCGCCAAGCCGCCGATCATCGCTTCATCGTCAGCAAAAGCGCGATCTCCCGCCAGAGGCGTGAAATCTGTTGTCAGCAAACGCACGTAGTCGAGCGTTTTCGGACGTTGGGCGTGCCGTGCCACCTGCACTTTTTGCAGCGGTGTCAGCTTGCCGTATGTCGTCCGAAGCTGCTTCTCTGCCTTGTCAGACAGGCGAGCAATCTCGTCCGCAATGTCGATACCACCAGCGTTGCTGGCACCTGCATTCGGCTCTTTGCTGCCCATTTGACGAAGCTCGTCAATTTTGGTTTCCAGCTCGGCAACCGATTTCTCGAAATCTAGGAATTGGCGCATAGCCTGCCCGATAGCACGGAGACGCACCAGAAAACAGTCCCAAAGCGCTTTAAGATGCGACTGATGCTAAAGGATGATGCAAGGACACCAACTGGCGCAACCGCTCTGCCATAACCTGCGTATAAATTTGCGTCGTCGCGATATCCGCATGGCCAAGCAACATTTGCAGAGCCCGCAAATCTGCCCCACGCGCGAGAAGGTGGCTCGCGAAAGAATGCCGCAAAACGTGAGGACTGACACGCTCCGGGTCTATGTCAGCTTTCAAAGCGCAGGCGTATAATATTTTATCGAATCCTTGCCGCGTCAGCGGCTTGGAGGGATTCCTACCGGGAAAGAGATAATCGCTCCCGAGTCCTCTATCATAATGTACCAGAGCTTCGGCCGCGTCTCGTGCAGCTTGTGACAACGGCACCAACCTCTCTCTTCCTCCCTTGCCCCGAACCAGAAGCATAGGTCCTTTTGATTGCACGCAGAGAGCGGGGAGACTTAAAAGCTCTGAAATGCGCAAGCCCGTTGTATAAAGAAGCTCCAAAGCTGCACGCGCCAAAATGTCGCGCCGCTCATCATCGTGGCCTTTTGTCCCCTGCTCCAACAAACGTCGAATTTCGCTCTCACTCAAAGGGCGAGGCAATGTTGCAGCGACTTTCGGCGCGATCTGCCGTGCGGTTGGATCATCCTCGCGCACATTTTCCAACACGAGAAAGCGGAAATACTGCCGCAAGCACGACAGACGACGTGCTGAAGTGCGGGCTGAGAGCTTTTGCCGGGACAATGACGCAAGATATTCAGAAACATCTGACGCCGAGGCTTTATACAGCGGGGATGGCGCTAAAAAACGCGCGGCGTCTGACAAATCAGTCGCATAAGCCGCACGAGTAAGCTTGGCAGCCCCACGCTCTGAAGCCAGCATTTCCAAAAATGCTTCCGCATAACGATCGTCTGCCATTGGTCTTTATACGAGCCAGACGTTACTGGGCTACAGCCCCTTGCCCCGGCAGGGCTTTAGGTGCTGGCAACGTTGGCAGTGGCGTTGACGGACCGGGGGCTGGTGCCACTGCCGGCGCTACCGCAACAGTCGTTCCGGCGGGCGCACGATTCGCTGCTGCTGGAACCGGGACTGCGATCATGGGCACACCGCTGACGGAAGGTACCGGCGCCAGAGAAGGCAATGGCGTACCCGATTCTTTCGCAATAAATGCCGAGACAGGTAAGATTTTATGCACATTGCTTTGCTGCGGTGCGCTTTGATCCATACCTAGACGCAGAAAACTACCTCCACCGATAATAACCACAGCCAAGAAAGCAATGCCCGCAATCAGGGGCAAACGAGACGAACGATCTAAACCGGGCATATCTACGGTACTCTCAAACAGTACAGAGGGGACGATCTGACCTTCCTATGCTATGCAACACGGCATGTCATCATCGTCTTCTTACAGCTCCCCCACTTCTCTGACGTTAGCACCTGCCGCCATGCACCGTATTCCACAGCGTACGATTGTTTTAATTGGTATGATGGGCGTTGGGAAAACCACCATCGGACGCCGCTTGGCACAGCTTTTGGGGCGGCGCTTCGTTGATGCGGATGCTGAGATTGAACGCGCCGCGGGTTGCAGCATTACCGAAATTTTTGAGCGCCATGGCGAAGCTTTTTTTCGCAACGGAGAGCGCCGCGTTATTACACGACTGATGGACGGCCCACCGTGCGTTCTCGCAACAGGTGGCGGGGCTTGGATGAACAAGGAAACCAGAAGCCGCATCCGGCAGCGCGGACTATCTGTGTGGCTGCGTGCACCTATTCCGGTGCTGCTGAAGCGCGTGCATGGCCGGCATGGCCGCCCACTGCTCGCAACAGGCAACCCTTACGATATTTTAAGCCGCCTCGCTGAGGAGCGGCACCCCCTTTATGCCGAAGCTGATTTAATCGTCGATTGTGGAGATGAAACCGTGGAACAGGGCGTCGATAAACTTCATGAAGCACTGGCTGCCTGGCAGCCGCCTGAAAAAGTTCACGTCGCGCTCAATAACCACGCCTATGACGTACTTATTGGCAAGGATTTGATTGACCGAGCAGGCCGTTGGCTTGCGCCGCTTTTACCGCAAAAGCGGGTTGTGATCATCACGGACGAGCACGTCGCAACGCTGCACCTTCCCCGACTCGAACGCGCACTCGCCGAAACCAATATTCGTTTCGATACGCTTCAAGTTCCCAGAGGTGAAGGAAGCAAATCCTTCAGTTGCTACAGCGATTTGATGAACCGTGTGCTCGCCCTCGGCATTGAACGCCACACAACTATCGTAGCACTCGGTGGCGGCGTCGTCGGTGATTTGGCAGGCTTTATTGCCGCGACTGCGCTGCGTGGCCTTCCTTTTGTGCAAATTCCTACCACTCTACTCTCCCAAGTCGATAGTTCAGTCGGTGGCAAAACCGGTATCAATGCACCCGCTGGCAAGAACCTCATCGGCGCTTTTCACCAACCTATTGCTGTATTGGCAGATAGCAGCACCCTCGCCACGCTCCCTCGCCGCGAACGAGTCGCGGGATATGCGGAAATTCTCAAAGCCGGATTGATAGGCGACCCTGATCTATTTGCATGGTGTGAGGCACACGGTGCTGACGTACTAGACGGGAACCCACAAGCACTCACCGAAGCGGTACGGCGCGCATGTGCTTTCAAAGCAAAAGTCGTCACACAAGATGAGCGTGAGACGGCCTCTCAAAATGGGCGCGCCCTGCTCAACTTGGGCCATACCTTTGGGCACGCCTTAGAAGCTGAGATGGGCTATGATGGCCGATTATTACACGGCGAGGCTGTTTCTATAGGCTTGCAGATGGCCATGAAGCTTTCCGTAGAGCTCGGATACGCGAAAGAAACTGACCTCGAACGCCTCGATAAGCACCTTACACAATTGGATATGCCCAAGAGTATACGGCGGCTGGGCAATCACTTTTCCGCTACGACACTTATCGAGAATATGATGCGGGACAAAAAAATGAAGGACGGTAAACTCACCTTCATTCTTCTACGCGGCATTGGCAAAGCCTTCACTAACCGTGATGTAGAACTCGGTCCAGTACGTGTTTTGCTAGAAGATGCTGGTTGTGCGCCTTAAACACGTTTTCATTTATTGGTCTTTTTAAGACAAAGACAGACGGTTTCTTTACTGTTTTTATCAATCTTTTGTAAAAATAAAGTATGGTGCTCTTTAAATCATTGAGGTAAGGCAAAATATACAGTGCGAGCATATCGTAATGGAGTCGAAACAAACTGTGCCCAAAAAAACACAGGCTTGGCTCCTATAGTAGTTTGCAGGCCCCCAATCACTTGGTGAACGGGAACTTGCGGTTCTATATGCGCTTATGCATCGCGCTGGGTCAGTTAGTCCAATACGGGAAACTGATGGACTAGCTGCTCGAACGTTAAGTCACAAAAGAGGACGAAAACATGCGTCTCCGCACGGCACTCTTGGCCATGACATCGATGGTGGCGGCACCGTCGCTCGCAATGGCAAGCACGATCACCGGCCCATACGTCGATCTCGGCGGCGGCTACAACTTGGTTCAGACACAGCACGGCTCGTTCTCACCAACGACGCAAGCTGATGGCTCTACCTACAATGGCAGCACCAAATCTTCCTTCCGTCACAAAGACGGTTTCACAGGCTTCGGCTCTGTTGGTTGGGGTTTCGGTAACGGCCTGCGCGCTGAAATCGAGGGTGTATACAACTACTCCCAAATCAACCACCGCAACCTGACGGCTCGTACAGGTACGACGTCTGGTTCAGACCAGTCCTACGGCGGTTTCGTCAACGTCCTGTATGACATTGACCTGACGCAGTTCGGCCTGAACTCACCAGTAACGCCATACGTTGGTGTCGGTGCAGGTTACCTGTGGCAGCACCTGAACCCAACAACAACGACCTACTCAAACGGCTACGTGAACCGCAACGGCGGCACGAACAGCAGCTTTGCGTATCAGGGCATTGTTGGTGCAGCATACGACATCCCAAGCGTACCAGGCCTGGCCCTGACAACGGAATACCGTTTCATTGGTCAGCAGTTCGCAAACGGTTCTTTCCGTTCAACGTCGTATAACTCCACAGGCCGCCACACAGGCAACCTGAACTTCGACCCACGCTTCTCGCACCAGTTCATCCTGGGTCTGCGTTACGCGTTCGATACGGCTCCTCCTCCGCCGCCACCAGCACCAGTTGTTGTGCCTCCTGCGCCGCAGCCTGCACGTACGTACCTGGTATTCTTCGACTGGGACCGCGCAGACCTGACAGGTCGTGCTCGTGAGATCGTTGCAACAGCAGCTCAGGCTTCTACGCACGTTCAAACGACACGCATCGAAGTTAACGGTTACACCGATAACTCCGCAGCTCGCCCAGGTGCAGCTGGTCAGAAGTACAACATGGGTCTGTCCCTCCGCCGTGCAAACGCAGTTAAGGCCGAACTGGTCCGTGACGGCGTTCCTGCTACAGCAATCGACATCCATGGCTTCGGTGAGCAGAACCCACTGGTTCCAACAGGCCCGAACACTCGTGAGCCTCAGAACCGTCGCGTGGAAATCATCCTGAAGTAATTCAGGCTTTGAGCCACGACAGTGCTGGGCTTGACCTCAGCACTGGTTCTTAGTTAAGGCGCCCTCACGGGCGCCTTTTCTATTTAATGCGCTCAAAATCCACTCCCGCTGCAAACACACAAAAAGACACTTCGATGCCGGACGCTTTCTAAGTGCTAGAAACACTCTTACTTAAAATTCCACCGTCCCTTTGGCAGTTTCTCCGCTTTGGCGTGGTAGGTAGCTTAGGACTGGTCGTCGACTGCGCTTGCGTTTTGTCTTTACGCCCTTTCTTAGGCCTTACAGCGGCGACGCTCTGCGCATATTTTGTTGCCGCTACTGGCAATTGGTTATTGAACCGTCTTTGGACTTTCCGCGAGACGTCCAACCAGCACCATCTTTTTATTCAGTGGCTCAAATTCCTAGGCGCCAATAGCCTTGGTTTTTGCCTCAACCGTGGGGCTGTTTTTTCACTTTATGCCGTGTCCCCACTAACACGCCACTATCCCGTACTCGCCCTCGCTGTGGGGTCCGGCTGCGGCTTGATCGCGAATTTCACCCTTTCACGCCGACTTGTTTTCAAACAGACGGAAACGACTACAATAGCCGCAGCTGAGGCCCGTATCCCTCAAGAACAAAAAATACGACCTCACTAACAGTCAGAGCTTCAAGGCACGCATTTTCAAGTGCGCGACAATCGTCTAGGAGAAACAGACTTTCTTGCTGTTTTTTTCGGAACTGCGCGCGCTCATGACCAGTACTAATGATATCCGTTCGGCCTTCCTTGACTATTTTAGTTCTCATGGCCACCGCATTGTCCCCTCGGCATCTCTCGTGCCGCAGAACGACCCCACACTGCTTTTCACGAATGCAGGTATGGTTCCGTTCAAAAACCTTTTCACGGGGCAGGAAACGAGATCATACAAGCGGGCTACGACTGCCCAGAAGGTTGTTCGTGCAGGCGGCAAGCACAACGACCTAGACAATGTCGGCTACACCGCGCGCCACCATACTTTTTTTGAGATGCTCGGCAATTTCAGCTTCGGCGATTATTTCAAAGCTGACGCGATTGAGTTCGCATGGAATTTGCTGACAAAAGACTTTGCGCTCCCAAAAGAAAAGCTCTTGGCCACTGTTTACGCAGAAGACGAAGAAGCTGCGGGCCTTTGGCGCAAAATTACAGGCCTGAGCGACGATAAAATTATACGCATCGGCACCTCAGACAACTTCTGGCGCATGGGAGATACCGGACCTTGCGGACCCTGCTCAGAAATCTTCTTCGACCACGGAGAAAGCGTCTTTGGCGGCCCTCCTGGCAGCCCCGATGAAGACGGCGATCGTTTTGTCGAAATCTGGAACCTTGTTTTCATGCAATTCTTTGAAGAGGCTGGCGGCGTTCGCAATCCACTGCCCCGCCCTTCCATTGATACGGGCATGGGCTTGGAGCGTTTTGCAGCCATCCTTCAGGGCAAGCGCGACAACTACGACACAGATACGATGCGCGCCCTCATCGAAGCCTCCGCTGCTGCCCTCAGCCAAGACCCCGATGGCCCCTTTAAATCAAGCCATCGCGTCGTAGCCGACCATCTGCGTTCAACAGCGTTCCTCATTGCTGATGGCGTCCTGCCATCGAAAGATGGGCGCGGATATGTGCTCCGCCGTATCATGCGGCGCGCCATGCGCCACTTGCATATGATGGGTGCGAAAGAACCTGTATTCTACCGCTTGCTACCGGCGCTGATCCGTCAAATGGGCGCCGCTTACCCTGAACTTGTACAACATCAGGCACTCATAGCGGAAACCATGAAGGGTGAAGAAGAACGCTTCACCGCCCTGCTGGAACGTGGCCTCGCTCTGTTGTCCGACGAAGTGTCACGCCTTGGTGATAAGGAAGCCCTTCCCGGGGACGTAGCTTTCCGCTTGTACGACACTTTCGGTTTCCCGCTCGACCTCACGCAGGACGCATTACGCGAGCAGAATCGCACGGTAGACGAAAACGGCTTCTCAGCCGCCATGGCTGAACAACGCGCACGCGCACGCGCAGCATGGACAGGATCGGGCGATGCTGCGGCAGAAACCGTCTGGTTCGATGCCCGCGACAAACACGGTGCGAGTGAGTTCCTCGGCTATTCATCTGAAAAGACCGATGCAGAAATCCAAGCCATTTACAAAGGCTCGGACGAACTCGCGGAAGCCCCGGTCTCTGACGACACCGTTGCGATTCTCCTCAACCAGACACCGTTTTATGGCGAGAGCGGCGGTCAGGTAGGGGACCACGGCACACTGACCGCTTCTGGTCTGCGCATTGAAATCACCGATACGCAAAAAAGAAACGGCGACTTAATCGTTCATTATGGCCGCGTTGTTGAAGGCACAGCAAAGCCCGGCCTTGCCGTCCATGCCGCTGTGGATCACACACGCCGCACAGCAGTGCGCGGCCATCACTCTGCTACCCATTTGCTGCATGAAGCGCTGCGTCGTCAGGTTGGCAGCCACGTCACGCAGAAAGGCAGTTTGAACGCCCCCGAACGTCTGCGATTCGACATTAGCCAGCCTCGCCCGCTCACAACTCAAGAGCTTCTGGCTGTCGAAGCTGAAGTGAATGAGCGCATCAGGGAAAATAGCCCGGTCGAAACGCGCCTCATGACTCAAGAACAAGCCGTAGCAGAAGGCGCTATGGCGCTGTTTGGCGAAAAATATGGCGATGAAGTCCGAGTCGTTTCGATGGGTAAAGGCGACGAAACGCGCCATGCATATTCTATTGAACTCTGCGGCGGCACCCATGTGCAGCGCCTAGGAGAAATTGGTGCCTTCCGCATCGTTTCTGAAACGGGCGTTTCCGCAGGCGTACGCCGCATTGAAGCTGTCTGCGGACTGACGGCTGAGAAGCTGGCACTTGAGACAGAAAACCGCCTTAAAGACGTTGCTGACCTTCTAAAGGTGCCGGTGAGCGACGCGGTTGCACGCGTTGCGGCTCTGCTGGAAGAGCGCAAAGCTCTCAACAGCCAGATTTCGGATCTTCAACGTCGCCTCGCTACAGGCAGCGCAACGGAGGCCAACGAAACCATTAATGGCATTACCCTTAGTGCGCGTAACTTGGGGGATGTCAGCCCGAAAGACCTCAAGAGCCTTGCGGAAGACATTTCTAAGCAGATCGGCAGTGGCGTTGTCGCTCTCATGTCTGAAGCAGATGGACGCGGAAGCATCGTCATCGCCGTCACCAAAGACCTTACCGAACGCTTCAACGCTGTTACACTTGTTCGTGAGGCATCAGCCCTTATGGGTGGTAAAGGTGGTGGTGGCCGCCCTGATATGGCACAGGCGGGTGGTCCAGAAGCTAAGTCTGACGCCGTTTTTGCTATGCTTAAGGAAAAACTGAGCGCCTAAAACACCGGCTCTGCGACAAAAGGTAAATCCCCTGCCAAGGGGGTTGTCTTAAGGTAGCAGAGCAAATTAAATTTTCTTTTATAGAACCTGAGTGACGTTGGGTTCGCTCTCTGAGCATCCTTTCAGTAGGTGGAGAAACACCATGGATTGTGGTCGCGATACATTAGCCAAGCTGTTGGCGGGCGTTCAAACCTTCCAGCAAGATGTCTATCCTGGAAACGCTGAGCTGTTCGAAAGCCTTGCCCACAGCCAGGCACCGTCGACACTCTTTATCACCTGCGCAGACAGCCGTATCAGCCCGAGTCTGATTACCCAGACCCAGCCAGGCGAGCTGTTCATCGTGCGTAACGTCGGTAACCTCGTTCCGGCCTACGGCGAAATGCTCGGCGGCGTATCCTCCGCGATTGAATACGCCGTTGCTGTGCTAAAGGTGAAAAATATCATCATCTGCGGCCACTCAAACTGCGGCGCCATGGGCGCGCTCATGAACCTCAACGATCCAAAGCTGGACGGCCTCCCCACGGTCCGTAGCTGGATGCGCAATGGCGAAGCGGCCCGCGCTACACTCGGCGAACTCAAAGCCGAAGATGCAGGTCCTGCTCAGATCCGCGATCTGACAGAAAACAACGTCCTGCTTCAGCTGGCTCACCTGAGAACGCATCCGGCTGTTGCTCGGGCGCTTGCGCAAGACAGCCTTACGCTTCAGGGCTGGTATTACGACATCCCGAAGGGTCAGGTTTCTGTGCTTGATGAGCAAAGCCGTAAATCTCGCCCTGTTTCAGAAGTGCTGTCTGAATTTGGGGCTTAATTTTTTCCGTCAGATAGTCGGGGGTGTCTCATATTTGGGGCGCCCCTTTTCTTTTTTGTGTGCCATTCCCCCTCAGCTCAAGCACACACCCTGAAAATAAGCACATGGAACCTCGACTGGCTCACATCACGGCAAACTGGTGATAGCGCCTTGCCTGAAGATGTACAGGGCCGGACCGAGAACGATTTTCAACGCTTGAGAAAATACGCCCAGCATTTGAACGCTGACATATTAGCTGTCCAAGAAGTTGATGACCTCCCTGCCCTGAAGCGGGTTTTGAATACAAACGACTACCAATTATTTTTATCAACTGATGATGTTGTACAGAAAACCGGGCTGGCCGTTCGTAAATCGCTTGCGGTCACAGTCAATGAACCTCTCCAAGAGTTAGATATAAACCCTCAGGCTGTTCACCACCTGCGAACCGGCTTGGATGTCACTCTCTCAGACGGGAAAACTACTCTCCGCCTGCTTGTCGTCCATTTAAAAACCGGCTGCTGGGACCAACCTCTCACGCAGAAACAGCACTCCTGCCCCACACTTTACAAACAGTTCACCCTTTTAGAGAACTGGATTGCTGAGCGCCAAGACGAGGGAAAGCCCTTTGCTGTCTTGGGCGACTTTAACCGCCGTCTCACGCCCAGTGACCCTCTCATGGCGCATTTAGAAGCTGTAGCTCCCGTAACCTTAGTTACGTCTGGCTTTGCCAGCCCTTGTTGGGGCGGGGAATCGTTTATCGATCATATTATTCTCGGTAACGATGCCAAAAATTGGCTAGTTCCCGATAGTCTGCTTGTTATGACGTACCGAAAAGATACCGCGCCCCAAGGATTATCGGACCACTGCCCCGTCTCGGTAAAGTTAGCGCTGCCCTAAACAAAAAAGGCCGGCAAAAGCCGACCTTTTCCGAGAAAGCATAGCCCAGAGAATATCTCCGAGCCCTCCCTGCTAATTACTTAGCAGGAGCAGCTGCCTTCTTGTGGCCCTTATGGCCTTTGTGGTGCTTGTGGTGTGGCTTTGCTGCGCCCTTGTCGTCAGCTGCAGGTGCAGCAGCATCAGCAGCTGGTGCTGCTGCGTCGGTTGCAGCTGGTGCCGCAGGAGCAGCTTCTGCTGCTGCAGGAGCTGGATCAGCCGCCATGATTGGAGAAGAAGCTGCCAGAGCGAGAACAGAAGCAGCGGCGATCAAAGAAACGTTAAAAAGACGCATTGGAAATCAAGCCCCATGAGTAAGTAATCACTGGATCTTGCTTTAAGGTTTTGAAGAAATCGCCCCTCAAAACTCGACCTTGATTTGAATATATCATCGCAAATTGCGATAGTCGCGCATTAACTTTTAGAAATTTTATACCATTGAGGCAGTCGCACGCGAATATGCCGCAATTATGACATATTGTGTAACCTGTAAAAAACATAAAAAAACCTGCCGGAATAAATCCGGCAGGTTTCTCACTCTGGCGCTAAAAAAGCTCTTAAGCTTCCTTAGAGCGTGCCGCGCGCTTACGCTCGTGCGGGTCCAGGTAGCGCTTACGAATACGAATTGCAGATGGCGTAACTTCTACAAGTTCATCATCTTCAATGTATGCAATTGCTTGCTCAAGGCTCATCTTACGTGGTGGCGTCAGCAGCAGGGCTTCGTCCTTGCCGGACGCACGCATGTTTGTGAGCTTCTTTTCACGTACGGCGTTAATATCAAGGTCGTTCTCGCGTGAGTGCTCACCCAAGATCATGCCCTGATAAATCTTCTCACCCGCGTCAACAAACAACGTACCACGGTCCTGCAGAGAGAACAGCGCGTATTGTGTCGTTGAACCATCTTCTGCAGAGATCAGTGAGCCGTTACGACGGCCTTCGATCGTGCCAACATATGGGTGGTAACCATCGAACAGACGGTTCATCAGACCCGTACCACGTGTGTCCGTGAGGAACTCGCCATGATAACCGATCAAGCCACGTGACGGGATCAGGAAGGTCAAACGAACCTTACCACCACCAGACGGACGCATATCCTGCATCACGCCCTTACGCAGGGACATTTTCTCGACGACAACGCCTGAGTATGGCTCGTCAACGTCAACCAGAACTTCTTCGAACGGCTCTTCGCGCTCACCCGTTTCAGCGTTTTCACGGAACAGAACGCGCGGACGACCGATTGTCAGCTCGAAACCTTCACGACGCATCGTTTCGATCAGAACGCCAAGCTGAAGTTCGCCACGACCAGCAACTTCGAACGCTTCGCTTTCTGGGCTCTCCGTTACCTTAATGGCAACGTTACCTTCAGTTTCCTTGAAGAGACGGTCACGGATCTGGCGCGATGTAACCTTCTTGCCTTCACGTCCACCAAGCGGGCCGTCATTGATGCGGAACGTCATGGAGAGCGTTGGCGGATCAACTGGCGTTGAAGGCAGCGGAGCTTCAATGCTTGGATCAGCGATGGTGTCTGGGATTGTCGCGTCGGACAGACCAGCAACAGCAACGATGTCACCAGCTTCTGCTTCTTCAACAGGCACACGGTCCAGGCCACGGAAAGACAGCAGCTTGGTCAAACGACCGGTTTCAACAATCGTACCATCGCGGCGCAGAACGCGAACCGGCATGTTCACACGTGCGCGGCCCTGCTCAATACGACCCGTCAGGATACGACCAAGGAAGTTGTCGCTTTCAAGAATGGTGGAGACCATGCCGAAAGGTGCGTCTTTGTCCAAGCCAGGTGTTGGAACGTGGCGCAACACAAGGTCAAACAACGGTGCAAGATCCTTGCGTGGCCCTTCGATTTCCTCATCAGCCCAGCCTTGACGGCCAGATGCGTAGAGCATTGGGAAGTCGAGCTGCTTTTCGTCCGCACCCAAAGCTGCGAACAAATCGAAGATTTCTTCGTGCACTTCGTCCGGACGTGCATCGCCACGGTCAATCTTGTTCACGACGACGATTGGACGGATGCCACGTGCCAGTGCCTTGCCCAGAACGAACTTCGTCTGTGGCAGTGCACCTTCTGCTGCGTCAACGAGGATGATCGCGCCATCCACCATGCTCAGAATACGCTCAACCTCACCACCGAAGTCGGCGTGGCCTGGGGTATCAATGATGTTGATGCGTGTGTCTTTCCAGACAACGGATGTGCACTTTGCGAGAATGGTAATACCACGCTCACGTTCCAGGTCATTGCTGTCCATGGCGCGATCAGCAACGTGCTGATTGTCACGGAACGAACCGGATTGCTTGAGGAGCTGGTCGACCAGCGTGGTCTTGCCATGATCAACGTGCGCGATAATGGCGATATTACGGAGTTCCATACGGTCTTCCAGAAAGAGGCTTGCAAGGATCAAATTCCGCGATCTTCTGCACTGAATCGCGATGATTTGCAAATGCTGTCGTTCTCTTTTCATATCTGACATCACTTGAGTCTGTGCGAAAGCTCGTTCACACACGCAGAAAATTCCCTTTTCTTCTTTCATGACCGCATGAGGAAAACTATGTCTCACCCCGGCCCAAGCGCCCCTGGAACAGATGCACTTAGCCAACTCGGCCAACATGTTGTGCCGGCAGCATCACCTGAAGAAGCAATATTGGAGAGAGTGCCTGCACCCCACAAAGGCCGCCAATATGTCGTACGCTTCACAGCACCGGAATTTACTTCTTTATGCCCTGTGACTGGGCAACCCGACTTTGCGCATATCGTAATTGATTACATCCCACGGGACTGGATTGTTGAGAGCAAGTCGCTCAAACTTTACCTGACCAGCTTCCGTAACCACGGCGCTTTCCACGAAGACTGCTCAGTCACGATTGCGGAGCGTCTCGTTGAACTGCTTGACCCAGAATGGTTGAGAATCGGCGCTTACTGGTACCCACGCGGAGGCATTCCAATCGATGTGTTCTGGCAAAGCGGCACTCCACCAGAGAGCGTATGGATTCCGCCGCAAGACGTTCCCGGCTATCGGGGCCGCGGCTAAACATGTCTGAAGCAGCCGTTCTCGCAAGGACCTCTAACGGCCCCATCACGCAAGAACGGCTGCACCAAGATCTCACGAATATTGGGCTCAAAGCAGGTATGACACTCATGGTGCATACTGCTTTGAGCCGTATCGGCTGGGTATGTGGAGGGGCTCAGACACTCATTGCCGCCTTGCTGGACGCAATTGGACCAAACGGCAATTTGGTGATGTCAGCTCAATCACCTCAACTCAGCGATCCACAGCACTGGTCTGACCCACCTGTCCCCGAAACATGGTGGGAAACTATCAGACAGAATCACCCTCCGTTTGACGCATGCCAGACACCGACAAGCCGTTGCGGTGTTGTCCCGGAAGCCTTCAGGTTATGGCCCGGCACCAGAAGAAGCTCACACCCGCTCGTATCACTATGCGCAAAAGGACCAGCGGCAGAAATGCTTCTGGCTGACCAACCCCTGCACGATCCACTAGGCGAAGCCTCCCCGCTGGCGAAGCTTGAAAAACTCAATGCCCTAATTCTTATGATTGGTTGTGGTTGGGAGACCTGTACGGCTCTGCACTTGGCTGAGCGGCGTGCGCTGCCAAACGCCCCACGCTTTTCTGACGGTGCTCCCGTAATAATCAACGGAGAGCGCCAGTGGATTTCGATTAATATGCCGCTTATGGACAGCGAAACATTTGTCCCAGTTGGCCAAAAGATTGATGGGCAAAGCTTCATGCAGCACGGCCACATTGGAGAGAGCTTTGCCCGTTTTTTCCCACTTCAGGCAGCTAGCCAGATTGCGGAGAAGCTCTTGAGAGTTTCTTAGGCCTCTTTCAGTCCTCTGGCTGGGTCACGCACCAAACGAGTCGCACCGCGACCGTAAGACACTTGCACAAGCCAAAGACTAAAAAGCAAAGCTGTTACATCCAACGATAAACCAAAATATTCGTAATGCTCGTTGTGTGAATAACGCCAGACGTCAATGACCGGCACCAATATTGTTATGAACGCAACAATCCGCATGAGCCATGGGATAGAGCGTTCTCCACCCATAACACCGGCGATAGCAAGGCAAACAAAAAATACCGCGTAAAATACTGCCTCACAAACAGCATAATATTCAGCATTTGGCATTATCAACATTGCAACCAACACAGCTGAAACGCCCGCCATGCAGCCGAACATGACGCCAGAACTCAATATTGAAAGAATTTTGGTTCCCAAACGGTCTGTCAGGTATCCAGCGGCGCGATCCTTACGCCTGCGTGACGCAAGCCACAACGCATTACCTGAGTAGAAAAGAAAACATCCTACCGCGCTCATTAACGCCATGGTGATGTGACCAACCCAGCCACCAAAACGACCAAAATGGAAACCACCAACAGCTGTAGCCGCAAGGAATGCGTCACTCTGCTTATAAGGCAGATCTTTCATGCTGGTGATGTGACCAGTATAGGGATCAACCGGTACCATCCCGCCTCTAGCTGTTCGCGTCACGGTTGTCGCATCAGGACCAACGACCATGACACGGTAACCTTGTTTGTTCGGCATATAATCTATAGCCGTCGGTCTGAATTGTGGTGCCTGATGCTTTAAGCGGAGTACAAGTTCCTCAGGCGTAAGCAGAGTTTGATTCCCCGCCATACGGACTTCCCGGTTGCCACGGGCGTGCTCTCTGCCCTGTCCTTCCCGCTCCCGCATACCCTGCTGACCTTGCTCCCCCTGAAAGCCCTGAAAAGCTTGCGGACCTTGACCTTGCGGTCCATGAGCGCCACCGCCGGACGCAGGTATAAACAGAGCACGCTCCGCCATCCCTAGAGGCTCAACAAAAGCAAAGCCCAATGCGGTGACAGCAATCATAATGTGAAAAGGAAGAGAAAAAACACCAAGCAAAGTATGTAAATCAAACCACGCGCGTCGCGCCCCTTGCCCGAGCCGCATGGTAAACATTGCCCGCGCCACAGAAGGCAGCATCACCACCACACCGGAGATGAGGGCTGCTGCATAAAGAAACGCAACAATTCCCATCACAGGGCGCCCCCACGCACGATTTAAGGGCAAGCCGATGCGTTGGTGCAGCATATTGATAAAGCGGGGGCCTTGAGGCTGAACACGCTCTTTAACAAAAACGTGCCCTTCCTGATCTAAACCCGCATACACGGTCAACCCCGGACCATGGTCACGGCTTCTTTGAAGAACCCAGTTCATGCTTGAGGGGTCAGAACTGTTGGGCTCAAAGTTTAATGAAAAACCCGACTTTGCTTCGGGAAACTCAACAAGGGCTTTATCGCGTAATTCCGCCAGACGGTTGAACTCTACCGGCGCAGGCAACCCATCATGGTGCATCGCCCAGCCGCGCAAAGGCTCCTCAAACTGCGTCAACGTTCCGGCATAGAACCCAATAAAAAGGAATAAACCGGCCAAAATACCAACCCAACTGTGCAGTCGGCGGTACAGAGCGACAATTTCTGGTTTTCTAATCATAACGCAGCCCATCCTGCGACGCGCAGTATATACAATATTCCGTAAAGCCCCCAAATCAGAGCATTACCAAGAAGCAGCCCTCCCCAAGCTCGTAAGCCCGAGCGTAAAGCTAATGCCCAACAGAAAGAGAGCACCCACACCGCACCGGGAACCCAGCGCAGAAGCAGAGCTTCAGGCTGATCCAACTGACGAGACACGTGGAGCAATAACCCCAAATCTCCCAGCACTCCCAAGCTAAGCGGCGCGCCCAGCAACAAGCCCGCAAACACTTTACTCGGCCATTGCCTGATCAACATTTCCGGGTCTTGGCTAACCCGTTTCATACGCTGCTGATTACGCATTTTTTGTAGGAGACGAACGAGAGGGGGCTTGAGATAGGCCGCGTACAAACGCCAAAATTATGCAGCCTAACATGAACAACAGCACAACAACGCTCAGCGCCGCTGGGAATGACATTGCACGCTCAAGTAGAACAACACTCGCGCACCACAACACGCAAGAACCACCCCAGCCAGCGCGACGCGCTATAGGCTTGGACAAAATACTTTGCGCGGGGGCCGATAAATAGAGAAATCCTACTGCGCCTAAAGCAGAAACAACGCTTAAAATTATTGGAATGTAAAAAGAGATCATATGTCATCCCGTTCCAGGCAGCACCGCGCAACCAGAATGGACACACTCCCACCCTTTCTTTGCCCTATGCGCGGCTCAGCCTGATTGAAGAGCTGGCAACTATCACAAATAATAATTAATCTCAATTAGAGTTAGAAATTTTACCCGACCTTTCCGGGCCGGGTACACGCTCAATTAAGAGCGGTTACGCTGCTCTGCGCGGTACTGGGTAAGGGCGTAAACCGACCAGATAGCGGCCGGTGGCCAGCCAATCACAGTAATTTGCAGGAACAAGCAAATAAGACCGCTGATTGGACGACCTATTGTAAAAAATTGAAACCAAGGCAGAAGAAGAGCGAGTAAAAGACGCATTCATCAATTCCCTGAATGATTGAGGTGAGTGACCCTAACATTTCTTTCCGTCAGTTGTCACACGCTCTGAGCACAAAGGCCCGGACTGTGATAAGCTTTGTATTCCTTATTACATTGAGGGATCACCACCATGCGCGCCTCACTCTTATTATGCTGTTTGGCACTTGCCTCTTGTAACGCGCAAACACACCCGACGCATGCGCCCACATTGGGTATGGCTAATCCAGCTTCCGTTTACTGCGAGAAAATTGGCGGCACAGTACAGATTCGCAACGAGAAAGGCGGTCAAGTCGGGTACTGCCATTTACCGGATGGTACCGTGAAAGAGGAATGGGCTTTGTTTCGTTCAGCCCATCCATCCCCACACTAATATTATGGTTGCGCGAGCCACCCCCCTGTGAAACCGGCTCGCGTCAAGCCGTCCCGGATGTGGCTATTGCTGCGCATTACGTTCCATACAAAACCACTCCGCCAGTTTTCCAGCATGAGTAGTATGGGCCCTTGATCAATGCCCAGTTGCTGACCGTCGACCCAAAACTGGCCGTGGTCTTTAAACGTCAGGTTAAAGGCGTCTTTGAAGCCGAACTGGTCATAAATACGGCTGCCATATTGATCATGCATTGAACGCAAAGCTGGCAGCACGATTTCTGGCGCAAACGCAACCGAGCCACCAGCCGCCGTCGGGGCTATGGTCCCGTCATCTAGGATGTAATCTGCCCCGGCACCACGGGCGCTATATGCAAGGTAATGGCGGCTATGCCCTTCATCATCCTGTCGCGCCTCACCCGGACCGTCTGATGCTGTCAAACCCCAAAGGTTAGGACCGTATCCTTTCCACTTTCCCGGGTTTCGAATGGCATAATCCCGCTGTGCATATGTTGCGGCCCGACTATTCTGGAAATAGTCCGTTTGATGCGCCCGAGAGAAGTCGTCTTGTATTCCTCTAAGGTCCAACCATGACTCGCTGTACTGGTGCCCAAACAAAGGTGCAAAATTGAGAAATTTACGCCCCTCAAAACTAGCCCATTGCCCGGCGAAACTTTGTGTCCACTGATTCCACATTTCTGGCGGCAATGGGTGCGTCGGGGAAGACAAAGCCAACAAGTATAAAACGAGGCCCTCACTATACCCTTTCCACGGGGTGCTAATGAATTTCCCGGTTGGGTACCACCCCATGCTGAGCCATTGGCCATTATTGCGCATCCAAGCCCAATCGACCCGACTATACAGGCCTTCGGCCAGCTTGCGTATTTCTGCTTCGTGCGGCGTGTCATGCGTGTAGTACGACTGCGCGAACAACACGCCAGAGATGAAGAGTGCGGTGTCAATACTGGAGAGTTCAGACCAATCCGCGACCCTCAAACCAGTATTTGGGTCGAGAAAGTGGTAGAAGAATCCTCGGTAACCCGCACTTCCCGTGATGTTCTCGTTTTGTGGTAAATTGCTCATGAAGCGCAACGTCACCAGCGTACGTTCAACAGCATCATCCCGCGAGATATAACCGCGTTCAGCCCCGATACCATAAGCTGTCAGGCCAAAACCAACACTCGCCACGCTTGCGGCACCATTGGGCAGCGGAGCACGATCCGGCACGAGGCCATTCTTGGGGTTAGAATTTTGCCAAAACCACTGGAAGGTCCGCTGCTCTAAATCTTCCGCAAAAGCGGCGTCTTGTGAGGACACATTCACAGTGTTGTCAGTTTTTTGCGCCTCGTCCGCCGCAACAGCAGATGTGCTCACAAGCACCGACAATCCTACGCTTGCAAGCATTGCTGTGTTGAACACTGAGCGTAGCGTTGTTTTCACTGCGGCAGTTAAGCGGACATCAAACATGGACACCTCTGAATGCAAAAGCATGACACAGAAGAACTCTCCCCTGAACCAGCGCAAGCCTCAACTTGTAACAAACCTGTAAAGCCAGAGTTTTTTGTACTTCACAAATAAGCTATGTGCCGAAATTACGCTACGCCCTGATTCATCGGGTAATGGCACGCGACCTCCCGCCCCCCGTCTACGGTTCGCAGTTCCGGTCGCTCTTGTGCGCACCGCGCTTGGACAGAGGGGCAGCGCGTATGAAACGGACAACCAGCAGGAAGATCAATAGGGCTTGGCACATCACCGCTTAGAGGTGGCGGCAATGGACGATTTAAACGAGGAATGGCTTGTAAAAGCGCGTGTGTGTACGGATGAGACGGCTGCTCCATAACAGCCAAAGTTTCCCCTAATTCAACGATACGCCCTAGATACATCACGGCAATTCGGTCGCTCATTTGCCTTACAACGGACAAATCATGCGAGATAAAAACGCACGCCAAACCCAAACTGCGCCTTAATTCACCTAAAAGATTAATGATCTGCGCTTGAAGCGAAACATCTAGTGCAGAGACAGGCTCATCGGCCACTAAAAGTTCGGGTTCTAAAACTAAGGCGCGAGCTATATTGAGACGTTGTCTCTGCCCCCCAGAAAAAGAGCCAGGTAGTCTGTCCATCACATCCGGCGGCAAGCCAACCTGCTTAAGAAGGCGCTCCAGAAATGCAGGGTCATAGGCACGACGATGAATTTTCAACGGTTCGATCAAGGCATCACCGACTTTACGGCGAGGATTAAAACTCGATAACGAATCTTGAAATACCATCTGCATACGCGGACGGAGCGGTCGCAGCGCACGATCCGATAGCCTACTAATCACCCGGCCACCCAAACACACTTCGCCGCTATCGGGTCGGTCTAACGCTACCAATAAGCGCCCCAAAGTGGATTTCCCGCAACCAGATTCCCCGACAAGCGCAAGAGCCTCACCACGTTCGACGGCAAAGGATACGCCTGAGACAGCGTGTAAAACACGTCCCTTCCCAAGAGGGTAGCGCCGGCAAAGACCTGTAACTTGTAAAAGCGGCCCCCCAGTCTGTGCGTAGTTTGGCATTAATCCAGCATCTCCGCACCTTTATACAAAACACATGCGACTTTCCGGCCCGTTTTTCCCGTCAAGAGAGAAGGCCGCTGCGCACACGCCTCATGAACATACATGCAGCGCGGTGCAAACACACAACCGCTTGGCCGATGGGCCGGAGTAGGAGGCGTCCCGGCTAGACTTTGCAAACTCTCTGGACGCGCCCCGCTCAAAGGCGGAATCGCTGCAACAAGGGCCTGTGTGTAAGGGTGCAACGGCTTTTGCAGGATATTTTCCGTAGCCCCCTCCTCCACAACAACACCAGCATACATGACAGCGATACGCGTACACGTTTGAGCGACAACACCTAAATCATGGGTGATAATGACTAAACCCGAGCCCTTGGCGCGGATTTCATTGAACAGGACCAAAATTTGCGCCTGCACCGTTACGTCCAAGGCGGTCGTTGGCTCATCTGCAATGAGCAGGTCCGGCGTGCAAGAAAGTGCCATGGCAATCATGGCTCTTTGCCTCAAGCCTCCGGAAAGCTGGTGCGGGTAACGGCGTGCGGCGCGCTGCGCATCTGGCACTCCCATACGCTCTAAAAGAGCAACAGCTTCAGCCCAAGCTGCCCGAGAGCGGATTTTTCGGTGTAGTCGGATTTGCTCAACAATCTGGTCACCAACGGACTTCACCGGGAAGAATGCCGTCATTGGGTCTTGGAACACCATCGCGGCTTTACGCCCGCGCACGCTCCTCAGTTCCCGTTCCGTCATGCCAACGACATCAGCGCCACTTAACCGTACCGCCCCCTCGGTTTTGACCCCCGGAACAAGGCGCAGCACACTTAAAGCCGTTAAACTCTTCCCAGAGCCAGATTCTCCTACAATACCAAGCGCCTCACCGCGCTGCACTGACAACGAAACACCATCAAGCAGGCGCACGCCATCCATCAGAGAGAGGCGTAGGTCATCAATTGCTAGTAATGCCTCACCGACCATGCCGCCCTCCCCTCAACCGCGGGTCCAACAACACATAAACTCCGTCGACCACAGCATTTGTGAGAACCACGAGAAACGCTGCGTACATGACCGTTGCCATAATCAAGGGGAGGTCCAAAGTTGCAAGGGCTTGGTATGTCAAACGCCCGACACCCGGCAAGGCGAACACAACCTCGACCAGCAAAGCTCCGCCCCCAGAAGCTGAGCAAAGTCCAGCCCAAACAATGAAATAAGCCCCATCCACGAAAGACGAAGGCCATAACGGAGCCACAGGGCAGCGGGACCAACACCTTTAGCCCTTGCCGTACGCACCGAGTCATCTCTCATTGCGGCTAAAAGATCATTCCTCAGGACGCGCGCGTAAAAACCGATAAAAGAAACCGATAATGTGAGCGCTGGTAGCAAAAGACTAAGTGCCCACTTCCCAACATTCTCGTGAAAAGCCGTATACCCCAGTGGCGGTACCCAGCGCAGTAACAGCGTGTCATGCCAACGACTTTGGGTCAAAAGATTGACTGTCTCCCCAAGCCAAAACACTGGCATGGATAACCCCACCAGACCCATGCCCATTATGAAACGATCTACCCATGTCTCTTCAAAAATAGCCGATACCAACCCCAAAGACACGGCCCCAAACATCCAAAAAACTGCAGCCCAAACAACCAACGACCCCGTTACAGGCGCAGCCTGAAAGACTTCAGGCACTACGCGCTGCCCGTGATTTACATATGACGTTAAATCGCGAGTGATGAAGAGTTTCTTCATCATAGTCACGTATTGAACAGGTAACGAGCGATCAAAGCCGTAATCCGCCCTGATGCGCGCTATAACTTCTGGGCTAGCCCCGCGCCCGGCGATACGCGCTGTAGGATCTGCCCCCGGAGTAACGAAAAAGATTGCAAAGACCAGTACAGAAATGCCGAAAAGAACCAGCACCATTTGCCCGAGACGTGACAATAAGGCACCGAGCATTACTTACGCCCCCTCACTGAAGGCCCGGTTCTATCCAGCGCTTTTTGTAAACTCCCACCGAGAACATTCAGTGACAAAACAGTTGTCGCAATTAAAATTCCGGGAGCGATCGCAACCAATGGGCGCGTGTATAAAAGCCCTTCCCCATCCAGAATAATAGTCCCCCAAGAGGCTGCTGGCGCCTGCACACCCAATGACAAGAACGACAAAGCAGACTCAGCCATCAGACACAGCGCCATGACCAGAGGCGCCATGACCAACAATGCTGGCAGCAAATTTGGCAGTATTTCTACAAAAATAATTCTCACATCCGACGCACCCGCCCCGCGGGCTGCCAAAACAAATTCAGCGCGTGCAAACTGCTTAACCCGTGCACGCAATGTGCGTGCAGCATACGGCACATATACAAGCCCGATAATTACAATGGGAATAAGCAAGCTATCTGCACGTATCTGCCAAGATCCTAAGTGCAGTCCACGCCCCAATGTGACTACTGACAACGAAATCGCGAGCAAATAAACCGGTATGGCCCACATAATGTCCATACAGCGCGAAAGAACGGCATCTACCCAGCCACCGCTATAACCCGACCAAAGCGCCACACTGCACGCAAGCGCTAAACATAAGGTCGCTGCCGCACTGGCAATAATGAGAGAATTACGCCCACCATAAAGTAAGCGTGCCGCAACATCACGCCCCTGCGTATCTGCACCGAGCATGTACGCGCCGGGTGTCCAGTCTGGTCCTAAAGGGGAAAGACCGAGATGGAGCGGATTATCGTTTGGCTGCATTAAATCAACGAGCCGCCCGGCCCGCAATGTCGTTCCAGCGACATTAGACGCGAACGCATCTATTCCACACCAACGCGCATAAACGGGCGCAACAACGGTAGCCACGACAAGAATGAATAAGACGCTCATTGCCAGATACGCGCTGAGCTGCCCGAACCCAACCCTGCGTTGCTGACGGCTACCTGCCTGCACGGATTATCCTTCTCATTACATTCCCGGACTTTACCCCGGTGCCAATACCGTAATGAGAAGATACCCTAAACTACACACAGCGCTAAATCTTTATGCATGCAAGCGGCGGGTCTTTCTCATGGGCCGTGCATTTTGTGTCTGAGAGAGAGCCAACCCTCCCTGTTTACGCTGCGCAATGTGATCCACTTTAAAAACAGAAATTTTCTCTTTCAAACGGGTCGCCTCTTGATCGAGAGTCGTGATTGACGCCGCAGTTTGTTCAATCATAGCGGCGTTCTGATGTGTCGTTTTAGTCATTTCATTAACCGCAACGTTAATCTCCTCAACCGCGGCTGCTTGGCCAACTGATGAACGGGCGATTTCCGATACGTGCCTATTTATCTCAGCAACTTGGGCCAATATATCACCCAAGGCTCCGCCAGCTGCATTCACTTGCAGAACACCATCTTTAACAAAATCCCCTGACTTAGAAATCAGCGTTTTTACCTTTTGCGCGCTTTCAGCAGAGCGCAAAGCCAACGTCCTCACTTCGCGTGCGACTATTGCAAACCCACTCCCAGCATCGCCTGCGCGAGCTGCTTCAATACCGGCATTTAATGCCAAAAGATTAGTTTGGAAGGCGATATCGTCAATCAAACCAATCACCTGGCTAATTTCCTTAAAGCCATTGTCGATAAGATCCATTGCCTTCACGGCATTATGCATTTTCATCGCCGAATGCTCAGCATTGGCACGAGCACTTTCTGTAACGCCCGCCACTTTACCAGCACTCGAAGCCGCATCTTTAAGCATGCCCGAAACACGGTTCAGTGCTAGCGAAGAGTGCTCAATGCTAAGAGCTTGGCGCTCAATACGGCAGGATACATCGTTAGACGCTACCGCAATTTGCTCTGATCCGGCTTTAATCACCATGACACCTGCTTGTACATCAGCCAGGGCAGTTCTCAATTTGACGAAGGAACTGTTAAAATCCTCCTTCATCACGCGTAATTTCTCGGGAAAATCCACAACAATACGATGGGTTAAATTCCCGTTCGCGGCCTCTGCCAGCCCCAGCCTGATCATATCAACAGCCTGCTGTTCAATAGCCGCTTCCTTTTCCACAGCCTCGGCAAAAAGGCGCTGCTCTTGAGCTAAGTTTTCTTCCTGTATTTTCTGTTTGTTTTCCAAAATCTTTGCCTGTTGTAGGCCTGCTTGCATGGTGTAAAGCGCTTTCGCCATAGCCCCCACCTCATCGCCTCGCTCCCGAAGAGGAATATCCACATTCACAGTACCCGCCGCTATGGCGAGCATATTATCTCTTATTTTTAGCAAAGGGCTAACAACACCTTTCCCTGATAAATATATCAGCAAAAAAGATGCCAACATGACGGAAAAGAATATAATTAATACACAAATATAGATGGAAATTTTTGATTTTTTTGCAATATTGTTTGTATAATTACTAAGGTAAACCATTCTATCATCTGATATTTCTCCAATATTAATAGAAAAATTCATCCCTTCATTATCCAGAAAGTTTAAATTATCTATGACTTGCTCAACATCTCCTTGCCGTGCTGCCGCAGCAGTCTGCAAAAACATTCTTTTAAGGTCGGTCCACTGTCGAAGCAGAGGGAAAAGTGTCTTTCTCAAGCTTGGATCAGTACGCCCAGCCTGCTCCAAAACCTTATCCATACCTTTTACATCTTGCTGGAGCCGCTGATAGGTTAATTTGAAACCTGCGGCATGAACCTGCTCCATCATTCGATGAGATGCATAAAGCAAAGCATCAATTTTATCTGTCGCCTTCGCAAGCTCTAATGTTCCCGGCTCATCAACGAGAACTATTGCCCTGTACTTGGCCTCCATTGCCATTTCCCGCCAGGCAAGAAATGCTGTGCCTAGCAGGGCAATACCCGCCAACGCACAAGCCAGCAATGATATTTTTGTTTTGATTAGTAATTTATTATACATTTCTAAAATCCAAAAGTGACATTTTCTCCAAAATAATTTTTTTAAATTAACGATTATTATAATAATTAAGGTTTTTATGTTTTTTCATAAATATTTAATTTTGATATTTTATTAAAAATAGAGTCCGTTATTTCTTTTAATGGTATTTGGAGGTCGATAGCTCCAATATCATAGGCTGCTTTTGGCATGCCATAAACAACACATGTGCTTTCATCTTGCCCGATAGTGTACGCCCCAGCTCTACGCATTCGGAGCAACCCTTGAGCACCATCATTACCCATGCCAGTCAGGATAATTCCTACAGCATGGTTCCCGCAAAATTTTGCCACCGAGTCAAACAAGACATCTACGGATGGCCTGTGCCCATTGACTGGCTCTCTTTCCACCAAACGCGTAAAAATCTCACCACTACGCCGGACAACCTCCATATGCCGCTCCCCCCAGGGGCTATGACAATTTCTCCCTGAGTAACAGGCGCGAGATGTTGAGCAAGCCTAACCTTAGGCGCACATAAATGATCGAGCCGCTTGGCAAAACCTTCGCTGAATGCACCAGGCAAATGCTGCGCTATAACTGTCGGGGGGCAATTTACCGGGAAACGCCGCAAAACCTCGCTCAGCGCTTCAACCCCTCCCGTAGAAGACCCGATAGCAATTAGAGGAGAATGCAGTTCACTATTACGTATGATGGGAGAAAAATCCCTAACATCCTCCCCTTTTTTAGTCTGTCTGATATGAGCTTTAGCGGCCCTGTGAATTACAAGGGGCAAATCTTCGTATACTGAGTGCCCCGGCCGTGTGACGGACTTTGCATAACATTCAACTGCACCAATTTCTAAAGCGCGTATGGCCGTATCTGCCCCCCTGCGAGTATGGGATGAAACCATAACAACTGGCATAGGCCTCAAGGTCATTATTTTTTCAAGAAACTCCAGACCATTCATCTGCGGCATTTCGACATCCAACGTCAAAACATCAGGCTTGAGTGCCATAATCATATCCCGCGCTTCAAAAGCGGTTGCTGCGGTACCAACGACGGTAATGAGAGGATCTCTTCGCAACGCGACGGTCATAAGCGAACGTGCAGTGATTGAGTCATCAACGATTAGAACAGATACAGGGCGCATTAATTAGCCACCTTCCTGTACGCGGTAACCCCGCAAGCTTCCAAACCATACCGCTCAGGTGAGCGTATATGTTCTGAATGGCCGAAGTAAATTTCTCCTCCAATGTGCAAATGTGACAACATTCTGCGCAATACATTTTCTTTTGTTTCTTTATCAAAATAGATAAAGATATTACGGCAAAATATTGCATCCATTTTCTTCTCTATTGGCCATTTTTGTATGAGATTCATCTTCTCAAAAAATATTTTTGACCTAATTTTTTCATCTATCGAAAATTGATTTATGTATTTATTCTCTACGCAAAACTCATTAAATAAATTTTTTGGTATATTATATTTGTACTCTGATAAATAAGTACCATTGCGCGCCTTTTCTAAAACATATGGATTTATATCCGTAGCTAAAACTCTCAGATTTTTCTGATGTTTGTTTTTGAAGAGATCAACAACAGAAAATACAGCCGAATAAGCTTCTTCTCCACTTGAAGCAGCAGCACACCAAATTCTAAATGCACCATCGGTCGCGACGTCATGTGATACGCGCCGCTTACAAAGGCTTCGCAGCGCATCAAAATGATGCGCCTCTCTGAAAAATGCTGTGGTGTTTGTTGTAAGAGCAATCGCCATTTGCTCTTTCTCATGGGTATTATCCACCATAGAAATATACTTTATATAGTCGTCAAAGTTGTTACATTTTAACAAGCGCAACCGCCGGCTTAACCGAGATATAATTAAAGGTTTTTTTGTAAGATCTATATTTAATCCAGAGTATTTTTTTACAATACCCGCTATAATAAGGGTGTTTTCATTTGAAATATCGTAAACTGAACAAAAAAGATCATTTATTATAATGTTCTTTTCCTTCAGGTCCCCTACTGTAGGAATATTCATTTTATAGACCCCACAAACGATTTACCTAAAATGTTCCCACCCGCTGTCTGAAGTGCTACAAAACTCTAATTCTATTGGTTTTTTTACCTTAATTTTTTCATCCATTGGGACATAATCCGTGTAATTCACACGAAAGAAACCAACCTCCTTGCCTAATTCTTCGGCTTCTTGATCCAAGGACGATATCGCTGTCGTATTTTGCTCAACTAAAGCTGCATTTTGTTGAGTTGCCGTGGTCATCTCGCCTACAGCCAAATTAATCTCATTAAGCGCGACTGACTGCCCACTTGAAGCTTGAGCAATCGATGAAACCAGACGATCAATATCGTCCATTCTTTTAAAGATCATATCCAACGCGCCGCCTGCATCTCTGACAAGCTTCACGCCATCATTTACGAATATGTTTGAGTTCGAAACTAATGCTTTTACCTCACGCGCACCGTCAGCCGAGCGTTGCGCTAAATTACGGATTTCAGTCGCAACAACAGAAAACCCCCGCCCTGCATCGCCTGCGCGTGCAGCTTCAATTCCTGCATTTAAAGCCAATAAATTTGTCTGGAATGCTATGTCATCAATTAAGCCAATGACCTGATTAATATGTTTGAAGCTTTGTTCGATTTCGCCCATGGCACTCACCGCAGACTGCACAATACCTCCAGAAGATTCTGCCCCTGACGCGCCTCATCCGTCACACGGGCTGCTTGCGATGCATTTTCAGCGGTATCACGCACCATTTCGACCACTCGACCCAGTGCCACTGACGACTCTTCTATGTTTGCTGCCTGCTGCTCAGTGCGCCTAGCCATATCTTCTGATGCCGTAGTGATTTGCTTTGCACCCGTCCCAATCGCGACTACACCCCTTTGGACAGCATTAATCGTCTGCTGTAACTGGGCACAAGCTTTATTAAAGTCCACTTTCATCGTCTGAAATTTGTCGGGGAATTCAGCTTTTATCCTGTAGGTAACATTACCCTCCGCGAGCGCTGCCAAACCCTCCCGCACGGTATCAGATACGGATTGAATTTGAGCGGCCTCCTCCTCACGATGCAAAATAACCGCTGCACGTTCCTTTTCCACATTTGCACGCTCTTCAGCTTGCTCCTTTTCAACTTTCCGAGCTGCTTGAAGACTGCTTTGAATAGTCTGTAGTGCTCTCGCAATATCGCCAACCTCATCTCCACGTCTTAAGCACGGTATCTCTTCGTCCAACTTACCGTCAGCAATTAAAAACATTCTATTTCTAACAAGGTTAAGCGGTCGAATAATATCTTTAGCACTTACAATGAGTGAAAAAACAAACACAACGAAAAGGAGAGAAAGTGATGTAAATGTACAAATATAGGAATACTTAATAGAATTATTGATCATCTTTTTGAAAAGATAATCCGTATTAGACATTTTTTCTTTTTCTAAAGACCCAATATCTACTGCCAATTTTATTCCAAAATCGTCCATACCTGACAAAAGCGAAGAAGACTTATCCAGACTTCCCCCTGCACCAGATCAACCACCTGATCCATCATTGATTGCAAATGCTGGTAACGTTGCTCTAACGGAGACAAACTCTCTTTGAGGGATGGGTCTATTTCATAAATTTTAGAAAATAAGAGAATCGTATCAGATTCATCAGTATGAAACCGATTAATTATTGTATTTATTTTACTGCCGCTTCCGGGGTCTGTTATTCGTCTTGTTGCGTATAACATCGCATTTATCTTGTCCGTTATACGGGCAAGCGCGATCGTGCCTCTGTCGTCTTTTAAAATAAAATCGTTATACTTTTCGTTGAGCGATGACTGAGTATACGCTCTGAACCCAGCGCCGAATACCGAAACAATCAGAAGAGCAACAGCAATAAATGCTATTTTTGTTCTGAAACGAAAATTTTCGAGCACGATCTTGATACGCCTATGAGAGTTATTTTCCTCAAGATCGCCCCTATTGATGAAAAAATTGCTAATTTTTCATGCCGCTTCCTTTTATGCCCAGCCTCAGCCGGCACCTAAAATCCGGCAAGTCTGCCTCTGAGCACAAACACGAGCTTCTACTGTTCTCAACCCGCAAAAGTCAGGCTTAAGCAGCCGTCGGACGGTCCATTGTTTTTTTCAAACCGCATAACCGAATTTCATGGATCGTGGCACCTGCATTTGTTGCTTCTAAGCTAAGCGTTTCCAACGGATTTGCTGGATAAATTAGTGCAGTACCTACAGACAAACCATCATTGGCATAAATTTCCAAGGCACAGGCATCTACGATAATTTGTACATTGAACCGACGGCTATTGGCTATAAGCGGCGTGGAAAAACGCTCCGTAAAGAATGGTTGGGAGAAGCCATGCAAATTTCCTCTATCCAACCATAATTGCCCGGAAAAAGCGTCAAATCCAATTGATAGTGACTCACCTTGGCTGTTTGAAAAAACAATGACAAACCGTCCGGCGCGCCCCTGATTTCCGTCCGGTTGTGCATTCACGCGCTCATCCACAGTGGCGGTTAAGGACAACTCAAACGCCTGCCCAACCGGAAGACTCGTTTGAACACCGCTTTGGGCCTGTATCCGTGTCGGCTTGAAGGGCATTTCTGGCTGCCGCAAAGCAGCCAAACCATAGGGACGCTGTACGAGGCGGAGCCAATTCATATCGTCATGCCGCAAGCTCATTTCGCGCGGCAGACTCATTAAACCGCGCCAACTTCTATTGGGTACTTCCTCGCAATATTGCCAATTCCCGAACCATGCAAAATACACAGCCTTATTTTCAGGAAAATCATTGTAGACCTGCATAGCGTAACTGTCTTTTGCAAAGTCAGTGAGGCCAATCACCGTATTTTCCGGAATAAAGCGTTCTCCGTCAAAATTTCCGATAAAATACTGCGTAACCGATCCACCCTGCGGCCCACCTGGGTTTACAGAAACAAACAAAACCCAACGACGAACCCCTTTTTGTCCCTCAATCTCCACCTCAAGCAAATTGGGACATTCGTAATCCACTCCAAACAAGCCTGCAGGTCCAAAATCACTTAAATGCATCCAGTGCTTTAGATCTATGGAGCCAAAAAATGCGATCCTGTGCTCTCGAGATTTTGCAACCACCATCACCCATTTCTGGCTTCCGTCGTGCCAAAAAACCTTTGGATCCCGGAAGGATGTCATATTTAAATCAAGTGCCGGATTCTGGTCGTAATCAATGAAATGATTGCCACCATCAGGACTCCAAGCGATGTATTGCGACTGCTTCTGGGGCGTTGCGCGCGTATATAAAGCGATCATACCACCAGCCATTGGGGGTAGCCCTGAAGTATTCGCGTTAGCAGATGCGACAGGCCCGGCTTCCGGGGCATAAAATGTACCGAAAGGCTTGTCCGCATTTGGTTTTAGCGCTGACATTGCTTCAGGTGCATAAGGGGCATCAGAAGTCTCTTTCCCCATTTTTGGGGCCAGAGCCCGAACCGCCTCCTGCGTCGCAGTTGGGACGCTCACTGCTGATCCACTGGCGCCTGCACCTACAGACGTTTTTTCCGCTGTTTTGGGCGGGAACAAACCCGAGACATTGTTCCGGTCCATAACAACACACCCCGTATAAGCTTCGCCTGCCGGAGTTTCATCAATAGCAATCGGGGCATCTTGCCATGTGTATAAATCTGTACTCGTTGCATGCCCCCAATGCACCCGGCCAGCATACGGTGAGAAGGGGTCGTACTGATAATAAAGATGGTAACGCTCACCATCAAAAATCAAACCGTTCGGGTCGTTCATAAACCCCGTCGATGGGCTGTAGTGAATATTCGGCCGATAAAAATAGTCGGCCTGTGTTTTTACGACAGGCTGTGCGGCCCCACCCGGATGATTAGCAGGTTCAGCATGCGCGTTATTAGGCTGGTCTTTCGGCGCTGGGATTGCGGAATGTGCTGGTTCTGCCCCCCGCGCACGCCCTACCCCCAGCACCGCGCCTGCTGTAAGCAACGATGCCAAAGCACGGCGCCTGCTTGAGACAAAACCCTCCGTGGCCAGGTCTGGAGGGGACACAATACCTTGATCTTTATGTGTCTCGTTGCCCATGATTATTACCCCTCCAGCACATTTATTGGGTTTGTGAACCCTAGAGGCCAGCCTACCAAGGCACCTCCCTAGGGGCAATTTTCAAAAAACCATATTGTTGTTTGCATCTTTTAAAAAACTCATCCCATACTGCCCTATGAAACGTCTCGACCCCTTTCTCATGGCGCTCATTGGCGCCGTCCTCCTGGCATCTTTTTTTCCATGCCATGGCGCGCTCAGTAATGTGCTCTCGCACCTTGTTACAATTCTCATAGCGCTGATGTTCTTTTTTCAAGGTGCCAAGCTTGAGCGAAAAGCCATCGTAGAGAGCGTTCGCGACTGGCGATTGCAAGGTGGAGTGTTGCTTTGCACCTTTGTCATTTTCCCTCTTCTTGGGCTTTTCCTACATTTTCTCTTTAAATCCATTTCACCGGACGGCCTGATCGGTGACGGACTATGGAGCGGCATTTTATTCGTATGCTGCCTGCCATCCACCGTGCAATCATCTATCGCTCTAACTTCCATTGCACGCGGCAATGTTTCAGCCTCAATCTGCGCTGCTACGATGTCCAACATTGCTGGAATTGTGCTTACGCCGCTCCTTGCTGGGCTTCTTTTGGGAGGCGCTCATCACAGTGGCTCATCACCCCTGCAAGCAATTTTAGATGTAAGCAAAGAACTTCTTTTGCCCTTCGCGCTTGGTCAAATTGTTCAGACTTGGGTCGGCCCCATCGTCAAAAAGCACAAATTCCTAATTTCCTTGACCGACCGTGGCTCCATTATTCTCGTCGTTTACACGGCATTCAGCGCGGCCGTAACGGAAGGGATTTGGCACCGTGTATCCTTATTGCGCCTCCTCGAAATAACAGCGATTAACTTTATAATCCTAACTTTTATTCTAACCATTTCGCGCTCTATTGGCCGAAAAATGCCTATTGAAAACAATATTTCTCTACAACTTTGTGGGTCCAAAAAATCACTTGCTTCAGGCGTGCCCATGGCAAGCGTTATTTTTCCAGCATCGACTGTAGGAATTATTGTCCTTCCCTTGATGATTTACCACCAAATCCAACTATTTACGTGCACTTTACTCGCACGAAAATATGGAAATAGATAAATAGACTCTGCCGTTTCATTCTGTTTCCGTTTTTTACACCACTGGTTGCTCATCTCTATATCTTAAAGACCATACGCTTTAAGAACCCGATTTAAGAGATGGGTACCCAGTCATGACACAGCAATCCGCTCTCGCCTTCAACGAAACACAAACTATTGCGGACTTCCCGCTTCCCACGATTGCGAAAGAAGACTGGTTACATCGTAGCTTGCGTACTGCTTTCCAAGTTCAGCAATTCAACGATATCCACGAGCGCGCCGCTGACCTACGCCTACCCTTGCCGTGTGGAAAAAAACGGGAAGCGCGCTTAAAATCCATTGTTAAATCGGGTGTGCTCTTTGTCCACGTCCCCAAAAATGGTGGTACGTCCATCTGTGACCAACTCTATGGCGGGGTTATGATGCATGAAACCATCCGGTACTACCGCCACGTCGCCCCGGAAATGGTTAGAATCTTGCCAAGCTTTGCAATCTGGCGTGATCCGGTTGAGCGTTTTGTGTCGGCGTGGTCATTCGCTAAAAAGGGCGGAACGGACCGGGTCAGCATTCACCCATCGGTCAACGAGCAATATCGGTCGCTCCACTCATTAAATGATGCGCTCGACATGGTAGAAGCTGCCAACTCCCCTTACGATTTGGACCATGTTTTCAGGCCTCAGCACTGGTATGTTTGTAACCGTAAAGGTGAGCTTGCTGTTTCCAAGCTTTTTACCATGGAACAAATCGATACGCTCCCCAAACACATTCCACAGTTAAAAACGCGTTCTATTCCGCACCTGAACAAAAACGCCCACACCATTCACGTAACAGATTTGCAAGAGAAACGAATCCGTCGAATCTATGCAAAAGATTACCTTTTGCAGCCCAGCTGAAATATTACGACATAATGTAACATTTTAGAGAATTTCATCAGAGTGTCACATTAACCCCGTTTTTAGGGGGTTAATGCGGCAAAAACGCCAAATTCGTGGCAGATTTACCACGAATTTAAAGTTGTAATTCCGTGTCAACATGAGAAGTGTTGCTCCACATTAAAAAGCGTGGTTTCCGACATCTCGACCTTCCATCGGAAACGAGAAAGATCACGCCACCCATGCGCCTGACACGTCTTCTATCTACTTCTGCTCTTATCGCTCTGGGCACACTCCCAGCTTTTGCTGCGCCTGTTGCGTCTCACAAAGAGACTGCAAAGCCCGCCGCTAAGGCCGGAACCCAGGTTACGGCACCATCCATGATGGGAAGCACCTCCCCAACGGATTATCATGAAGAGCACGTGTCTGTTCATGGACAGCACCGCTACTTCGATGGCGTGTCACGTACCGCAGTCGGCGGCGGCCTGATGAGCAAGCAGGATAGCGCGAAGTCAGTTTCAGCAGTCACGCGCGACTTTATCAGCAAGCAGGTCCCGGGCAGCGACCCGATGCAGCTGATTGCCCTTTTGCCAGGCGCCAATGTCAGCGCATCTGACGCAATGGGCCTGACAGGAAGCTCAATGAGCTTGCGCGGCATGGATCAAACGCAGGTCGGCTTCACACTCGAAGGTTTCCCGATCAACGATATCGGCAACTATCAGGTCTATTCTCAAGAAATCGCAGACCCTGAAAACCTGCGTACGGTGAGCATGGCTCAAGGTTCTGCTGACCTTGACAGCCCGCACATCAGCTCCACGGGCGGCGTGGTTGACATGTACATGGTTGATCCCTCCATGAAAAAGGGCGGATCTTTCGATACATCTTACGGATCATACAACGCTACTCGCGGCTTCTTGCGCCTCGATACGGGTAAGATTGGCAACACCAACCTGCGCGGTTACTTCTCAGGCTCTTACGCTTCAGAAGATCGGTTCAACACGAACTACACCAACCGCAAGCTCCACGCGGAAACAAAGTTCGTAAACGACTGGGGTAACGGTAACCGCATCTCCTTGGCAATTATCGGAAACCGTCTTTACAACTATCTGAACCGCAACGTCTCATTGGCGAGCTGGAACCAATACGGGCGCGGCGTGAAAGACCAGTATGTGGTCGGCAACACGCAGCTGAACTCCACCTTTGATCCAACAGCTTCGGACAAAGGCGCATCTTACTACAAGCTGCAGCAAAACCCGTTCACCAATATCTATGCCAGTGCGCCTTCTACGTTCCATCTCTCCGATCACCTGACCTTAACGGAAACACCATATTTCTGGTACGGCGATGGTAACGGTGGCGCTGGCCGCGTTGTAAACCTGAACAACCTGCAGTGGGGCAAGCAAAAAGTTAGCGCCACCATTAATGGTCAAGGGGGAACAACTCTGCTGTACAACCCATCAACTTCAACAACCTACCGCCCTGGTAACGTTGTTAAACTGACACTTTCAACCGGCGCTAACCGACTGATGGTTGGTTACTGGTTTGAATACTCCAAGCAAGGCCAGACTTCGCCCTACACAGGCGTAGGCGCTGACGGTAACCCTTGGAACGTATGGGCAGCTGGCCCGAACGCGGTTATGTCGAACGGCCTTACCTATCAGTTCCGTAACACGCTGACTCAAACACGTGTCCACACCATGTTCATCGGTGACACATTGTCACTTCTGAACAATAAACTGACGATTGATGCCGGCTTTAAGTACGCATTCGTTATTCGTAACGGCCATAACTTCCTGCCAGACACATCAACCGGTGCTTACATCAACAAGACGTGGCAGCAGCCACTTCCCACAGTTGCAATTCGCTACCAGTTGGACCCGGAAAACCAGTTCTTTGTTTCTGCGGCTACAAACTTCCGTATGCCAACGAACAGCGCATTGTATGACTCCGGCAACTACAGCACGACGTCAAACAGCTACTCCACACGTGCAAACGTTAACCAGAATCCTGAAATCTCCATTTCGGAAGAAGCTGGCTACCGTTACACAGGCCACACCATCATGGGGTCGGTCACGTACTTCCACTACGACTTCACAAACCGCCTGTACTCTCAGACGCAGTGCCTCGACACGCAGTGCCTCAACACATTCAGCACAAGCCTGAACGGTGGCGGCCAAACATCCAACGGTGTAGATGCAGAAATTGGCACCCGTCCAATTTTCTATCACCTCCGCCCCTATGTTTCGTTCGAATATCTGGACTCACGTCTGGGTAGCAACCTTGCTGGCACATCCACCACGGGTGGCTCTGACTACCTGCCAACCAAGGGTAAAGTTGCTCCGGAAGCACCACACTACCAAGCAGCATTCAACCTCGACTATGACGATGGTCACCTCTTCGGTGGCTATAACGTGAAGTACGTTTCCAAGCAGTACTCCACGTTCATGAACGATCAGTCCATTCCGGGCTACGTGCTCATGAATGCGAACATTGGCTACCGCTTCTCGGATATGAGCTTCCTTAAGGCTCCAAACATCCGTGTGAACTTCAGCAACCTGACAGACCGCGCTTACCTGGGTTTCGTAAAGTCTTTGCAGGGTAATGCGGTTAACACCACAGGTATCAACGGCCGCACCATTCGCGCAAGCACACCAACCTACTCGATTGCAGCGCCATTCTCGGCTATCGCAACGGTCAGCGCTGGTTTCTGATTTAGCCGGTTTTTCAACTCCCCACTTGATTGGGGAGTTACTGAAAACCCCCTGAGAGTATCTCTCAGGGGGTTTTTATTTTACAGTTCTGCCCACTGACGCAGCAGATTATGGTAGGTCGATGTCAGACCCAATACGCCCTGATGGTCATCCGGCAAGGCTTTGCGCGTCTCCATAATTGACCGATCAAAATCGTATAAAAGTGCTCTCTTCGTATCATCACGCACCATAGACTGCGTCCAAAAAAACGAAGCCCACCGACTACCCTGAAGAATAGGATTGACGCTGTGAAGGCTGGTTGAGGGGTACACAACCATATGCCCTGCGGGCAACTTCACACTTTGGTTGCCATACGTATCTTGAATAACGAGTTCCCCTCCCTCGTATTCATCCGGGGATGACAGAAAAAGTGTCGATGATACATCCGTACGGATACGAAATCCCGCATTTGGGATAGGCCTGATTGCGTTATCCACATGCGCGTTAAAATGCATGCCCTGATCGTATCGGTTGAACAAAGGCGGATAAACCCGGAGGGGAAGAGCGGCACTGTTGAAAATGGGGTTACGCCCAAGAGCGTGTAAAATTAGCTCTCCAAGTTCCCGCGATACCTCAGAATCTTGAGGAATTTGCAAATTACGTTTGGCTTTTGCCGATTGTTCACCCGCTGTAACCCGGCCATCAGTCCATTCAGCCGCTTCCAAGCGCTGTCTGCAATATTTTACCTCATCAGGAGACAGCACGTCGGGCACGTGTATCAACATATTTTTAAAGCTTCCCCCGCTTAAAGCACCGACAAATGTGTCAACGCTTAAAACTTACTTGTAAATAAGAATGACTATTATTATTAGTAGGGCATCTTTGATGCTCTCTGCAATCCATAAGGCCTCACAGCCCCGGATTTCGCACGCCCTACGCGGTGCACTGCAAAGAGAAAAATGGTTCAACCCCATATGCGGAGGGCGCCAGTAGCCGCCCCGTCAGGCACGATTAATGTCTCTTACATTTTCCCCTTGGCAGATGTTCCTTGATGCTGGCCCAGTGGTCCGCGCTGTAATGACCATTTTAGCGGTCGCTTCCGTTGCGACATGGACAATCTTAGTTGCAAAATGCATTGAACTGACGCGTTTACGTGCAAATCTCAAAAAGTCAGAAATCGCACTGGATGATGCCAACACGCTTGATCTCGGAGACGAGTGGAGCCGCAATGGGGTCGGCGTTGCACAAGCTATGGTGCTGGCGGCTATCACGGAGCGTCAACGCTCAAAAGATATTCCTACTGATTCCGACGGCATAAAAGAACGTATCGTCCTGCATCTGGAGCGCATTGAGGCAGCAGAGGGCCGACGCTTAATGCGTGGAACAGGGGTGCTTGCAACGATTGGTGCAACAGCTCCTTTCATTGGCCTTTTTGGGACAGTTTGGGGAATCATGTCTGCCTTCACGGGCATTGCGGCAGCACATGCGACGAGCCTTGCCGTCGTCGCACCAGGAATTGCTGAAGCACTCTTGGCAACTGCCCTCGGCCTGATTGCCGCCATTCCCGCGGTCATTATTTACAACCTGATTGCGCGCCAAACCGCTACGTGCCGTGCATGCGTTGCTGATATTACGTCGCTGGTCATGCGTATTGTATCACGCGATTTAGCGCGCTCTTTGCTCACCACCAAAAACAACGTCATTCACCTGATGGAAGCAGCAGAGTAATGGCCATCCATATTCGCCACGCGGACGAGGGTGTTCAAGAAGCACACGAAATCAACGTCACACCCTTTATCGACGTTGTTCTAGTTTTGCTCGTGATTTTCATGGTGGCTGCGCCGCTTAGTACCGTTAATGTCCCTGTTGACCTGCCTTCATCAACCGAGACACCAGCCCCACGGCCCGATGAACCCGTTTTCCTCACGGTCAAAGCGGATCACAGCCTTGCTCTAGGCGAAGATGATATCAACCAAGACCAACTGGTCGCCGCTTTGGAAAAAGCGAGTAAGGGCAATAAGGAGGAGCGCATTTTCCTCCGCGCTGACAAAACCGTCGATTACGGCACTCTGATGGGTGTCATGGGACAGTTGCGCAAAGCAGGTTACCTCAAAGTTGCTTTGGTAACACTACAAGGACAAGAGGCGGGAGAAGCCCCTTAATGGCCGATATGAGCGCCAATCCAATCATGTTTCGTAATTGGTATGCCTCTTACCAGCAAAACGAAAACAAGCGCAGTCAGCGCCGCTGGATGCTGTCCGGTGCGAGCGTCAGTCTCTTTACGGCTGCCGTCTTGGGGTGGTCTTTCATGCACCCCTCGCCTCCCATTCCATTGCCGAGCGCTGCACCTCCTCAGGCGATAGCCATCGAGATGTCACCCATTCCGGCGGCCACCCCTGCACCTCCTCAAGATGTGCCGGTCGGGCCTCAACACTCCGTTGCACCGTCGGAAGAAGTTCCTGACACCCCAACGAAAATCGATGCAGCCCCTTCACCATCTTTACACCCGCCTGTACCCGTGCCGGTTGTCAAGAAAATCAAAGTTTTAAAGAAAAAAAGCGTCACTCCTCCACAGCAAGTGAAGCCTGTACCCGTTGAGGCCCCGCCTGCGGATAAAGTGACTGCGCCACCCGCCTCTGAAAATACTACAGCACAAAGCAGTAATGCGGCCGCCACCTCCAGCGTCAGCCATTTCAGCAACGCTCCTGTGACGTGGCAGGGCGACGTTTTGGCGCGTATCGAACGCTTCAAACGCTACCCGTCTGAAGCCTTGGCATCACATCAGGAGGGCACACCCGTCCTGTTTTTCGTCATGGACAGACGTGGCCACGTTTTATCTGCGCATCTGAAAAAAGGCAGTGGCTACGCCCTTCTGGATGAAGAAACTTTAGCTGTTGTACGCCGCGCAGAACCTTTTCCAGCGCCACCGCCTGAAATTTCAGGTGCCACCGTTGCGCTTACAGTACCCATCGAGTTTTCCGTCGACGAGTAATTCTTAGCTTTTACATCCGCCAGGCTTACAGAGAAGCTGCGTGGTAAACCCATCGAAACGCTGGGTTCTTCCCATGTGGCTTCACAAGCTCAAGTATAGCTTGGCGTATATCGTCATGGCCGGAGCTTAACGCTTTCTCTAGCAGCGCATTCGCCTCTTCCGGCTTTTCATTGGCCAAAGCCAAACGTGCCAAGTTTAATACAGCCCAATAATCTCCGCCTTCAGCAGCGGCTTTAAAAAAAACCTCGGCTCCCTCTAAGTCAACGGCCCCGGTTATTCCCTCCTCATGCAAAATACCCAGCATGTTTAAAGCCTTCGCGTTCCCTCTTTTGGCGGAGGAAACGTACATTTGGTATGCCTTGGCTTTATCCTGCGGCACTCCATCCCCAAGCAAGAATAAGTCGGCCAGATTAAACATGGCCCAATTTTCCCCCGCCGCCGCGGCATGCTCAAAATAAGACGCCGCCTGACGAGCATCACGGGCGACACCCCAGCCACGTTCATACGCCCTGCCCAGCATGTTGAGGGCCGTCGGGTGACCACTGCGCGCTGCCGCCTCAAAATATGTAAAAGCTTCCGTCATGAAGCCTTTATCAACATGCGTCTGCCCCAAAAGAAGCTGGGCCTGAACTTGCGAGGGACAAGGCTCCAAGGTCATCTCGTGCTCGGTTTTTGCGCTCATTCGCTTCCTGCAACTAACAAAGCCATCGCTTAAAACGCAAAAACCCCCTCTGGCTCGCGCCAGAAGGGGAACATGCGACTAAGCTGGTTTTTTAGAAGTTGATACCAACATTACCCATGAATGTACGGCCTGATAGCGGTACAGCACGGCTCGTGCTGAACGCAGAACCATAATTCAGATGGTTCGTCAGGTTATTCGCGTTAAACTGGACGTGGTAACGGCCATAATCGTAAGAAACGATACCATTTAACGAGAAGTTATTCGGCATACGGCCAGTATTCGCTTCGTTAGACCAGTAAGCTGAGCTGTACTGAACGCCACCGCCAGCTTTCAACACGCCCTGACCTACATTCAAAATCAGACGAGACAGGTTATACGTGCTCCAAACGGACAATGTGTTGTGTGGCAGCTGCGGAGCTTGCTTACCATAAGCGGTGGTGCTGTTCGTGACCTTGCCTCTCATATAGGCGTAAGTCGCGTAAACATCCCAATCCTGCGTGATTTTACCCGTAGCACTGAGTTCTACACCACGAATACGACGGCCGCTTCCCGCATCTTGGAAGCCGACCAAGATGTTTCCGTTGTCGTCATAGGTGTAAGAGTTATTCTGGTTAATCTGGAACAGACCAGCCGTTACACCAAGGCGCTTGTTAAAGAAGTCGACCTTGCTTCCCAGTTCGAACAGATCGCTGCGCTGTGGCTTGAGGTCACGGCCATTGACTGCAACGTCACCAACGCTTGCCTGATTGGTAATCTGAGAGGACGCATCCGTACCAACCGGCTTAAACGAACGCGAGAATGTGAAATACACGCTTGCGTCTTTGGTAATGTCGTACATTGCACTAGCCGACGGGCTGAACTTGTTCGACGACTGTACCTGCGTACCAGAAGACTGAGCCGCAGCACTCCAGTATGTGCTTTTGTAGCTGTCCCAGCGTAATGTTCCGAAAACGGAGAGCTTGTTGGTCAGGAACACTTTATCCGCCAAGAAAAGCCCGAGATCGCGGAAGTCAGCAATACGCGTACCGGTTGACGGCCACGTGATATACGTGTTTGGCGATGAATAGTAAGGGTTTCTAATCGTCTGGTTGTTAGTACGGTTAACGTACGTTCCCATGACGCGGTCGTCTTTGGTGTAGTTGATATCTACACCAGCGCGCAGATCATGCTTGAGCGACCCGGTAGCAAACTTCGCATGCGCCATGGAGATGTTTTGAACCCCCCAACCGTCCTGTTGGTAAGCAACACCACCACCAGCACCGTAAGACAGGGCAGGATTTCCGCCAGCCAAGAAGTTTGTCGCGCAAGTCCCTGAGCAGGCACTTGGGTTCGTCGCAGCATATTCACGATGGTAATGACTAAAGCGCGTATCGTTGCTCAGTGTCATCCACTTGGTAATTTCGGACGCGAGTTTTGACGTCAACATATGGATGTCAGAACGGTCACGGTCAAAGCTACGCGTATAAGTCGTGCTGCGGTCCAAGCCGTATTCGGTGATCGGACGGAAGATGCCGTTAACACCAATCATCGGTACGCCGTAATCAGGCGTTCCACGGCTGCCGAGCCACTGATAATTCAGGTGGTACGTGGTGCTAGTACCGAGCCCAAGGCCCAGATCAGCTGCGATACCATAACGGTCAGAACGCACGTTGTTGCGGTCAGCAACCTTCTGCTTGTTATACATCCCGTTAAGACGGAAAGCAGAATGTGCACCAAGCTGATAATTTACATCCGCAGTTCCACGATACTGCATACCGCTGCCGATGCTCTGGTCCAAAGCTGCACTTTTGCCAAGATGAGCTTTTTTCAGGGTCTGGTTAATAACACCGCCAACGTTGCCCGCGCCGAAATATTCGCCGCTTGGTCCCTTAACGACTTCAACACTCTCAGTATTGAATGTGTCTCTTACGTATGTGCCAAAATCTCTCAGGCCGTCTTCGTAAATATCACCACGCGCCTGCTGTCCTCGGATCCGGAACTGGCTGCCGTTCAAGCCACCATTGCCCTCGCCTGTGGACATTGTGATACCAGGCACGTTTGCCAGTGCCTGATCCAATGTGAACAGCCGCTGCTGCTCAATCAGATCTTTTGGTACAACGTTGATGATCTGAGGCGTCTCACGGACTGTACCGGGCATACGCCCAATGTCCAACGTCGTGTTGTTCGTGTTCAGTGAAACCGGCGCTGCTGCGCTGTTTTGGCCGTGGACCTTGACGGATGGCAGACTTACTGCGGTTGCGTCAGCCTGAGCGCTTGTATCTTGCGCTTCGGCCTCACCTGCTTCTGACACTCCAAGGCCAGCGCCGAGCGCCAATAATGCCAGTTTCTGCCATTTTAATGATGAACCCTGATTATGCCCATCAGAGATCGAATTATCATTTGGGAAATGCATATTAAATTCTTCTGCGTTGGACGGCATACAGACACCCTAATTCATTGGCCAACAGCGCGCTGCCAAGCATGAGCGTAAACCGCCAGAGCACAAATCTCCGTAGCGCCAAACGCCAGCAAAACAGCAATTTTCAAGGCAAACCATCTTAATAAGAAGTCTACTGAACCGCTGAAACGGCACCCTTATTTCACTAAAATCCAATTTATTGCAAATGATTATTAATATAATCTAATGTTTTGATAGCGGAAGAAAAAAAGAAAATACTAAGAGCTCAGAATAAAATTCCGTGTATAAACAATTCACTAATGTATATTACATAATTTATCGTATACAATTTTCAGAATTTATGTAAAAAAAAACACCTGTCAGGTCGTTAATTTTTTTTAACGCCCCAACAGGTGATTATATTTGTCATATTACTGAAATAATTTATTAAATAGAAATAATAATACAGTACTGAAATATTTAGTTACATATAATTGTTATTTTTATTTTGATAATACATCTCAAAAATTAGTCTTTAACGGGACAGGAACCCATCTCAAACCATCATTATCTTGCACCAAAAGTAAAACTTCATTTTTCTTTTGGCCTTGAACACGATTCAGTTCCTCTTTCAGAGCATCAGGGGTGTTCACCTGTACCTGTCCCACCTGAACAATCACGTTACCCACTTCAATCCCGCGCAAAACAGCGGTTCCTGAAGCATCGACATGATCCACCAACACACCGCGCTGGTCATCCGAGAGGGCGTATTGTGTCCGCATATCCGAGTCGATAGCGCTGACCTCCAGCCCAAGCATATCAATCGCCTCTTTCGCGTGATCTGGTTGGTGCGTGTCAGACGGCAACGTATCAGCAGGTACAGGGGATTTGCCCAATGTTATGTTAAGGCTTTTTTGTGCTCCCTTCCGCCAAATGACCAAACCAAGTTTTGTTCCCGGTGGGTAGGACGCCACAATCCGAGGCATTGTCTGTCCGGTTACCTTCTTAGCCTCAACCTGCATGATGACATCGCCAATCTCAAGGCCCGCTACAGCTGCCGGGCCATGGGCTTCAACTTGTGAGACAATAGCGCCATGCCCGACTTTTCCGTCAGCATCGCGGAAATCAAGATCCTGCGCCATATCGAACGTAACGTCCTGAAAACGCAGACCAAGCCACCCTCGGGAGACGTGACCATCGCGTCTCAGTTGCTCAATAATTCCTCGTGCATCGTCCGTCGGAATAGCGAAGCCAATACCAATGGAGTCACCCCCGGCCCCGCCATAAATCAAAGTATTAATTCCAATGACTTCCCCTGCCATATTAAACAGCGGACCACCTGAATTGCCCTTGTTTATGGCTGCGTCTGTTTGAATGTAATCGTCATACAGGCCGCGCTCTACATTTCGGCCACGGGATGAAATAATTCCCGCCGTCACCGTGCCATTCAAACCGAAGGGATTCCCAATTGCCAGCGCCCAATCCCCGATACGGGCTGCGTCACTATGCCCCATGGGTACAGCCGGCAGAGGATGCTCGGGCTTGACCGACAGTACAGCCAAATCGACCTGACTATCCCGCCCAACAATTTTAGCGGGCATTTCCGTCCCGTCATGGAGCGTAACAACTACTTGGTCAGCACCCTCAATCACGTGATTATTGGTGACAATGATACCCGCAGGATCAATGATGAAACCGGAACCCAACCCCTGAAAGCGTCGGGGCGGACGGTTGGGGGCAGCTTTACGCTTAGTATAATCGTGTAAAAATTTGTCCAGAGGTGACCCAGCCTTCCCCTTGGGGACTTGGGGACCCGCAGGCGGGCTCGCATCAGGACCTTTCTCGTCGTCCTGCTCAGGCTTCAGAACCGCCGCAACCGAGACATTGACCACGGACGGTAAAAGTCTGTTTGCCAAATCAGCAAAACTAGCAGGGGCCCGCATGGAAGGTACTGGCGCCTCTGTCTCTGCGAAAGCAGAAGAGACAGGAAGGCTTGCACCTAAAAGAGCAAAACCAAACAGAGAGGATAAAAGGCAATTTCGGTTCATAAAAGACACGCTAACGCATAAGGGAACACGCTACCACACCTCATCAAGATGCAGACCTCATGTCTCTATGCTACGCTAAAACGATACGAGACGTGAAATTGAGATTAGCGGTCATGACGGACGACACCCTCCCCTCCTCATCCCTCCCAGAAAACCTGACGGAAAAACGTATCAGAGACCTGTTACAACGTCCGGACAGCCCAGCACATGCTATCCTCTCTTTTGCGCAATTAGATGGTGTTTCCGTCCAACACGGTCATGCGCACATTGCGTTGTCTACATCGCGTGAGAATGCCGAGAAGCTGACCCCCATCCGTTCCGCCGTCGAAGCTGAAATTGCCAAACTACCCGGCTTAACCGGCGCGACTCTCTCTTTGACGTCTCACCGCCCCAACACTCCACAGCCCGCACCACCTCAACCCGCAGGTCACAGGCCCTTTAACCTTGGCAAGGGCAAGCCCGCGCATGCTATTGTCCCGGATGTCACAACAGTGATTGCAGTTGCATCCGGCAAAGGCGGCGTTGGTAAATCTACAACTGCCGTTAATCTCGCTGTAAGCCTTGCAAAAACTGGTCTTAAAACTGGCCTGCTTGATGCTGATATCTATGGCCCTTCGTTGCCTCGCATGTTGGGGCAATCTACCCGGCCAGAGGTAAAAGACAGCCGCATCATCCCCATTGAAGCATGGGGCATCAAAACAATGTCCATCGGCTATCTGGTCGATGAGAAACAAGCCATGATTTGGCGCGGCCCCATGGTGATGGGCGCATTAACCCAGTTTTTAGGAGAGGTAGAGTGGGGCCACCTTGATGTGCTTGTCATAGACATGCCGCCCGGTACAGGAGATGCTCAACTCACTCTCGCACAAAAGCTTGGTCCAAAACTTGCAAAAGGCGGAGCTGTCATTGTCTCGACGCCACAAGATATTGCACTGATCGATGCCCGCCGCGGTGTATCCATGTTCGAACGCATGGAAACTCCAATTTTAGGCATCGTCGAGAATATGTCTTATTTCTGCTGCCCAAACTGCAATCATCGCACAGAGCTTTTCGGCCACGGCGGCGCGCGGGCGGAAGCTGAGAACGCCAGTGTTCCCTTCTTGGGAGAAATCCCACTACTAGCAGCCATACGCGCCAGCGGTGACGATGGAACCCCCATCACACTTTCAGCCCCTGAAAGCGAAGCGGCCTTAGCCTATACCCGTTTGGCCGAGACCATAGCCGAGACCATCAAAACCAAGCTCTAATTTTTTCAATTTTCTGCATATTTCGTCTTGACCGTGGGGCCAACACATGAAAGAAACGGCCCCAGGTCGCCGGGTTAGCACAGTGGTAGTGCAGCGGTTTTGTAAACCGAAGGTCGGGGGTTCAAATCCCTCACCCGGCACCATATTTTCAGATTAAAAGAAATATTTTGGAAAGCTTTCCCTCTACCTAAAGCTTCCTACGGAGCACTTCCGACAAGCAAAACGTAAGCCTTCAACAGCAGGTAACTTGTCCACAATAAGCGCTCGCCGAAAGTATTGGCTCTTAGACGCGAACAAATATTTCAACCAGCGTCGAAGCCGCCGCCTCACTGCGGCCACCAATCACTTGCAGTATACGCATGTGATCAAAGATACCATTCGGACACAAACCATGACGCGCCGTCCGGAAATGTATCCATTTTAAAGTGGAGTCCGTTTTGAGAAGGAAACCGGACCTATGAAGCGCAGTCGTCTTACGGAAGAACAGATTATCAAGATCCTGCACGAGCAGGAGGCGAGGCCGAAAGTGCCAGTTCTCTGACGCAAACACGGTATGAGTGACGCTACGTTTTACAAGTGGAAAACCCGTTATGGAGGCCTTGAGGTCTCAGCAGAAGCGAAAAAATTGCGCACATTAAAAGACGAGAATACCCGTCTGAAACGTCTCCTAGCGGATGCAATGCTGAACAACGCGGCTTTGAAGGAAATTGTTGGAAAAAAGTGGTAACGCCTGTCGCGAAGCAGCTGGCCGTTAATCTTATACGTGATGTTTTCAGTGTAAGTGAACGCCATGCTTACCAAGTTGTTGGTGTTGCTCGGCGCGTCATTCGGTATGTTTCTGTGCGCCCAGAGGATGCGACTTTACGACAATGCTTGCGGGAATTGGCGGCAGAACGCCGCCGCTTTGGCTATCGTCGTTTAGGGTCTCTGCTGGCTCATGAAGGACATGTCGTGAACCAAAAGCAACTTTTCCGTCTGTATCAGGAGGAAGGGTTGAAAATTCGTCATCGCGGTGGTCGCAAACAAGCTCTAGGAACGCGTACTCCACTCACTCTACTTCAAGATCCAAGGCAACGCTGGAGTTTGGATTTCGTCTCCGACGCGCTCATCTGCGGACGGCTTATTTGGATATTAACAATCATTGATAATGTGAGCCGAGAAAACTTAGCGCTCATTGCTGATATGTCTTTATCCGGAGGGCGCGTTACCCGGGAGTTGACTATGTTGGTGGAACACTATGGGAAACCGCTCATCATTGTTAGTAACAATGTGACAGAATTTACCTCCCATGCCATTTTGAAATGGGCCGAAGAAATGGGCGTGGAGTGGCATTACATCGCCCCCGGCAAACCACGGCAGAATGGCTTTATTGAAAGTTTCAACGGAAAACTGCGTGATGAATGCTTAAACGAGACGCTCCTCACCTCCTTGCCCCATGCGCAGCATATTCTGGGGCTGTGGCGTGAGAACTGTAACATCGTGCGTCCACGCTCAAAGCTCGGCGATAGAACCCCTGCTCAGGTCGTTCAGCAATGGTCTTATGGGCATGCCCATAAGACCATTGCCATACCCATCAACCACACACCACAAAAGAGAAACCTCTGCTTACCAGTGGTAACAAATTGGGGGGCACGTCAACCAAATTGAAAAAAACTGATTGATCCCGCTTAATCTGCCTTGCACAGAAAACGTCAACAATCATTTTTACAACATTGTCGACATCAAGTGGCGACCTATTTTTTATACGGCAATACGAGAAGCCTACCAAAACGCATTGTCCGGAAAAGAAATTATTATTTCTGTTACAGCCAACCGTATGCTTCCCGCCGCTCAAGGCCCGTCTTACCTGACCGCATATTTGCTTAGGTGTGAGCCGATGGCACTTTCAACCCAAGTACCTTTTAAAAATTGAGTGCTATCATCGATGTGCGAACATAACTATTGTCTCTATCGAATAAAATTTAAATGAAGGCAAACCGTGGAATTTTCGCCACCGATAAAATTCAATTTGGGTATTATTTATATTCCATACTTTTTCCACAATCTACTTTTTTCATCTCCGCAATGGTAGCGTCAGGATGATCGTCTAGATACAACCATACAGCTTTACATCTAATATTTCTTTCGCCATGCCGACGAACACCATTGCTCTCTTCAGGGCCACCACGGTCAAAAGATGAAAACGTTTTTATAGGGATATTTCTGTTCGTCTAACATAGCGTTACTCCAAATACGGCCCCGCTGCGGGGTTAAAGTAAGGACGCAGATACCTCAACTGATCGATATTTATGGTGTTGTAAACTCTGAACCGCCTTTCGATCGGGCACACTTATTCCATGATACCTTCCTAGAAGTGGAAGGATTTGGTCTGTCCTTTTTTCTAGTGCGCGCCTGACGTTAAAACCTTGATCGTCGCGTAAGCCGTTTTCAGGCTTTTGAAGCCACGGATCGGTTTTACCGGCTGTTTTAGTTTGCCGTGATCGGCTTGGGTCACATTGCTCAGATATTTCACCTGCCGGTGCTGCACTGTACCGGGCAGCTTGCCTTAAGCCATACCGTAGGTCGAGGCTTTGTCCGGTATCAGGCACCTCCCAGTCCTTCAGACCACTTACCGCTTTTCCTAGAAACCGTTTGGCAGCCATATCACTCGGGGCGGCGATGGATAGAAATCAATCGTGTTGCTGCCCTTACCGATCGCCCGATAAAGATACGTCCATTTCCCTTTGATCTTGATCTCATCAATACGCCAACTGGGAGAAAAGCTCGGGCGTTTCCAATTCCGGCGCGTAGCGCCGGACCCGTAGCGGCAATATCAACGAACCACTTACAAAATCACGCCCCTCTCAAATGTCGTCCCTTGAGATCGCTCATCTGTCATACTCCCAAAAAGTCGAAAATAATTCCAGACAGGAACACCAACTTTGCAACAGAGCCACTCTCGATGAGTGTCGGATGATCAATTTCTAATTTGATCGTTGCTTTATTAGAACGCCACGAAACAATACCTCTCCTTCGAATGAATGCTTGGCCTTAACACGAAATTCATATTCATCTGATTCATCGTCACAATCAAACTGCAATACTGGTTTTTCAAAATGAATTTTTTGAACGGGTATTGACTGTTCAGTAATCAGTCCACGATGGCGCGAAGCAACATCGATTATCACTGAGGACATGTTTTCGCTAACAACGGATAAGTCGAAAGATACGTCGTAATGGCCTTTTGGTAACTCTCGGTAAGGTCCAAATATTAAATGTCCCTCGGGATAACACCCAAAATCGAATTTCATTACCCCGCCATCAATTATGCCTTCTCGACAATGGAAATGACGCGCGTCAATACGATAATATCCGTTATTTTTGAAATTCTCAAATGGAGCAAACCGTAAGCGCTCCACTCTATCAAAAAATTTCCGAAAAGCTTCGATATCATAGCGTGAAAAGAGGTTATATCCACTATCACGCGTGACAGGTTGAACTGCCGAGGGTATTGATCTGGCGTGCAGAAGCCGCTCTGCTACAGCATTAGCAAGCTCTGCTTCGCTTTGTAATGTAGGCGGAAAAGTATCAACCACTTGTTCTAAGTCTTGATTTGAAAGAGCGGCGAAGCCGTGAACCATCTGCGCGTCTACAATTTCTTCCGTATAGGAAGCCAAAACACGATTTTGGGCTGCCAACACAGTGCGATAAACAGTATTATCTTCAAGAGCAATTATAGCTGCCGCAAAGGTATTTAAGTCATAATAATGAAATCCCAGCGGATGATCGACCATCAGTTCGCGAAGCGCTGTTGTAGACCAAACAATAGTAGGCAGTCCGCAACGCATTGCTTCAAAGACAGGTAATCCAAATCCTTCATGCTCAGATAAACATAAGAAGACATCAGAAATAAGGTATAGCTCTTCTAATTCTGAGTCAGAAACCTCGCCGTAGAAGTAAGTTTCAACATTTGGGTAACTTTCCGCGTGCCGTTCTATTTCTAGTTTTACGTCATCCTCTCGGCCTGCAAAACGCACAATAACGGGCTTGCCTGTTTCTCTTCTGACCCGGTCAGCCATAGAAATAATCGATTTATGCCCCTTATGCTGCACGACTCGTCCAACAAAAAGCATGTTGATGACACCCTCTGGAGCAAAAGTTCGAGAGGGTAACCTCAGCTCTGTACCCTTCTCCAGATACCTGCTCGCAGGGTAAACCACTGCTGAACGAGATGCTTGACCTCCCAATGCAATAAATTGATCTCGAGTAAATACCGAATTCACCCAAAAAAAGAGATTTTTTTTACCTGCTATATCGACGATATTTTCAAAACCCTCAAGCGTATGAACTAAATAGCGCTCTTTTGAAAAATAAAACCACGGCGATGTATTGTTGTGCCAACGCACAATAGATGGCGATGATCGAGCAACGAGGAACTCATCCATCTCTTTCCAAGCGCCGCAATAATGGTAAACAATAATACCGTCATAATTTACTGCGCACCACTCATAAAATGCTTCTAGGCTTTCAATGGGAACACCGGGGTGCCTAGTCAAATCGAAACGTTCAGAAAAAATACGGACGTCGCTGTCAGCATTTTTAAAGAGCTTCCGAGCGCGCTTGTATTCATAGACACAATCGAACCCTATTGAATCACTTTTTTCGAATAAACCTTGGACCAGAAATGCTATTTTCATAATGAGGCTAGACCTTAAGAAATTCAGTGACTGGACAGAGCGATTAGTTCATTGCTGGCATCAGCAGCAACTGAACCGAATGATTGAAGCGCTTTAAGATAATAAACCTTCGCCGCCTTCATATCACCGGCAGTTTTGCAAAAATGCCCCATTTGCAAACATAAATCAGCGTCATTGGGCCTCAGGTTCAAGGCTCGATTATAGCGTTGGCGGGAAGTTTCCAAATCACCGCTTTCTTTGTACATATGGGCTGCTTGAACAATATACTCAAAGCGGTCACTACCCGAGCTCAATCCCATATCGTATAAGCGCGCAGCTTCACCCCACTCTCCGCGTTCCCTTGCTGCGTCCCCCCTGCGAAACAAGGACTTTGCTTCTCGTTCACGCGAAAATTTTGCGAATGGCGTAATTCCTTTGAGGCGTCCTATCCAATTGCTTGCAGGAGACGACGAAAGCTCTTCTGGAGACCCACTTAATTGAGTTGTACTTATTTGTGTAAGCGTTACACCCGAAAATAAAATATTCCCTTTGAACGGGCTTTCTGCTCGCAAACGAATTTCGACCATGGGCGCCTCCCCCGTCATATTAAATGACAGCGTAGGATAATTTTCGTGGCTTCCAGAGGGTAAGTTAAATATCTGACTCGTCAACTGCTGCCCCCCCGAAATAACGTCGAGCTCAAAGGAAACGTTTTCGCCAGATAGAATTGTCGTGATGGCGTGTAATTTAGCGTTATAAGTTCCAGCTGGCATTTGCGCATATGGACCAAAAACAAGATGATCAGCACTCACATCATCTGCCTTGAGTGTTGAGCGATCAATTAAATCAGACGCTGGATAAACACCTTTGCGCATCGAAAATTCATCAGGTCTGAAAGTTATTGACGGTTCTCTTACTGGAATTGTTAACGCTTTCAACAGTTGCTTGTCTTGGTCTAGATAATTTTTGTAAATCTGCAGATCATAAAGAGATGTTACATTAACATGTGAATCGAAAATTAGCTCATCGTCAAATCCGCGAGGAAATGTTGCCATCAGCGATGAGCGCGCTGAGTCGATTGCTTCCGCAACGACTGGCAAATAGCGAATTGCCGGTCGAGCAAGGTCATCCGGGATAGGCTGACCCCAGCTACTCTCCTGTGCAGATAGGGCAGAACTAATTTGCTCTATGAGAGTATTAGAAGAATAGCCTTGAAGAACCGAATTTTGCAATTCAAGAAGTCGGCTTTTTACGATGTTATTTTCGAGAGCCCCTATTGAAGCCGCGAATAAATCGAGGTCAAAGTTTGGAAAAGCGAAAGGGTGATTTACTAGGAGTTCTCGAAATGCGGTTGTTGCCCAAGCGACAACAGGAAGCCGATATCGCATTGCTTCAAAGACGGGTAAACCAAAACCCTCATGCTCAGACAGGCAAATAAAAACTGTTGAGGTTTGATATAATTCGATTAGTTTTTCGTCAGATACTAGACCATGAATTACAATTTCTGACTTTGCTTTATTAATTGCCGATCGTAATTTTGCAGAAAATGCGCTCGGTTCATCAATACCTTTACCGACTATATTCAATCTAACAGCACGTCCGGTAATTTCCTGCGTTCTATCTGCCACCGCGATTGCATTCAAATGCCCCTTGTGTGCAACTACTCTACTGACAAACAACAAATCAATTACAGAATTTTTTTTCTTTGCATCCTGAACTGATTTCTTATTAGAAGTATTGGTGGCGTCCAAATACCTGCTAGCTGGGAAAACTACGTGGCAACGTTCCGGAGCAGTGCCCATTGCCACAAGTTGATCACGCGTAAATCCCGAATTCGTCCAAAACGATACATGAACACATTTGATAAAGTCGATAATATTTTCGTATCCGAGAAGGGCATGATTCGCGTTTTGGTTCTGAGAACCAAAAGTAAACCACGGAGGAGTTGCGTTGTGCCACCGCACTACGACTTTTTTACACCGGTTCCGCAAAAAATCGTCAAATTGAGAACGACTATCGCAGTAATGGAAAATAACCACTACATCGGGGTCGTCAGTCAGCCATCGTTCAAATTCGGCGGCGTTCTCGACGGGCAACTCTGGAAATGCACGTGCGTCGTAATTCCCTGCGAAAATTCGCACTTCATCAACGTTTGATCTTTGAGAAGATAAAACCCTGTATTGATAGGCCACATCATTACAAACAGAGTCGTTTTTTTCCGACATCCCAATAGCTAATATTGCCAAGCGCACCAAGAATTCTCCCCAAGAATAGGATTCAAAAAACTCTTATTCCAGAAATTGAGTTATAGTTTCCATATTTTCTGGTAGCCAGAATAAAGCAATTTTGCTCCGATAGATACCATGAACTGATCAACAATTAACCCTTTTCCTCCCGCTCCTAGAGGCGGGACATTAAAGTCATCGACACATATGATGGTTCCTTCTTGTATTAGTGCTCTGGCTGCCATCATCTCTGTTGCGTGATGGATCGCGCTAGGCAGGGGATCGTTGATATCTAGATCGAACGAGTCTAGATAAAGTAGCGATGCTGGCCGCCCGGAATTTTGCGCTAAGGCATTTAGGGCAGGACGTGAGTCATTTAGGATCGTATTGGTTGTCCCACTACATGCACGCCTAGCACTGTCAATGCTTGCGGGATTGATATCAATGGAAAAAACCGATCCCTGCCGCTCACGTGCGTACCAATCGAACAAAAAAGTACTTTGACCATCTCCAGCCCAATTATTTGGAACTCTCAAACAACCAGTTTCGACGATGTACGGGCGTTGATGTCCGTCAAGATGCTCAAACAACACAGCAAAACCATCGGAACGTTTTTCCAACAATGACCGTAAATGCGTGTCATATGCTTTTTTTAGACTTGAATTTTGTAAATCTTGCGGCAAACCGACATATTCGAAGTCCGCATCCACTGTACCATTTTTCATTATGTTACTGGTACATAGAAATTTTCGGCGCTTTTCCAACGTTTTATTTAATGAAATATTATCGATAATAGAGTATATACTTTCAGGATTACTCCTAATAAGATCCAAAATCTTAGAACTACCCTCCTCAGAAATCATATCTATTATAGATTTCGCTGCCGCCAAATCAGCATTAATATTTTCTGCATTCAGACTGGGCCTCTTCCTGGGTAACACTGCTTTGGATTTGCCTCGAGAAGGATTTGAATTATCCATATCCATAAACTTTCCAGTTTTCGGGGTCAGGTTGCGTATCTGGCCTCAGGAAAATGCCTGTAGTCAGAGATCTGTTCAATACAGCGTTTCGGCAGCTGTCAGACTCTCACCTAAATATCTTTGATACGCACAATATCATCCTCGCCCAGGTAAAGGCCTGACTGAACCTCGATCAAAACTAAGGGGGTTTTGCCGAGACTTTCTAACCTGTGAACGCTACCAAATGGCAGATAGATGCTTTCATTTTCATGGACCATGATTTCTTCAGCATCGCGAGTAACAACAGCTGTGCCAGTGACAACAACCCAATGCTCGATACGGTGGAACTTCTGTTGCAAAGACAGCTTGTGGCCGGGGTCGACATCAATCCGCTTCACTTGGAGCCGGTCACCTTGAATAAGGCTCTCGTAAAAGCCCCAAGGGCGATACATGCGATTGCGGTTGATGGCTTCGGGACGACGGCGCCAAAATCAGTGCTTTTCTGGATTGATTTTACTGAGTTCATAAGGTGGATCACTCTCTGATGTTAGACTCAAACCGCACTTTTCCAACGAGTAAGCACTAATATTTTATAAAATACTATGTTGAAGTGATGGCATTAGCAATTCATCGTGAAGAAACTGGAATTATTTTCGACTTTTTGGGAGTATGACAGATGAGCGATCTCAAGGGACGACATTTGAGAGGGGCGTGATTTTGTAAGTGGTTCGTTGATATTGCCGCTACGGGTCCGGCGCTACGCGCCGGAATTGGAAACGCCCGAGCTTTTCTCCCAGTTGGCGTATTGATGAGATCAAGATCAAAGGGAAATGGACGTATCTTTATCGGGCGATCGGTAAGGGCAGCAACACGATTGATTTCTATCCATCGCCGCCCCGAGTGATATGGCTGCCAAACGGTTTCTAGGAAAAGCGGTAAGTGGTCTGAAGGACTGGGAGGTGCCTGATACCGGACAAAGCCTCGACCTACGGTATGGCTTAAGGCAAGCTGCCCGGTACAGTGCAGCACCGGCAGGTGAAATATCTGAGCAATGTGACCCAAGCCGATCACGGCAAACTAAAACAGCCGGTAAAACCGATCCGTGGCTTCAAAAGCCTGAAAACGGCTTACGCGACGATCAAGGTTTTAACGTCAGGCGCGCACTAGAAAAAAGGACAGACCAAATCCTTCCACTTCTAGGAAGGTATCATGGAATAAGTGTGCCCGATCGAAAGGCGGTTCAGAGTTTACAACACCATAAATATCGATCAGTTGAGGTATCTGCGTCCTTACTTTAACCCCGCAGCGGGCTTTTCGTCATGCACGAGAAGGTTTTCCCATTTTCCGACAGCAGCTGCGGCCAGAGAATTCCCGATCACATTCGTTGCTGATCGGCCCATATCCAAAAATGTATCAATCCCGAGAATCAATAATATACCCTCAGTCGGTATATTGAACTGACCTAGCGTCGCAACAATCACCACGGATGACGCACGGGGAATACCCGCAACCCCTTTGCTCGTAAGCATCAGCGTCAGAAGCATGACGATCTGCGTGCTCCACGGCAAAACGATGTCGTAAGCCTGAGCAATAAAAATACTGGCGAATGTGCAGTACATCATCGTGCCATCAAGGTTGAAAGAATACCCCAGCGGCAGCACAAACGACGATATTTTCTTTGAAACCGGGAATTGTGCGAGGCGCTCCAAAATCAAAGGATAAGCCGCTTCAGAACTCGCTGTAGAAAACGCCAGAAGAAAAGGCTCACGCATCAAGCGCACCAGTCTCAGGGCCGAAGGGCCTAACAGTAAAAGGCCGACACCAATCAAGCTCAACCAAAGCAAAAGCATGGCAAAATAGAACTCACCCATGAATTTCCCATAGGTTAGTAATATCGCAAGACCATTCGTGCTGATGGTCGCTGCGACAGCACAAAACACTGCTAGCGGCGCGAGAAGCATAACGTAATTCGTTACCTTCAAAATGATATGCGCCAAACTGTCAGTCCACTCTAATAGCGGACGTCCCTTCTCCGGTTGAGAAGCACATGCGACACCAACGAAAACCGCAAATACCACTACCTGCAAAATTTCATTATCCGCCATGGCTTTAAAGCCAGAATCAGGAACCAGATGGCGGATAAAGCCCTCCAAAGTCATTCCGCCCGCACCGAGATGCGTCGCTTGCATTGCATTGACCTGATGCAGACCGCCCCCTGGGTGCATCACATTCACCAGAACCATGCCGAGCGTTAACGAAAATAACGATGCACCAACGAACCAAAGCATCGCTTTTCCGCCGATGCGCCCAACCGTCTTCGCATCAGTCATGCGGCCAATCCCCGCAACCAAAGTCGAAAAGACTAATGGTGCGATAATCATCTTAATCAGGCGAAGAAAAACCGTAGATCCAATAGAAATATCTGCAGCAAAACCTTGGCGAGCAGCGGGATTCTCAACGAAACCATGCACCACACCACCCGTAATGACGCCCAGCACCAAGGCGACCAGAATGAACAAAGTCATCCGATTTTTCTGCAATGTTTGTATCCTCAAAAGGTTTGTATTTCTTCTCTTAACGCTTTTAGTGGAGTTTTTCCAAGCACATGCTGCGCCTAGCACAACTCGGTAACAGAGTTGCCACATGCTCCTGAGTGCGGAACAAAATAATGCGCAGTAGAAGCGCATAAGCGTTCTATTCAGTCGCAATATCCGCCTGAATAAATCTTATATGTTGATTTTAGGATTATTAATGGTGAACCGGCTGGGACTCGAACCCAGGACCATTCGATTAAAAGTCGAATGCTCTACCAACTGAGCTACCGGTTCATCCGGCGCGGTATTTACGAAGGATCAGCCCATCGGTCAACACCAAACTGTGAAAAAATCAAAAAAACATTTTTCCCGTCCGCAAAATAACGTCTTTCGTTCTTGGAATATTTTGATATGATATAACATATCAAAAACAACTTGTAGCTTTGCTATGCCCAATATCGCGCTCAATGACCGTACATTCAGAGACCAAATCTGGCGCCGTTTTGACGGGAATGAATGGGACGCATTTGACCAACTCCCCGTATCAATCCGTCAACGCTTGGCTGAACATGTGTACGACGCATGGTCCGTTAATGCTCTCATGCTATGGAAACATTACAAGCGCCTCTACGGCCGCACACAGCGCGCAGAACGCGCCCTCATGCGTTACCTTGATTACTGTGAACGCTTGGAGCGGCAAGACTTTGCCGCGCGCTACATCCAACAATACGGCAACCCCTACCCCCACGATGCCGCGCAAGTCAGTGTGTTGCGCACCTAACCTCATCGCACCGCATGACGACCCAAGCATAAAAAAAGCCGGCGGGAGCGAACTCCCACCGGCCCAACGCATCAAGCGCTAAAAGACTTATGCTTCTACATAAGCCTTTACGATGGAGTCTGGGTCCTTAACCATGCCAGACGCGCCTGAGCCGCGTTTGATTTGGTCGACCAGTTCCATGCCTTCCACAACCTGACCCGCGATCGTGTACTGACCATTCAATGACGGTACATTTTCAAACATGATGAAGAACTGGCTGTTTGCACTATGGGGCGCCATGGTACGTGCCATGCCAAGTGTTCCACGCTCAAACTTCGCCTGATCAGTGAATTCAGCCTTCAGGTCAGGGTAGTCACTACCGCCTGTGCCTGTACCAGTTGGATCTCCACCCTGCGCCATGAAGCCTTCGATCACACGATGGAATTTAACGCCATCGTAGAACCCTTCGCTTGCCAGAAGCTTCAAGCGCTCAACGGCCAAAGGCGCGAGGTCCGGACGCAGCGCGATGACAACTTTACCTGTCTTAAGTTCAAAAACCAGCTTGTCGCCGGCTGGAACGTTTGCATTCTCGGACATTCGTATAATCCTTTCTAAAAGAGACCCCTACGGAGCCTTAAGTCGCTCTTCCGCGGTTTTTCGACAAGACCACACGCGCAACATCATCGCTGACGAAAGACGAAATATCCCCATTATAAGAGGCTATTTCCTTCACAATCCGACTTGATGTGACACGGTGCTCATCTGCGGAAAGCAAAAGCACAAACTCAATTCCGGGCGCCAAACGACGTGTGACCCCTGAAACCTGACACTCAAAATCAAAGTCTCCAGCCGTGCGTACGCCCCGCACAACGACTCCCGCGCCAATATTGTGCACAGCATCGGCGAGCAGCGTATCGAATTCTACAATTTCAATACGCTCCGCCACAGGGAGCTTGGACACTTCATTCCGTAAAAGCGATATCCGCTCAGAAGCAGACAAAAGAGGCTTTTTCCCCGCATTGACACCAACGCCAACGACCAGCTTCTCAAACAAGCTGGCCGCACGCGCAATAATGTCCATATGCCCATGTGTCACGGGGTCAAAGCTCCCCGGATAAAAGGCTATATGCGGGTCCAACGTCACCCTTACTCTCCAGCTTCCGGTGATGCCTCCGCAGCAGGACTGTCGGGGCCACCGAGCGCTACTGGCGCAGTTTCGGCACCTTCTACGGTTGCGACATCACCTGTTTCTCCATCATCTTCCACAACAGGGAAAACACAGATAACGGTTTCATCATCGTTCAGACGGAACAGTGTAACACCTGCCGCTTGGCGCGCCATGACACGCACCTGCGAAACAGGCAGGCGGATCAAACGCCCCGTATCCGTCACGAGCATAACGTCCGTGCCAGGCAAAGTCGGCAGAGTACCTACAACTTCCTTACCGCGACGCGTCGCAGAGAAGGTCATATTCGTAATACCCAAGCCGCCACGGCCCGAAACACGATAGTCATACGCTGATGAACGTCGGCCAAAGCCTCCATCCGTCACGGTCAAGAGAACTTCTTCCTGAGCTTCCAATTCTGCGAAACGCTCTGGCGTCAAATCACCGACGACATCCACAACTTCGTCATCGCCCGACGTCACTTCGTCTTCAGCTGTATCGGCCAAGGCAGCATTTTCTGCACGACGCTTCGCATTCGCCATACGCAGGTAAGACGCACGTTCTTCGACGCTTGCATCAACGTGGTTCAATACACAAAGCGAGATGACCTCGTCACCTTCCGCAAGTTTAATACCGCGCACGCCTGAGCTGCCGCGACCTGCGAAAACACGCAACACGTCATCTGTAATTTGGAAACGAATGCAACGCGCTTTGCGCGTCGCCAAGAAAACATCCTGACCTTCACGGCATGTCGCAACACCGATGAGAGAATCTCCCTCGTCCAACTTCATAGCGATCAAGCCTGAAGCCCGGATGTTACGGAAATCGCTCAGACGATTACGGCGCACATTCCCGCTTGCCGTTGCAAAGACGAGGTGCAGGTCATCCCACAACTCTTCATCCTGCGGCAGCGGTAGCACCGCGGTAATTGCATCGCTACCCAGTTCGGGCAGTAGGTTCACCAGCGCGCGACCCTTCGCCGTCGGTGAAGCTTCCGGCAAATGCCAAACCTTCATGCGGTAAGCTTTACCACCTGAAGAGAAGAACAAGACCCATTGATGCGTGTGTGCATTAAAACTGCGTACAATCACATCATCGCCACGTCGACCAGCAGCCGTGCGGCCACGGCCACCGCGATTCTGGGAGCGGAACATTTCCAACGGTGTGCGCTTGATGAAACCATCACGTGTAATGGTTACGACCATCTGACCTGGCTCGATCAAGCTTTCGTCTGACTGATCGCCAAGCGCGTCAGAAATCTCGCTCATGCGCGGTGTAGCAATCTCGGCGCGCGCAGCGAGAAGCTCTTCGCGCATTACCTCCATACGGCGGATATGGCTGCCGATGATATCTAGAAGATCTTCGATCTTGACCGCGACTTCATTCAGTTCACCCTGAATTTTGTCACGCTCAAGCCCTGTAAGGCGCTGCAAGCGCAGCTCCAAAATGCCGCGAGCCTGCGCTTCTGTTAAGCGCACCTTGCCGTCAACAACGACGTTACCCTCGTCATGGATCAATTCCAACAGAGGAACAACCTCGCTCGCATCCCACTCGCGCGCCATAAGAGAAGCGCGCGCGGTTGCTGCATCCGGCGCGCTGCGGATTAAGGCAATAACTTCGTCGATATTCGCTACAGCCAGCACAAGACCGACGAGCAAATGTCCACGGTCACGCACTTTGTCGAGGTCAAAGCGTGCGCGACGGAGAATGACGTCCTCACGGAAGCGAATAAACGCTTCCAAGACATCCTTCAGACCCATTGTACGCGGCTTGCCCTCATCCAGCGCCAACATGTTCACGCTGAAAGATGTCTGGAGTTGCGTAAAACGATAAAGCTGGTTCAACACCACATCTGGTGTTGCATCACGCTTCAGCTCGATAACAACGCGCATGCCGGAGCGATCGGATTCATCTCGAATATCCGAAATGCCCTCAATTTCTTTCGCGCGAACAAGATCAGCGATCTTTTCCTGAAGCGTCGCCTTATTCACCTGATACGGAATTTCGGTGATAATAATGGCCTGACGGTCTTTACGAATTTCTTCGATTTCAGCGCGTGCACGTACAGGGACAGAACCGCGGCCTGTTTCAAACGCCTTGCGGATACCACTGCGGCCCATGATGATCCCGCCTGTCGGGAAATCCGGGCCAGGGATGACCTGCATCAGCTCATCCAACTCAATGGTCGGATTAGCGATCATGGCTAACGTAGCATCGATAACTTCCGCCGGGTTATGGGTCGGAATATTCGTCGCCATACCAACGGCAATACCAGACGCGCCATTCACCAACAGATTCGGGAACACGGCGGGTAGAACCCCCGGCTCATGCTCGCTCTCATCGTAGTTCGGCTGGAAATCGACCGTGCCTCTGTCGATATCGTCTAAAAGGAACGATGAAGCCTTGGCCAGACGCGCTTCGGTATAACGCATGGCCGCAGGGCTATCGCCATCGACCGAGCCAAAATTCCCCTGACCATCAATCAGTTTGACACGCATCGACCATGACTGTGCCATACGAACCATGGCGTCATAGATCGAGCTATCACCGTGCGGATGGTACTTACCCATCACGTCACCGACTGCACGCGCCGACTTGCGGTATGGCTTATCAGCCGTAAACCCGCTCTCACGCATCGCGTATAGAATACGCCTATGAACCGGCTTCAAGCCATCGCGAACATCAGGCAAAGCACGCGAGACGATCACCGACATCGCATAAGCCAGATAGGAGGAGCGCATTTCCTCCTCGATCGTCACCGGAAGACGGTCGGAAGGCACAAGATCAGTCGGCTCATTCAACTCGGTCAAGACAAGTCCACCACGCTAGAAAACAAGCAGACAACATACTCCAACACAGCCCAAGACGCTACTCTTCCGCTCACACATAGGAAAATCTCATCACGCTTGCCGCAAAGAACTCTCCCTAAAAGCGAACTTTTGACCCCTTGGCACTCGGTAAAATACCATACCCACCCTCGCTGCTCTCTATGGAAACTAATCTCTTCCATTTTGCTTGCGCTAACCCTAATCCAAGGTAAGCAACCCACGGAACCACAGAGCAAAAAACGAAAAAATGAAAACTGTTTTCTTGAACCGTAAATTATTTTATTTAATTATATTAACAGCTCTATCTTTTTTATATCTCTTTATAAATATTCACTATCCAATAAATTCCGACAGCATTTCCACACTTATAATATCCAAAGATATTCTACATGGAAATATATTACTCCACGGATGGGAGCTATCTGCTCAATCGTTTTATCTGACTGAGATCCTACCTTACGCGCTACTTTTCGGTGCAGCAGGGTGGCATCTCTCTTTTTATTACCTTGTACCAGCCTTGATGTGGTCCATCGTCATCATGCTGACAGCCACTCTTTCAGGAAAAAATATTCTCTGGGGTTGGCCGTTTCTCGCTCTACTCGCGGTTCCCAGCTTTTGGGCTGTCCCTCTTATTTTATCACCGTGCTACCATGTGGGCGGCTATATTTTGATGCTGCTATTTTGGGTCATCATCAACAAATATCCAAAACTGATACAATTTGATTTTTCTCTAAAAAATGCCGCTATCTGGTCTCTGATCTCCATCTTTACTGCGCTTTTTATGGCCAGTGATGATCTTATAAAATACTGCCTGACCCTTCCCCTCATTGCCGCCTGCGTTTTAAAAACCATCACTTCGAACAAACTGACACATCCAGCGCTTGCACTTTCGATGCTGTGCGCACTCGGCTTGGAACACGCCGTAAAAAACGCCTTAACGCATAATGGTGCCTTCCACGTCCCTGGCTTATGGAGTTCGTCCTTCGCATCCAAAGACCGGGCAGCTTACAACGCTTCAGTGCTACTCTCAGGGGCGTTGAATTTTTTTGATGCCGATTTTCTGGGAAAACCTATCTCCCTGCTTGGGACAGGAAGACAAATAGTCCATGCGGTTTTGGCGGCAGTTACTCTTTTATTTTTTTGCAAATCAGCAATAAATTATAAGAAATGGAATATTTTCCAGATTACATCCGGCCTTTCATTCTGCATAATGATATTCGCTTTTATTTTTAGTGAAATTACAATTGACGAAAAATCATTTCGTTATCTCATATTTCCATATTTAATAATATTAATAACATCAATACAAACTACAAATTTGAACTTTTATTCGAAAATATTAATTTCATTTATTGGGATAGTATCAATTTTTCTTAGTTACCCGAAAATCGATACATTAGATTATGCAAAGGCAAATAATAATTACGCCATCAATCGCTATCTTGCCTCTAAAAACCTTTCCAAAGGCTTTGGTCTGTACTGGATAGCTGCCGCCAACAGCGTGCCTAACGTCATACGCATCGCACCTGTCGAATTCTCTCAAAAAAGACTAAAAGCAGCCCATACACTCACAAAACCTGAATGGTACGCCGATGGCGGGCGGTTTGTGCTCTGCAATACTGAAGAGGAAGCTTTAAAGCTCGAAAAAGCCTATGGCCCAGCTGATGTGACGAAAATTGATAATGTTTTTGTCACCATCTGGGACCACAATATCACGATCCCAAACGAGTGACGAATACACTCTGTCAGGCCTTAATTTATTAGGCCTGACAGGTATAAAACTCTGCATTACAGCGCATAGCGCTGTTTCTGCACAGCAACCTCAGAATGGAATTTCATCATCTAGGTCATGGTCACGCGATGAATCCCAGCCGCCCGGACCAGAAGCACCACCATGTGACGGAGACGAACCGCCACGGGAACCGCTGTTTTGCCCGTTCCCTGAAGGCGCACCGCCGCCGTAGCTGTTTCCACCACCGTAGCCACCGCCTTGACCGCCATAACCACCGCCCGAATCACCACCTGCTGCACGGCTATCAAGAAGCGTTAAATCACCACGGAAACGGTCAATCGTTACTTCTGTCGTGTACCGTTCTTGACCAGACTGATCCGTCCACTTCCGGGTGCGGAGTTCACCCTCAACATAGACCTTACTGCCCTTCTTTACGAAGCGCTCTGCAACGCCTGCCAAATGCTCATTAAAAATGACCACGCGGTGCCATTCTGTCCGCTCTTTGCGCTCCCCAGACTGACGATCATTCCATGTATCGGACGTCGCAATCGTCATGTTCACAATTTTCGAGCCTGATTGTGTGTGGCGAATTTCAGGATCACGCCCCAAATTCCCCACCAAAATCACCTTGTTGACGCTACCAGCCATGACGTTCCACTCTATTTTCGCGAATTGTTCTTTTAAAACGATCCTAAACATACAACGTATAAGGAGCAATGCATCACGGTTTTCGTGCGTGCGGTTTCCGCACTTAGTGCCCTTATTTTCAAATCGGTGTGCCCAAACGTGACTTTCCCTGAGAATAACGCCATCCGCGTCCGTGGAGCTCGCGCCCACAACCTCAAAAATGTTGACGTCACGATCCCTCGGGATTCTTTGACCATCATCACCGGCCTCTCAGGGTCAGGAAAATCGTCCCTTGCGTTTGATACCATTTATGCCGAGGGGCAACGCCGCTATGTCGAAAGCCTCTCTGCATATGCGCGCCAATTTCTGGAACTCATGGGCAAGCCGGATGTAGACTCCATAGAAGGGCTTTCGCCTGCAATTTCCATTGAACAGAAAACCACGTCAAAAAACCCGCGTTCGACCGTCGGTACCATTACAGAAATTCACGATTACATGCGCCTTCTTTGGGCGCGCTCTGGCACGCCTTACTCACCAGCGACAGGCCTACCGATTGAAGCTCAAACCGTAAGCCAAATGGTTGATCGCGTCATGGCCATGCCGGACGGCACGCGCCTTATGCTGCTAGCCCCTGTGATGAAAGACCGTAAAGGCGACGGCAAGCGTGAACTCGCAGAATTATCACGCAAAGGCTTTGCCCGGGTCATAATCGATGGCTCGCTGTATGACATCGCAGACGCGCCAGAGCTGAACCGCAAAACACGTCACACAATTGAAGCTGTAATTGACCGAGTAGTCGTTAAAGAAGGGCTTGAAACACGCCTCGCTGATAGCTTTGAGACGGCCCTTGAACTCGGGGACGGCGTCGCCTTCACGCAGGACGTTAAACGTGCGGGCGAAAAAGGCGATGCAGAACGCACCATTTTCTCAGCCCGGTTTGCCTGCCCTGTCTCCGGCTTCACCATCGCTGAAATCGAGCCGCGCCTTTTCTCGTTTAATGCCCCTATGGGGGCCTGCCCATCCTGCGATGGTATTGGCACCGAAACACACTTCGATGCCCAGCTCATTATCCCTGACGACAGCCGCAGCCTTGATAATGGTGCCGTCGCACCATGGCAGGGCAATGGAGCTGAATGGTACGCACAAACACTGGCAGCGCTTGCCCGACATACGGGCGACGACATGCACACAGCATGGCGGGATTTAAAAGCCGAGACACAAGACCTTATTCTCTTTGGTACGAAAGAGCCCGTCGCCATCCCTTATCGTGATGGAAGTTCGGTCCATACTGTTACCAAGCCCTTTGAAGGCGTTTTAAAAACCCTTCAACGCCGTATGGCACAGACAGATAGCGTCCATGTCCGCGATGAACTGACACGCTACCAGTCCGAGAAACCTTGCCGTACCTGCCAAGGCGCACGGCTGAAGCCTGAAGCACTTTGCGTCAAAATCAGCGACCTCAACATCGCCCAAGCATCAGATATGCCTATTCGGCAAGCTCTGCACTGGTTCTCTCAGGTCGAAGGGACACTGACCCCTCAAAAAGCTGAAATCGCGCGCCGTATTTTACGAGAAATCACAGACCGGCTACATTTCTTGGACGATGTCGGGCTTGATTACCTAACTCTATCGCGCGGTTCCGCGACGTTATCTGGTGGCGAAAGTCAACGTATTCGTCTTGCCTCTCAAATTGGTTCCGGCCTTACCGGTGTCCTTTACGTTTTGGACGAGCCCTCTATCGGGCTGCACCAGCGTGACAACGAACGCCTCCTTGGCACTTTGGAGCGCCTCAAGCGCCTCGGCAACACCGTCATCGTCGTTGAGCATGACGAGGACGCGATCCGCGCAGCAGACTACCTTATCGATATGGGACCCGGCGCGGGTACACGCGGCGGCAATGTCATTGCATACGGCACCCCAACAGAAGTCGCTCAACATCCAGACAGCATTACCGGTGCCTACCTCTCAGGCCGTAAAGCAATTCCCATACCCGCTACACGACGCACAGCGCGCGAAACCCTTACCTTGCATGGCGCGAAGGGCAACAACCTAAAAGACCTTACGGTTGATATACCTCTCGGCACTTTCATTGCTGTGACTGGTGTCTCGGGCGGTGGGAAATCTACCCTCGTTATTGATACACTTTACAAGGCTCTATCCCGGACGTTGATGAAATCCAGCGTCTCGCCTCTGCCCTATGATCGCCTGACAGGCACAGAGCACCTAGATAAAATTATCGAAATCGATCAATCCCCTATCGGTCGTACGCCACGGTCCAACCCCGCCACTTATACCGACCTCTTTACTCCCATCCGCGATTGGTTTGCGGAGTTACCCGAAGCAAAAGCACGCGGCTATAAACCGGGCCGCTTTTCCTTCAACGTCAAAGGCGGACGATGCGAAGCCTGCCAAGGCGACGGTGTTTTAAAGATTGAAATGCATTTCTTGCCGGATGTGTTCGTCACCTGTGACACCTGCAAAGGGGCACGCTATAACCGAGAGACTTTAGACGTTAAATTCCGCGGGAAATCCATCGCAGATGTTCTCGCCATGACTGTGGACGACGCGCTGCCCTTTTTCCAAGCTGTACCCCGCATCCGAGATCGTCTTGCCATTTTACAACAAGTCGGGCTGGGTTACGTCGCACTTGGGCAACAGGCGACGACGCTTTCCGGAGGCGAAGCACAGCGCGTTAAACTCTCAAAAGAACTGGCCAAACGGGCTACGGGCCGCACGCTTTACATCTTAGATGAACCAACAACCGGCCTTCACACTGAAGACGTACGCAAATTGCTGGACGTGCTTCATGCTCTCGTCGAGCAGGGAAACACCGTTCTTGTCATTGAGCACAACCTAGAAGTAATCAAAACAGCTGATTGGCTTATTGATATCGGGCCTGAAGGCGGTGATGGTGGCGGACAAATCGTCGCGCAAGGCACACCGGAAGAAATCTCGACTTGTGCTGAGAGCCACACCGGGCGTTTTCTTGCGCCACTCTTGAAAAATAGCCCGCACAACAAACCGCCAAAACGCGCAAAAAAGAAAGGGTAACAGAAGAAAAATCTCTTCCACCAACAGTACACATATCGGGCAGAAACATCTTCTGCCCGTTGCCTGCAATGTATTAAATTATGGTGCCTTAATCGGTATTATCTCCACCCTGCAGGTGGGACATTTGAAGGGTCACTGCCGTAATAACCATAGCCACCCTGTGCTGGCGGCGGCGGCGGGATACGCAGCGCTCGACTTGGCATTGTTAAAGCCATGTATAAAGCCGTTAGCCAGCCAATAAATGTAATACCGAGGAATAAATTAATAACACAAATAAGACCTACATACTCAGATTTTTTAATAATTGCGATAATGGACGGTAAAAAATAAATACCTCCCAAAATCACCATCATCACGATAGAAATGAAAAGAAATAATCCACCACTTTGGAATATATCTTCATTATATAAATCATAATGCATATGCTTTTCCTCTCCTAATGTAACAGCGAGTGGGGCATATTTTTCAACATATAGTCAATAAAAACTCACAATGTCGGCAAATTATTCAAAGTCTCACGAATACGCGTCCCAACAACAAGCGGTGCCACTCCGTCCAGCACATCAACACTGCTCTGCCCGACGACCTTGCCTGTGAGAATCATTTTGCTGCTCATGTTGTAGACGTGGACCGTGTCGCCCCTCCCTCCTGCCTCTAATACCGTTCCAGATACAGTGAGGCTTACATTCGGGCCGTGGTAGGTCACCACAACCGGCGAACCACGATGCACTAATTGCGGCCGTACCAGCTGCGAAGCCCCTAAAACCGTGCCCGCTTTTGCAGCGTAACGTGTGACCAAACCGATTGCTTCTTGCCCCGAAGAAAGCGCATCCTCAGGCACGGAACCTACAGGGGATAACCCCGTCGTAACATCCTCAGGCATGATAACCTGCCCAGGCTTGACCGTTTTTTTCAGAATAATTGTCGGAATATTGGCTTGTACATTTCCCGTCACGGTAAAAAATGTTCCCAGACCACCTTCATGGTTCGGTACGCGAAAACGCGCCGTAAAATGTCCTCCGCCGCCTGGATGCTCGACCCTTACCAACACCACGCCCCCCTGATCTTGGGATGGCACTGCCACGGCTTTAAAGTTCTCTAAAGTCAGGTCGACTTCTGCTTGATCAGGTAGGATCAGCGCTTGCTTGACCAAGGGCAGAACGTCATCTTCCGTGATCCACCGTGCTTTACGGGTCAATGTAACCGAAACAAGAGGGGAAGCACCCGGCCAATCCACAGCAAATTGTGCCGCTATAGCCGTTAATTGCTCACCCCCTACTGTATAATGGTCCCCAAAAGCTGGAGCATCTCCGATCTCAACATCCTGCCCCGGTGCCAGACCTGCAAACAAATCTGACAAACGCACCCGTGCATGGTCCAGCTCCACCGAAGGGCGTAAAGTTGCCGCAAGAGAGTGAGACATCCCCAAAATGCCCATAAGGCAAACAATGCAAGCCCTGAGGCGCACGCTTATCGTCCACCCAGATTCGTCAACGTCTGCATCATTTCATCCGATGATGTTATAACTTTACTATTCATCTCATATGCGCGCTGAGCCGTAATGAGGTCTGTAATTTCCGAAACAACATTGACGTTGGATTTTTCAACGTAACCCTGCATCACCCCCCCATAACCCGTTGTGTTGGGAGTACCGATTTGCGCGTCCCCCGATGCTGCCGTTTGCGTAAGCAAGTTTTGCCCCATCGCTGCGAGTCCATTTTCATTGGCAAAGGTCGCAAGCTGCAATTGTCCAATTACCGTCGCGGTGTTTTGGCCCGCTACCGTGACGCTCACCTGTCCCGACTGATCGATGCTAACATTTTGGGCGTTTGATGGAATTGTAATACCTGGATTAACGGCATAACCGTCGGCTGTCACCAACGAGCCATTTGCATCCATCGAGAATGTTCCATCACGGGTATAAGCCATCTGCCCTGATGGAAGCTGAACTTGAAAATAACCCCGGCCTTGAACGGCCAGATCCAACGAATTGCTTGTTTGTTCCAAACTGCCCTGATCATTGATCCGGTAAATAGCAGCTGTTTTCACACCCAAGCCAATCTGAGCGCCAGAAGGAACAGTCGTGCCCGAATCTGAGGATGTTGTCCCGACGCGGCGTAAATCTTGATACATCAGGTCCTGAAATTCAGCCCGGGCACGCTTATAGCCCGTTGTACTCATATTCGCGATATTGTTGGAAATTGTCTCAACATTGGTTTGCTGAGCCTGCATGCCAGTTCCAGCAATATCGAGTGACCGCATGAGATTTTAATCCTTAAGGGTAATAATCAGGCCGAGACCTGAACAATTTTATCGATGGCATTTTGTTGGCGGGTCGCTTCCGCATTGATGAATTGCGCCATGAATTGAAAATTTCGTTGGATATCGAGCATCTTGGTCACTTCGCTCATCATTTGAACGTTGCTACCTTCGAGCATACCCTGTGCCATATGAGGTTGAGCTACAGGTTGCGTCGGTTGGCTCGTCGCGAAAAGATGTCCGCCTTCTGCTTTCAAGGCATTTTCATCTGCGACAGAGACAACAGCTATTTGCGCCTGATCCCCGCTTTCGGTCGACAGAACTCCATCACTGGAGATGCTTATATTCTGGTCACCAGCCGGTATTTTGATGGCACGTCCGGCCCTGTCCAATAAAGCGTTTCCGCTTTCGTCAACGATGCTGCCATCTGCTTGTTGTTCAAACTTCCCAGCACGCGTCAAACGCACACCGTTAGCGGTTTGAACCTGAAAATACCCTTGTCCGCCTAAAGCTAAATCCAGCGCATTACCCGTTTGCTGCAAATCACCCTGCTGCACATCACGATACGTAGCGCGATCCTGCGTATAGGCTTCACTCTCTGCTCCAGCAGGTTGGTGAGTTGCGCGTTGCTGGGATAAATAATCGCTGAACAAAACATCTTCCCGTTTAAAGCCAACGGTCGATGCGTTTGCCATGTTTGTCGCTATGACGGACATCGCACGCTGCTGCGCGTCCATTTTTGACAAAGCTATGTAGGTTGTATTTTCCAAACCTGCCGACTCCAGCATGCTTCATGCTGGGCAAACATAGGTTCTACAATCTTGCTAAATCGTTAAAATTGAGAGGAATATGCTTAGTTCGACATTCCTCTCAACACTCAATCAGTCGACTTCAAACCATGCTTCGACTTCAACGGGCGCATTGAGCGGCAAACTTGGTACGCCAATGGTCGAGCGTGCATGACGCCCGGCATCTCCAAACACTTCAACAGCCAAGTCAGACGCACCGTTCATAACACCAGCATGTGCTGTGAAGTCAGATGTACATGCAATAAAGCCTCCCAAACGCACGACTTTGCGTACACGGGATAAGTCTCCCCCTAACGCCGCCTTTGCCTGTGCAATGACATTGGTCAAGCATGCTTTTGCGCAAGCAACACCCGTTTCCGCATCCACGTCTTGCCCGAGCTTACCGAGGGCCAGCAATTTACCATCAACCAACGGGAGTTGACCTGAAACAATCAGCGTATTCCCCGTCCGTGATGTTGCCAGATAATTTGCTACAGGAGCCGCTGCCTCTGGCAAAGTAATGCCTAAAGCAGCAAGACGCTCTTCGTAATTTACATCAGCCATGTTTTTTCCTTTTCAATAAAAACAGTTCTGTAGTGTGAAGTGTTGCTCAAGCACTGCCAAGACCCTAGGTCGGGAAAGATTCCTCTCCTGCTAGGGAGCGGCGGCTACGCTCCAACTCCTCTGCGTAGCGGCGCAGAGCATGCTGTTCGGTCAATAATCCGACAATCTTGCGAGAAAGAACATCATCCACGACAACCAACGCATCGGCTTCAGCTTCTGTGAAGTGTTCGATCGCGTCGCGTACATTCATAAGGGGAGTCAGCATATACTCCTGATGATGCGCTAACTCCCCGACAAGCTGATTGGGGTTGCCCCTGGCCAAATGCAAATCAGCTACGCCGAGCATACCGGCATAACGGCCATCTTCATCCGTTAACACGACGCGCTGCCCTGAGCCCGGAGGTAAGATTTTCTGGGCACGCGCCACCAAAGTTCGCATCGGCAATATGCGTGGAGCAGGACGCATCATACGACGGACATCTAACGAGCGTATCCAGCCAATATCCACAGCCGAACGAATGGATTCCCCCCGTAGATGGAAACGCCACGTCGCAAAGCTATAACCAAAGAGGCGTCGTACGGTAAGCAACGACAAAATTGCTGCAATAAATGTTGCGCCGCTAAAAACCGCGCTACCCGTCATTTCAAGCGCCAGACACACCATGGTCATTGGGCTGCCAATCACAGCCACCGCCATGGCACTCATCCCGACCAATGCCGCCAGCACCATATTACCGGGCGCTATGCCCAGCGGGGTCAGAAAAACCGTGTAAACGGTCCCAGCTAATGTTCCCAAATACAGGGACGCGAAAAACAGCCCTCCGCGGAAACCAGCACCGATACTCAAAGCCGATGCTAGAGCTTTTAATAACAGCAATCCTGCCGCAATCCGGGGAGAAAAGTCCCCCGATAAAACGCGCCGCATTGCCTCATGACCGGACGATAAAACCGAAGGGTGAACCAGAGCCAAGCCACTCACCCCCAGCCCGCCAACCACCGGGCGCAACCATGCCGGGCCGGGCATACGCCGGAACAGGGCTTCAACCTGCGTGACGCCGAACATAACGGCGATAGCTGTCAAAGCCGATAATATACTTATTAATACGACGCCAATGCCAGCATTCCAATCAAGAGTGCCGATACTTAAAGGCGGCAAAGCCATAGGATTGTGGTGCAAAACATGTGCCACCCCTACACCAGCCAAAGCCGCAGCCGCGACAGGCGGCAAACTCGCCAAAGTATAAGAACCAATCACCAATTCGAACGCATAAAACGCGCCCGTTACCGGGGCGTTAAACGCTGCGCCAATAGCCGCCCCAGCACCGGCGCCGACCAAGACACGTAAATCATCACGCCGGACGCGAAATGCCCGCCCAGCCCACGACGCACACGCTGAGCCTATTTGCGTAAAGCCTGCCTCAAGCCCAATTGATGCACCCGAACCGTTGGATAGGATTGTTTGCACCACAACAACGAGACTGTCCCGAACGGACATTCTGCCGCCGTGCAGCGCATTTGCTTCAATTGGGTCAACCGGTTGGCGCGGTACAATAGCCGCCGCAATAACGCCAAACACACCAACAGCTAATCCCCCAGAGTCAGCGCCAAGACAGTACGTAAGGGGGAAAGGTGCTCCAACCCTGACAAATGCCCATCAGGGGTGTAGGCCGCACCATAAAGCCAACGGTGAACCGTTAATGTCGCGGTTGAGATGCCAACCGCCCATAATGCTGCAACTGCCCCTAAGACGCCCGAGAGGACCGTGAGCCAAATTTCATCCGCCCTTACCCAAGCGCGGAGCCACATCGGGGCGAGGAATAGGCTTGGCTTACGCATCTTTAATCCTCAAAACCACAAACACCTATCCCTCTCACAACCAGTTCATTCTAGTGTGCTAGACAAGAGCGCCCCTCATCGGCAGGAGTGTTCCTACTGTTTGGCCGCTCACAGAGCATCAATCAACATGTCTCTACAGAAGGTTCTTTATGAAGTTGCAGGTCATCGAACGGACCGACGGCGATACACCCCCGAACATCGCCCCGTAGTCGTTTTTCTGCACGGTCTTTTCGGACGGGCACGCAACTTGGGTTTCCTACAGCGTGCGACTGCTGGAACTTTCCGTACACTTGCACCGGATTTGCGCAATCACGGTGATAGCCCACACGGCCCCGTATCTTACGCAGCAATGGCACAAGATGTGCTCGAAACGCTGGATGCTCTGAACATTCAAAAATTCTCAATCGTTGGACACTCCATGGGGGGAAAAGTGGCTATGCAACTTGCCCTGACCTCGCCTGAGCGTGTCCAGAGACTATTTGTAGCTGACATGGCACCCGCACCAACGCGCCACGGCCAAAGCGCAATGATTGAGCGTTTTAAATCCTTTACGTTTCCCGATCATCTGGAACGCAAAGAGGCACTTACCCTGCTTGACCCGATTACCGGTAGCCGCGCTGTTTCAGAGCTGATGTGCCAAAATCTCAAACTTGGGGAGAAACCGGGCTGGGCTATAGGCTTCGATGCATTGGCTGCAGAAATTGCCCATATCGAAGGATGGGAAGCGCCATCGACCCAGCCTTACCTTGGGCCTGCTCTCTTCCTCCGCGGTGAGAACTCCCCTTATGTACAGGAACAGCACTACCCTCTTATCAAAGCCCTGTTTCCACAAGCTCTCATTCAAACTCTGCCCGATGCAGGACACTGGCTTCATGTTGACCAACCAAAGGCTTTTTTGTCGGTCATGACGCCTTTTCTCCTGAACGAATAAACATCTCCAAACGTTCATCTCCGCGGGTTTCGGGCTTCCTCAATCCGCACAGACCTGTCTATGGTGTTGCGTGATCCGACCTGAACCTCCCGCCTGGCTGTCAAAAGGCCGCACCGAAAACCCGACCGCACCAGCACCTGCGCTGCTTTCCCGCCACCGGAGAAACATCGCAACTGGCCGGACGCAACCGACACGCCGCCAACCCGTATGAGCCGCCCTATTTTGCACGCCTCCCAGCGCGACGATCGCAAAGAACCACAGTTCTTCGGTACACCAAGCACTGCTAAGGCTGCACCATACCGGAATTTCCCTCCGGCAGGGTCGAGGACACGGCTGCGTGACTACGCTGAGCCAAGCATAGCCGTACGCTCTGTCCTTACACCGATGGAACGTCGGCAGGTTTTTGTTGAAGCAGGACTGCTTGGACCATTTTGCTTTTCTGCGGCCTTGCACGCTGCTCTTCTCACGCTGCTTTTATGGCCCCACCAACAGCTTTCAGGTGGCGCAAGTGGCGCAGAGCCTCAGGTTGAAATGGTTTTTGACCAACCGCCAGCCAAACACAGCATGCAAGGACCGCGCTCCCAAGACCAAGGTGGTGGAGAACCACCGCCGAGCGCACAAGCGCCCTCGCCTGAACCTCCATCAGAGACAAATTCGGACAACGCTGAGACGGCACCTTCAACCGTTGTTCCTACACCAGATCAACCTTCAGCCCCGCAGTTGGAACAGGATCACTCCGCAGAGCTGACCCAGACCCCTCCAACAACTGCTCCAGTGACACCTGGCCACGCGCCAAGCGCCCAAGCTCGTTCCCAGCGTGGGCACCAACACCACCGCAAAGCGTCCAGCAGTGCAGCGAACAACCCATTTGCGCATCCAATGGATTTGAGCTTTAGCGAACAGCCATCCCCTCGCCCTCATCATCGTGGGCGTCCCGCAGGTTCGGGCGGTCCCATCGATATGTCGATCGGGCCGCTCAGCATGAATGGTCAGATCAACGCACCATTTAAAACCAGCACATCTATCCGTGGCATCAGCGAAGATTATGCCGGCGAAATTGACCGCTGGATCAAAGCCCATATCTATTATCCGGAAGACGCCGCCCGTAATGGGGAAGATGGTGCCTCTTCTGTACATGTCGTACTTGACCGATATGGCCGGGTTAAAACCGTACGCCTTATCGGATCTTCTGGCTCTTATTCATTAGACGCCGGGCTAACCAGTACTTTCCAGGGCGCACATCTGCCTCCGCCGCCACCTAATATGAAGGGTGACCACTTCGAATTTGATATGACGTTGAATTACATTCTACTCCGCCGATGAAAAAGCGGCTTAAGCAGCGCAGGGTCTGCCCCAGGCCCGTGCTTTGCTTGGGTCTATTTGCGGCCCTAGCGTTCGGACAAAAAGTAAAGGCCATTCCAGCCTCATCACCCCTCACACAAACAACTGATGCGGTGCCCGATACGCTCGAAACCACCGATGTTTTTGCCCTGCATGCCCAATCAACACTGGTGTGGCAGGGCCATAACACATTTAATGCGCCCTACTCCGGACCACAAAGCCTAAAGCCCGCAGCGCGCGGGGCAGAAACCTGGGACCTCACGCTCTTCACGGGCCTACACCCCTGGAAAGGAGGGGAAATCTGGGTGAATGGTGAAGTAGACCAAGGGTTCGGGCTTGGTAACACACTGGGAATAGCAGGCTTTTCGAGCGGCGAAGCCTACAAATTGGGGAGGGGCACTCCCTATTTCAGGGTACAGCGCGCTTTTTTTCGGCAAACGTTTAATTTTTCTGGAACGACAGAAAAAATTCCCTCCGATCTCAATCAGTTTTCGATCCACCAATCTTCCAACAGACTGGTTATAACTGCTGGCAAATTTTCAATTCCTGACCTGTACGATAATAATACATATGCTCATGATCCGCGGTCAGACTTCCTGAATTGGTCTCTTATCGACACTGGCACCTTTGATTACGCTGCGGATTCTTGGGGCTATACGACAGGTATTGCCACAGAATGGTTCCAAGGCCGTTGGACACTGCGCTCCGGCCTGTTCCTTATGTCTGTGATACCGAACAGCCCGGATACCGACACAAGCTTTAAAAACTTTCAGATTGATGAAGAACTGGAAGAACGGCACTCAATCGGCTCACTGCCTGGAAAAATACTCCTTACGGCATTCAACAGCCATGCACATATGGGCCGCTTTAAAGATGCGTTGCTGTTAAGCGCTTTAACAAACACCCCGGCCAGTACCGCAGACGTCCGAAAAATGGGAAACCGCCCTGGGGTTAGCATGACACTTGAGCAATCCCTGTCAGCCAATATCGCCATATTTCTGCGTGCCGGTTGGGCTGACGGTCACTACGAATCTTATGAATTTACGGACATCGACCGCACGCTAGCGGGCGGAGCGTCTTTGGACGGCGCAGCATGGCACCGGCAAAATGACCGAATTGGCTTAGCCTACGTCATGAACGCGGCCTCTGGTCTTCGTAAAAAATACCTAAATGCAGGTGGGACCGGCCTGCTCGTCGGCGATGGCATACTGCCCCATGCCGGCAATGAGCATATCGTTGAAGCCTATTATGACCTCGCCGTTTCCAATATCGGCCATATCACGCTGGATTACCAATGGGTTGGAAACCCAGCGTACAATATGGACCGCGGACCTGTTTCAATTTTTGGCGGGCGTGTCCACTCAGAGTTTTAAAATTATTTCTGAGAGACGCCTAAATGCCCGGTTTTACGTTCTTGGGCTAAGCGCTCTTGCTTTTCCCGCTCCGAGTAGCGGTGGCGTTGCTGCTCTGAACGCTCGTTATGACAATGAGGGCAGGCAACCCCTTGGACGTATAAAGACGATGCCTTATCAGCCTCTGAAATCGGACGTCGGCACGCATGGCATAAATCATATTCCGAGATTTCCAACCCATGCTCCACTGCGACGCGTTGGTCAAAAACAAAGCACGCACCTTCCCACAGACTTTTTTCCTGCGGTACAGTCTCGAGATATTTCAATATTCCGCCCTGTAGATGGTAAACATCATCTACCCCTTCCGAGCGGGCAAAAGCTGTCGATTTCTCACACCGGATCCCCCCGTGCAGAACATCGCAATTTTGGGTGTGCGTCCCTCCGCCTCCAAGGCTGCGCGACGCTGGCGGAACCACTCCGGGAACTCTCGAAAACTGGTCGTTTTAGGGTCTTCCGCGCCTTTAAAAGTGCCTATAGCGACTTCATAATCATTACGCGTATCGATCAAAATCGTATCCGGGTCGGAAATTAGATCATTCCAATCCTCCGGCTTTACGTAATGACCGACGCTATGCCTCGGATCAATGTCCGGACAGCCCATTGTTACGATTTCGCGTTTTAAGCGTACTTTGAAACGGCGGAAAGGCAGCTCCGGTGCGCGTGAGAATTTTACCTCAATATCGGCACATCCCGGTAAAGAGCGAATGCGCGTCAAGATATTAGTAATGGCTTCATCCGTGCCTGCGATCGTGCCGTTCAATCCCTCTGGCGCGACAAGCAATATACCCCGAATACCCAACGCATCTCCGTCTTGCTTCAAAAGTGCTTGGACGGACGGGCAATCTTGAATCGGTACGAACTTATACAAAGCCGCAACGCAAATGGGCATTTCAGGGAGGGATGATGTTTCAGACATAGACATTCTTGGTCACGCAGCATTCGTTTGTTGATCTTCCGCCCCCGGCAAGGAGCGGTCTCTCATCAAGCGGCGTATCGTACGAATAACCTGCACCCCTGTAATCAGACGTGTGCACTCAAATTGGCGCTCCCCCCCCTTATGGCGAGGGCACCAAAAAAAGTCTTCGTGGTCAAACTGGTGTTGGGGATCATTCCAACACGAGTTGCACGTGTGCCAATTGATGACGCGATACGGCGTGGAAAACTCATTATCTGGATGGGTAAAACCTGAAATCATAACGACAGGAGTGCCCGCAGCATGAGCTAACCACGCCAAACCACTGGACAACCCTATAAAGAAACTTGCGTGTTTGAGCCAGCGTGCACGTTCGGATAATGGCCGCGGCCCTGTCTCGTCCTCGCAACCATGCGGGATATGATTGTAGACGTAACTCGTACCATGAAAGGCATCTTTATCGATGCATATAACCCTGTAGCCAGCCTTCTTCAAAAAGCTAATAACCTCATGCCAACCTGCCGGGTTGTTCCAATATTTGCATTGAGTGCTCGCCTGAGTGGCAATTACGACATAAGGCCCCTCAATAGGTGCTGTATCGCCATCAGGAATTGTTAGAACTGGCGGAGTGTCGTCCCAAGGATCAATTCCCAAAATATACGCCGCAGTTCTGTGCAAGCCAACATGCCTGAAATCCGTTGGTTGGAAGACGCAGTCCTTGTCCGTAAAAAAGAGGCCTATACGATAGGTCGCATAAAACGGACTGGAGAAATCCGGCTTGGACTTCGCGACATTATGCCCAACAAGCGTGATATCCTTATTGGCATCCTGCACAAGTGGTAGAATGATGTCCGATACGCTGCATGTCACTCTGGCGCCTGTTTCACGTGCAAAACGCGTTACCGCAGGCAGCCAAGCCAACGTATCCCCTAATGTCCCGACGGGAAGCTGCACCAATACAGCTTGCCCCCTCACATCCATCGAATGAGAGACGACTTGTGTCCGTGTTCCATCGGGGTGGATGAAAACGACCTCAACCTTAAATGGGACAAAATATTTCTTGGTCGAGGAAACCATACCCGCCTGAAGGGGCGCGTTGAACAGCGCGTTTCCCGTTTCATAATCCGAGAGGCAGACATGCCACTGACCCTCTTTGGGGTCGACCTCTGGCACCATCACACGTGCGCCGTCGTTAAAATCAAACCGAACGTTACGGTCTGCATGCACGACCGGCACTAAAGGGGGAGCTATATAGGGGCCGTCATCTTGCGTGACCGCTTTTGGCGTTTCCTGTGAGGATGTGGCGAGGTCTTTATCCGTCATCAGCCCTTATAGCCCCTATCTAAAAACGGTAAAAATAGTTCCTTTACCCTCTAAAGTATAACTAGACCTCAATTACAGACAATCGAAAAAACGTACTGAAACAATCAAAGCTATTTTAACTCTCTAGTTGTATCGGTGTTGTTCGTGTTTTCTTATTCCCAATAAAATATTTCAAGATGCGACTTCCTAGGCGACCAATACGATCCATCCACAAATAAACGATTGGTGTCGTGTACAATGTAAGCAACTGACTAACGATCATTCCACCCAATACAGAAACACCCAAAGGTGCTCTCATCTCAGCGCCATAACCATTTCCCGTGATCAACGGTACAGCCCCTAAGGCAGCTGCCAAAGATGTCATAATAATAGGGCGGAAACGTGTGATAGACGCTTGGTAAATAGCGTCTTTCGGGCTTAGGCCATGTTTGCGTTCGGCTTCTATTGCAAAATCTATAACCAAAATAGCGTTCTTTTTTACAATACCCGTTAGAAGTATAATTCCAATCATGGCAACAAGATTAAACGAGTTACCAGAAACAAGAAGGGCAAGCACCGCGCCAATACCTGCGGAAGGCAGTGTTGATAAAATTGTTATCGGGTGAATTAGACTCTCATACAAAATACCCAAGACGACGTACATCACCGCTATGGCTGCCAAGATGGCTAGCAAACCATTTACGAGCATTTTAGATGTGTCGCCTGCAGTCCCCGTAAACTCGCCCATGACGCCTCTAGGAGCGTGAGTTTCTTTGAGAGCCTGCTCAATAAACTTTGTGGCTGCCGAATACGCAAATCCGGGCTTGAGGTCGAACGAAAAGGATTCAGAAAAATAGCCCGCCCGATGGACAATGGCTAACGGTGCCTCGCGCTGTAAAATCTGCGCAACGTTTTCCAACGGCACCATTGTTTCTGTCGATGATGAAACGGCTGAACCCGCAGAACTCGTACCGGATAAGCGGTTAGCTAAAGCATTTTGAATAGAGGCTGCAGCCCGTGAATTAAAAGCGCTTTCTGTCCCACCCGTTTCGCGCACACGAATGAGGTTCGACGCAATGCCGCCCGCTGCTGTCCCTGCCGAAGTTGAAACCCAAAGGGTACGCAATTGATGCGGATCTTCTTTATACTGGGGAGCCAACACCATAACGACACGGTGCGTTGTCATGGGCAAATGAATGGTCGAGACAATACTCTGGCCGTATGAGTCATACAGTGCCTGCTGTATCAGCTGAGGAGTGACACCATAACGTGCTTCCGTCTCACGCCGTACAGAAACGACGGTTGAAATAGACTGGTGCTCCGTCGGTGACGACAGATTTGTAAAATGCCCAGAGTCGCGCAGATAGGACATAAGCTTCGGAATATAATCCGATAAATCGGCAACGTTTTCACCGCGCAAGACGTAGCGGTAATTGCCCGTATTGCTCTGACTATTACCACCCTGATTGCCACCCCCTTGATTCCAGAACATGACCTCTGCTCCAGGGTCCACTGGAACAGATTTTCTAATCCGTTCGAGCACTGTTTCGACCGGAACTCTCTGGCTCTTATCTTTGAGGTGGATGTAAAAATCTGCGGCATTTTTACTGCTCGTAAATGCCGTAACCGACACAACGTCAGGGTCTTTGTTAAGGATATCAGAGACGTTTCTCACGCGCCGATCAAGTTCTTGAAAAGACATGGTCGGGTCGCCTTGAATTGTCCCTCCCACAAGCGAAATATCTTGCTGAGGGACAAAATCTTTAGGCAAAACTGAAATAACAAAAATAAGAAGAACAAAGCTTAAAGGTAGCGTCATGCCCACCAAAATCGGGTGCCGCAAACACCAGCGCATGGAGCGGGCATAAAGCGCCGCCATGCCATCCAGAACCCAAGCCGTTGCTGCGGCTATTCGCTGGACAAAACGGTTTTTACCTGCGTCTGCATCACCATGTTCGACTTCCAGCATGCGGGCGCACATCATGGGCGTTAATGTCAAAGACAGCCACATGGATATGACAATTGCTGCAATCATGGTCATGCAGAACTCAAACATGATTGAGCCAGCAGTACCGGGCAAAAATAAAAGAGGAATAAAGACCGCAATTAACGACGCACTGATCGACAGAACGGTAAAACCAATTTCTGACGCACCGCGTATGCTCGCCTCGTAGCGGTTTACCCCCAACTCCATGTGCCGGGCAATGTTTTCCAACACGACAATCGCGTCATCCACCACAAACCCGACGGCAATCGTCAACGCCATGAGGGACAATACGTCGAGCGAAAAGTGAAACATGGCCATCACTGCCAACGTACCCGAAAGGGCAAGCGGGACAGTCACTGCGGGGATAATGGTTGCCTTAACACGCCGAAAAAACAGCAGAATAACAAGCACGACCAACAGAACTGAAATGAACAGTGTTTCTTTGGCATCCAACAATGCGGCACGGATGGACCGCGATGTGTCCAAACCGACACGCAACTGGACCTGCACAGGCAAGGATGCCCGCAAATTTGCCATACGGGCGTTGATGCCATTTACAATCGCTACAGTATTAGCGTGAGGCTGTGCGTTCACAACAAGCGTAACGGCCTTTTGGCCATTTAAATACGCCGTTTGGTACACATCCTGAACATCATCTCGAACAGTAGCGACGTCACTCAGCCGTACAGGGAAAAAATTGTCCCGATACGCAATTATCAGGTTTTTATAGTCATCGGCTTTCAAAGCTTGATCGTTTGTCGCCAACGTCATGCGTTGACCCCGACTGTCAATAAAGCCTTTCGGCGTAAAAGCATTGGCCGATGCCAAAGCAGACCGAATATCTTCTAAGCCTATCCCCCAACGGTAGAGCGGGCCCGGATTGATCTCGACCCTTACTGCCGGGTTGGACGCTCCCACTACTTCAACACGCCCGACACCCATCACTTCCGATAAAATAGGGTCTACGTTGACGTGAGCGATATCGTACAACTCTCCCTGTGACAGGGTGTTTGATGTCAGGCTCATCAAATAAACAGGAAAACCACTGCCATCTAATTTGAAAGCTTCCGGGTCCCCATCCAAAGTACCTTGTGGCAGGTCTATCCGTGCAGCGCGCAACGCAGCACGGACATCGCGCAGGGCGCCATCCGAATTACGTGAGGATGAGAAGTTTAAAAAAATACTGCTCGAACCCTGATTTGTCTCCGATTCAATCGATTCCAAATCAGCCAGCCCCGCCAAGCGATGCTCTAGAGGGCCAACGACAGAAGTTGCCATTTGCTCAGGATCTGCTCCGGGCTGAGTGGCAACCACCATAATGGCCGTTGATGCCATATCTGGCATCGTCGCAACGGGTAGCAATGGATAACAAATAATTCCTGCAACAAAAATTGCCAATGACATCAGCGTTGTTGCAACAGGGCGATCAATAAAAATGCGGCAGAAGTTCATAAAATATCTATAGCCCTAACGGCTCGTTTTTTGTCATTACCAATTAGACACAATACATCATATTCAATCTATGAATTCTATCACGAATGCCTCTTTAGAAGTCTGGCATTCCCTCTGCTTGCGCGGATGGTTGTCGCATATAACAACGCTCTGCCCAGCGCGCAGGCAACATGTCCACTATCCGTGACCCTGCTGCCAACCATAGGGGGAAAATTACACGCCTTTTGCCTTGAGCAACCCCGCGCAAAATACGCGCGACAGCAATATCTACAGGGACTAATCCCGGCATTGGGAAGCGATTGCCTTTAACCATGCCCGTTTTGATAAAGCCGCAGCACACCGACGTCAGGGTAATACCCAAAGCATCCAGCGATGGTGCCGTGGAAACAAAAAACCGATCAACAGCAGCTTTGGATGCACAATAAGATGGCGTGCCCGGGTAAGACACAAAGCTTGCAACAGACGACATAACGCAGACACGGCCGCGCAGGCCCCGCCGGTCAGGCGCCCGGCGGCGCATCAGGGCGATGGTTGGATAGAAAATATTAAATACCCCATCGACGTTAATCTCTAGCATCGCACGGACGCGCTCTTCGCGCTCCAAAGCTATGCCCTGATCGTCGTAGGGCGGACGCCCCCCTGTAATGCCCGCGCAGATAAAAGCATGGTCAAGCGTGATGGCATTGCCAATCCATTCAGCAAGCCTTGCACGCTCTCGGATATCAGCTGCGAAGCTCTGCACCTCTGCACCGCGCGCTTCACACAATGCACGCGTAACGGCCAGTTCATCGGCCTGCACATCGGTCAGAAACAAAACACAACCCGGCCGCGCCAAAACACGGGCTACTTCACGTCCGACTCCTGACGCTGCCCCCGATACGAGTACTCTCATTGAGTCGAGCAAACGCTGGTCGGCATACGCCCGGCTCTGACATCTGCCGCAAAACTCTCAGCATTTCGCTGCATGCCGTGAAGCGTGCCGAAGTGATTAATACCGTTTAGGCGCACGTGCTGGACGGTGCTTCCAGCCTGGCACAAACTACCCACCAACCTGTCTTGCTCAGCCGGAGCATTATGATGGTCGTTCATACCTGTACCGATTAGCACTGGCACCTTGATGGACGCCGACGGATAGGCAGTCCACCCTCGGGCCAAAGCGGCAAATTTTTGAGCCGCAACGGGTGTAAAAGCCGTGTTTGGCGTCAAACCAGCTTTGTGCACAGCGGGAGCGAAGTCTTCAATGCACTCGTTCCGTGCTTTGAAACCAAAAGCTTTACCCCTCTCCGTGAACACGCCTTTCATGTCCTGACCCGCATCCCCCGCAGATTGTGCCAAAGACATCATGACCGGCAGAGTGGATGCCGCACTAAAGCCCGAAGCAGCCAGACGCTCCTTCAAGCCCTGCTCATCCAATAATGGTGGCGCAGCGGCCATCACGCCCAGTACCTTAATGCCCGGCGCATAAGTAGGGGCCAGAGCAGCGGCAGCTAGGACAGCTTGTCCACCTTGCGAATGACCATAGAGCAACACACTGTCAGACAGTTCAGAGAAACGACTCCGCGCTGCACGCACAGAATCAAGCACATTCATCCCCTCAGAGCGGGCATGCATAAACAAAACCTGCCCGGCTTCACCCAAACCCTGATAGTCCGTGGCAACAACGGCATACCCCTGACGCAACCATTCATCAAAAAATGCCTGCTCTGTAACACCTTCCCCCATCACGGATGGTGCACAAGTCAGGCTCAACCCTCTTGAGCCGTGTGCCCAAGCCAGTACAGGCCAACCGCCTTCGGGGGGCGTACCGTGGGGAATAAAAACCTGAGCTGAAACACGCACAATCTGGTGCGAATCACGGCCATCGAGACTTCGATATGTAAGGCGCCAGCCAGAACGGCTTGCACCATTTGCCAAATGGTCAACACGCAGTGCCTGTCCAGCAAACACAGGAGCCGAAATCTCTATCGGTGCATCCTCTTGTTGTTGTGTGCACGATGCCAGACACACCATCGCAAACCCACTCAAGTAGCGCACTGTAGAGCGCCTCACAGAACGGCAAACACCCATGATTTTCAGCAATCCTCGATGATCTTGAACCGACACTAGCAATTAGAAACGTTCACGACGAGACGTTGATGGCTTGGAGAGTAGCGTCTTGGGCGCTAGAGAGAGGAACGACACACCATAATTCAGGAATGAAAAATGAGCGATACGCCTCCAGACCGCCTCTGCGCTAGCCCCGACAGCCCATTCTACAACGAAGAGCTTTTGTCTCGTGGCGTTGGTGTGCGCTTTAAAGGCGAAGAAAAAACCACCGTTGAAGAATACTGCGTCAGCGAAGGCTGGGTACGTCTATCCGTCGGTAAGACAATGGACCGCAAGGGCCGCCCGATGACCCTTAAAGTCACAGGCCCAGTTGAAGTCTGGTTCAAAGACGACAACGCCGACGCCTAAAACATAACGAAAGAAAACGCTCCATGGCCTCATCCCCCCGCCATATCATTATTGATACGGACCCCGGTCAAGACGATGCGGTTACTATCCTGCTTGCTCTGGCCTCTCCAGAGCTTACGGTAGACGCCATCACGACCGTGGCTGGTAACGTCGCCGTGGAGCAAACTGCGCGTAACGCCTGCGCGCTGCTGGAATTGGCAAAGCGCACAGATGTTCCCGTTTACGCTGGCGCAGAACGTCCGCTCCGCAAGGAGCCAATTTACGCAGCGAATGTGCACGGTGAAACGGGCATGGGCGGAGCAAATCTCCCCCCTCCCGTTTTGCTACCACAGCCAGAACATGCCGTTGATGCACTGATTGAGCGTCTGACGGCGGCTGCACGCGCGTGTAGCCCCATCACGCTTGTATGCCTCGGGCCTTTAACAAATATCGCTACTGCACTCACCCGCGCACCAGAATGCCTAAACGGGATTGAACAGATTGTCGCGATGGGTGGCGCACAACGTGAAGGCGGCAATATTACACCCACGGCAGAGTTCAACTTCTTCGTGGACCCTGACGCAGCAGATATCGTGATGAAATGCGGGCGTCCAATTACGCTACTGCCATTGGATGTCACCCACCGCGCTATAGCGACACCCAAACGCCTCGCCCCCATTGCAGCTCTCCACACCCCCGTAGGTGAAATGGTGACTCGCATGCTTGGGGCAGAGGACCGTTTTGAGAAAATGAAATACGGCTGGGAAGGTGGTGCCCTTCATGATCCGCTCACTCTGGGGTGGCTGCTTCGCCCAGAGTTTTTCAGCGGCCGCCACTGCAATGTTACCATCGAATGCACTGCCCCTCTTTGCCTTGGCCAGAGTATTGTGGACTACTGGTCCGTAACAACGCGCACTCCAAACGCTTTGTGGGTGGACGAAATCGACGCAGAGGCGTTTTATAGTTTTCTCGCCGAGCGCCTAGGCCGCCTCAAGTAACTCCTTCACTCTGTCTGGGCAGTTCGGTCTTTTCGATCTTTCGGAGTTTCGATCATGGCTGATTTGTCCACATCATCTGAAGATCGCTTCACCGTCGTTATCGTCGGCGGTGGTGCGGCTGGTATTTCTATCGCGTCCCTGCTGAAGAAGCACCGCCCCAACCTATCCATAGCCATTGTTGAACCTTCAACCACACATGCGTACCAACCAGCTTGGACGCTCGTCGGGGCAGGTGTCGTTCCCTTGCGCCGTACGCTCCGCCAAGAGGGAGGGCTGATTCCGCGCGGCGTCACATGGATTCGTGACCGAGTAAGCAGCTTCGACCCCGAGGGTATGAATGTTACGCTTGAGAATGGCCGCACGGTACATTACCGCCGCCTTGTTGTATGCCCTGGCCTTCAACTCGATTGGGACAAAATCGAAGGACTGACCGAGACATTAGGGCGAAACGGCGTTACGTCGAACTACTCCCGCGAAACAGCCGCTTACACGTGGGAGTGCATCAGACACCTTGATGGTGGCAAGGCTATTTTCACGCAGCCTGCCATGCCTATTAAATGCGCAGGTGCGCCGCAAAAGATCGTTTACCTTGCCTCAGACCATTGGCGTCAAGAAGGTTCACTGCACAACACGGAAGTCAGTTTTTGCCTTGCGGGAGATGCGCTATTCGGTGTGCCTTACTGGGTCCCGACCCTACAGCACCAAATGGATTACTACGGTGTGCATGTCCGCAAAAAAGAAAACCTCATCAAGGTAAGCGGCGAAAAGCGCGAAGCCACTTTCCAAATTGTCGGGACCGAAGAAACCGTAACACGCTCCTTCGATCTCCTGCATGTAACGCCACCGCAGAGCGCACCTGATTTTGTTAAATCAAGCCCGCTGGCCAACTCCAGCGGCTGGCTTGACGTAAACCCAGAGACACTCCTGCACACACGCTACGATACGATTTTTGGTGCGGGGGATGTCATGGGAACATCAAACGCCAAAACAGCAGCAGCTGTGCGTGAGCAGGCACCTGTCGTTGTAGAAAATCTTATCGCGTCGCTTGATGGCAAACCGTTTAAAGGCAGCTACGACGGCTATGGCGCCTGCCCTCTGACAGTCGCTTACGGAAAGGTTGTTTTGGCAGAGTTTGTTTACGGAGGTAAAGTTGCCCCCAGCATGCCCTACGACCAACGCAAACCGAGCCGCTTTGCATGGTTCCTGAAAACTCAGGTTTTCCACCGACTATACTGGTACGGCATGATGAAAGGCCGAAATATTACCGTAAAACATCGGGTGAAATCTTAAAAATATTAAATCCAGTACCGCATATTGCGGTACTGGCTACCAAACATCAGAAGTCTGTTGTGAGGGATACTTTGTAGGTACGTGGCAAACCCTGTAGCAGGTAACCACCGAACGAAGATGCCCAGTAGCTTCTGTTAGCAATGTTTTCCACACCAAACCGAACCGTGACAGGCTTACGCTCTGCAAGGAATGTATAGCGTGTTCCGAGATCGAAACGCGTCCAAGACGGCACCCGCAGGGTATTTGCGTTGTTCGCCCATTGGTGACCCGTGTGAATCACCTGACCGGTAACGGTCGCGCCCTTCAGGAATGGCAGGTCGTACTCAATGTTACCGTTGATGTTGTATCCGGGAACACCAATCGCCCGCTTACCATCATAAGCACCTTGCGCTGTGCGCTTTTGCACGGCTGCAATGATCGAAGTACCACCGTTGAAGCGCAAGCCTTTCATGACTTCGCCATTAACAGTCCATTCAATGCCGCGATTGCGCTGCAATCCATCAACAGAGAAAATAGATTGCCCTGTCGAGCCATACGGCACTGCATAAGCGTTTGGCTTCGAGATTTGGTAGAACGCCAAGGTTGTGTAGAAACGTCCGATATCGTACTTGGCGCCGGCTTCGTACTGTACCGTCTTATATGGCGGGAAAACCTGACCGAGATTAACGACGCTACCCGTAGCTTGTGGCCCCTGGGACAGCCCTTCGATGCGATTGAAATAAAGCGACGTGTTGCGGATCGGATGCACAACTACGCCTACGACAGGCGTAACCGCATCAGCCGTGTACTGCGTAAACGACGCCCCATAACCGTAGCTGTTGATCAGCATCTTCTGGTAACGGAAACCACCTGTCACAGCGATACGTCCGTTCAACGCGGAGAGCGTGTCCGAGAAGAAAATGCTGTTCAAGCGTGTATAACCATTACGCTGTGGGTCGTTAACATTCCCACCTATAAAGGTCTGTGGCTGTGACTGCGCATAATATGTTGGCGTGTACAGATTTGAGCTTCTGGACGTCAAAGCAAATGCGTAAGCCGTATCCTGAGCTGACCACAGACCGGACCAACCAGCGTTCACTGCATGCTTGATGTTCCACGTTTCAAAGTGCGCTCTCACACCTGCGCGTGCGCTGAGGTTACTCTGGTTGTACGGGACATACATTGAACCGTTTGTGCCTGCGCCCGTTGCCGCATTGGTCACTGTCAAAGACGAGTAATCCCCTCTTTCACGACCGCTCAAACCACCAAGCGCAGCATACGCTGTCAGGTATTTTGAGAAATCATGTTCGACATTCACCATACCAAAGAAGTAGCGCAGGTTGGTATAAGTCCAAGGCTGGCCGTAGTTATGCGAAGCTGAAGGAACACGCGGCAAGCTTGTGAGGCTGGAGCTTAACAATACACCGGGACGTCCTTGGCGGACGCCTTGGTTCTCGTAATCTGCATCCACAGTGATACGCGTAGCATTATCGAGACTGTGCCAATCCGCACCAAGCCCCAAAGCCACGGAATGTCTGCGCTCGTCACGGATGGCCGTTTGGCCGCTCTTTCCGCTCGCGTTAAAGCGCAAGCCGAACTGCTGATTCTTGCCAAAACGCTGCCCTACATCCAGAGCACCACCGCCCATGGCTGAGCTTTCATAATCTGCCGTGAGGCGCTTGATTGGCTCTTTGGTCGCGTGTTTGAAAATAAGGTTGATGTTACCACCCAGTGATGAGCCACCCGGTGCAGCACCATTCAAGAACGCACTAGCCCCGTTTAGAACCTGTACTTGATCATAGAGCTGTGGTGACACGAGCTGCCGCGGCACGATACCGTATAGCCCGTTAATAGAGACGTCATCTCCATAGACAGGAAAGCCACGGATAATGAATTGCTCAGAGAAGTTCCCGTAACCGTACGTCGTGCGGACTGATGGATCATTCTCGAGCACTTGGCCCAATGTCTGGGACTGCTGGTTAAGGATCAGGGCCGAAGTGTAGCTGCGAATGTTGAACGGCGTATCAATGCCCTTCTGATTCCCCAGCGCGCCGAGTTGTCCACCAGACAGCACTTCCATCTGGTTGCGTCGCGCAGCTTTAACTACGATTTGTTCATCTGCCTGAACAGTTGATTTCTGCTTGTTTTTATCAACCTGCGTTGCTTCAGCATGCACTGATGGAACAACACAAAGTGTAAGCGCCGTTGCCGCGAGAACGCGTGCGCGCACAGAAAAAGGTGACATGAAGGGCACTTGTATTTTGCCTTAGAAAAAATGAGGTTGCGTCGTTTAATATGAATGCGAATTATTTTCAATAAATTTTTAATATAGCCTTTACCGCGCTACAAATGTTGGAAAACCGCGAAAAATTATCTTTCTCTCCCGGGATTTTTTTGTGTTTTCTTCCCCTGTTCGTGACAAAAATACCATCCCCTCAATTGGCAGGCTCAAAGGCTGGATAGAGTCACCATTTTACGTTACAATGCGTAACGATTGGAGTAATTTTAATAATACTTTGGGGGTTTATTATGTTTCACTCTGTTATCGGTATTTTGGTTTTTTTAATACTAATTTCATTGCCTGCAATTATTTCATCAATAAATATAATACCAGGTAGAATGGCTTATGTTTGTGAAGTACTTGGCAAACCACAAAGAAGACCCCTTAAAAGCGGTTTGAATTTCACTATCCCTTTCATAACGACCATTTCTTACAAAATATCTTTGCAGCAGCGTCAGGTTGAAACTCTTTCTGAAGTAAAAACGAAAGATGATGTTTTTATCGAAATTCGCTGGGTCCTTCTCTACAGCGTCCGCGATGACGATGACGCCATCTTCAATTTTGCTTATAAAGTAACGGAACCTGTAAAAAGATTAGTCTTCAAAGTGGAAAATGAAATTCGGCAAATTTCATCGACCATGACGCTTTCAGAGCTGTACTCACAACGTAACGCAATTGCATCACAAGTCATCGCCGACCAAACCACGGATGCCCTAGAATCCGGGTTGGATATTCATAACGTCACCATTGAACAACCTATGCCGCCAAAAGTTATCCAAGAAGCTATGAACAACAAGCTTGCCGCCATCGCTCGCAAAGATGCTGCACAAGCTGAGGCTGATGCTGAAATGGTCCGCCGGCTGGGTATTGCCAAAGCCGAGGCCATGAGCAAACAACTTCAAGGTGAGGGTATCGCAAATGAACGAAAAGCTATCGCAAAAGGATTTGCTGAAGCCGCTGCGACCTTACGCTCAAGTATGACGGATGCCAGCGAAGATGCCATCCTTGCCCTCATGTTAAACGTAAACCAAAACGATATGGTCACCACCGCAAGCCGCACAGGCAAAGCGACTGTCATTTTTGTCCCAACCGATATGAACATGCAAAATATCACGTCCACCTCAGCTGGGCGTTTTATCCCTACGCCAGAATAAACTCTTGTGTTTCACGTGAAACGCAAAAAATAAGGCGGCTAAAAGCCGCCTTATTTGCGAAGAGTAGTACAACCTATCAAACAGGCAGACGTATCAGATAATCAAAGGCTGACAGGGACGCTTTTGCACCCTCACCGGTCGCTATAACGATCTGCTTGTACGGTACCGTAGTCGCATCGCCCGCTGCAAAAACACCTGGGACTGATGTTGCGCAATGGTCGTTGACAACAATCTCGCCATAAGGGGACAGATCCAGCGCCCCTTGAAGCCATTCTGTGTTTGGCAACAGACCGATTTGTACAAACACGCCATCGACCTTCAGTTCGTGCGCAGCACCATCAGCACCTTGGTATGTGAGGCCCGTGACTTCCTTACCGTTACCCTGAATTTCGGAGGTAAGGGCGTTCGTCAACACAGTTACGTTCTTCAGGCTGTGCAGCTTATCTTGCAGAACCTTATCAGCCTTAAGTTGGCCACCACGCTGCAAAAGCGTAACGTGAGAAACGATACCCGCCAAATCAATCGCAGCTTCTACGCCACTATTGCCACCACCAGCAACAACGACTGGACGCCCCTTGTAGAACGGACCATCACAATGCGGGCAGTATGCCACGCCCTTGGTCATGTATTCCTTCTCACCCGGCACACCTAACTGACGCCAGCGCGCACCCGTCGCGAGGATGATCGTCTTGGAGCGCAGGCTTGCACCACTTTCGAGAGCAATCTCATGCAAACCTGTTTCGCCTTGCTTTGGCACAAGCTTGGTTGCGCGCTGCGACGTGATAACCTCTACGTCATATTGGCGTACATGGGCCTCAAACGCAGCGGCGAGATGCGGGCCTTCTGTTTCCTTGACGGAAATGAAGTTTTCGATGCCAGCCGTATCCATAACTTGGCCGCCAAAACGCTCAGCTACCAGCCCTGTCCGCAACCCCTTACGCGCGGCATAAACAGCGGCAGAGGCGCCAGCCGGTCCACCACCCAGAACCAGAACGTCAAACGGAGCAAGATCATCCAACTTGGCCGCAGCGCGCTCAACCGAAGACTCATCCAGCTTGGCCAGTATCTGGTTTATGTCCATGCGCCCTGATGAGAATGGCACACCATTGAGGTAAATCTGCGGTACGGAACGGATGCCGCGCTCTTCGACCTCAGCCTGAAAATCTGCACCATCAATGGCGATATGCTGAATTTTTGGGTTAAGGACACTTAAGGTGTTGAGAGCCTGTACAACGTCAGGGCAGTTTTGGCATGACTGGGAGAAGTACGTCTCAAAACGGAACTCACCATCCAACGCGCGAATTTGTTCGATTTGGTCCGCATCAACTTTCGGGGGGTGACCACCCACCTGCAGGAGCGCCAGCACAAACGACGTGAATTCATGACCCATCGGCAGACCGCCGAAAGAGACCTGCTCATTCGAACCCGCACGGCGGATAAGGAATGATGGGCTACGCGAGGCCGTGCCCTGATCCGAAAAACTTACCTTGTCGGACAGGCTGGCGACTTCTTCCAACACGCCACGAATTTCGTTCGAGCGGTCATCTGCTCCCAGCGTCGCTTCAAGAACGACGTTCTCGCGCAGATAGTCCATGTAGGCGCGCATCTGGGTTTTCAGGTCGTCCTGAAGCATGGTTTTCTCCCAATTATATCTAGGAACAGAAGTATTACCTGCGGAACGTGTACAGGCTCATCACAAACAATATGGGTGGCAGGAGTTATAAAACTCCTGCCCCAACAAAACCGATCGAAAGATCAGATTTTGCCGATAAGGTCGAGAGAAGGCTTCAGCGTGGTGGAGCCTTCTTTCCACTTAGCTGGGCAAACTTCGCCTGGGTTAGCGGCTACGTATTGAGCTGCACGGACCTTGTCGAGGAGTTCTGTTGCACTACGACCTACGCCACCGGACGTAATTTCGATGTACTGAACCTTACCTTCTGGGTCGAGCAGGAACGTACCACGGTCTGCCATGCCAGCTTCTTCGATGTAAACGTCGAAGGACTTGGAGATTGCAGCTGTCGGGTCACCAAGCATCGTGTACTTGATCTTGCCGATTGCCGGTGATGTGTCGTGCCACGCTTTATGCGTGAAGTGCTTGTCCGTAGACACGCCGTAGATTTCGACGCCAAGCTTGTCGAATTCTGCCTGATGGTCAGCAAGGTCTTCGAGTTCGGTTGGGCAAACGAATGTGAAGTCTGCTGGGTAGAAGAAGAATACAGACCACTTACCGCGTACGTCTGAATCCGTAACCGTTAAGAACTTGCCATCGCGGAATGCGTCGGTGCTGAAAGGAGCCAGCGTAGAGTTAATGCGAACCATCAGAAATCTCCTGCTTTGTCGCCTTGGGTTTTGAGACAAGAGTGTATGTCCCACAGAATGAGGAGAACAGGAAACAGTTCCTGTCAATATCATTGATCGGTTTAACCGAATGAATTTTCCATAAATTACAGGTCGTATCGATCAATAAACATTCAAGAGCCCATGCCTATAATTCCTACGCATTGGACCTCCCTCTTCTTCTCACCTACAGTCCATCCGTCATTACAGAACTAGGATAATGTCATGAATACAAAGTCTTGGATGCGTGCTGTTTGCGCGCTTTCCTTTACCGCTCTGGCAGGTGCCCAAGCACAAGCCGCCGAGACAAATCCTTTTTTTAGCGCAAGCACATTACCGTATCAGGCACCACGCTTCGACCTGATCAAAGATAGCGATTACGCCCCCGCTTTCGAGCGCGGAATGGCAGATCACATGCGTGAAATCCTTGCTATCGCCAACAACAAAGCCGCACCGACTTTCGAGAACACCATTACGGCGCTCGAAAAATCTGGTCGCCTTCTAGACCGGGTTCAGGAAACATTTTTCGGCGTATATCAAGCCAATAGCAACCCAACCCTAGATAAGGTTGAGAGCCGCGAAGCAGCACGTCTCTCCCAACATGCTGACGAAATCAACTTAAACCCACGCCTTTTTGCACGCGTGAAAGCGCTGTACGATGCGCGCGCAACTTTGAATTTGGACCCAGAGCAAGCACAGCTTCTGGATGTGTACTACCAGCAATTCGTTCATTCCGGTGCGCAGCTTTCTAAAGGCGACAAAGTCAAACTGCGGGCAATCAACACAAAGCTGGCAAACCTTGAATCTGCTTATCAGCAAAAGCTGATTGCCGCAGCTCGTGACGGCGCTCTGGTCGTTGACTCCAAAGAGGCTCTTGCTGGCTTGGACGATGGTAGCATTGCCGGAGCCGCCAAAGCCGCAGAAGGCCGAAACTTGGCCGGAAAATGGGTTCTCCCCCTGCAAAACACAACTCAGCAGCCATCTTTGCAGGGCCTAAGCAACAGAGCCACACGCCAAGCTCTCTTCGACCACAGCTGGAACCGCGCAGAACGCGGCGATGCAAACGACACCCGCTCAACCATTGCGGAACTTGCTCAACTCCGCGCGCAAAAAGCGGCTTTGTTTGGTTACCCGAACTACGCCGCCTACGCGCTTTATGATCAAATGGCGAAAACACCAGAAGCGGCAAATAGCTTCATGCAAAAACTGGTGCCCGCCATCGCTGCTGAGCAGAAAAACGAAGTTAACCTTTTGCAGGATGCTATTCACCGCGACGGCGAGAACTTCTCGCTCATGCCATGGGACTGGCAACGTTATGCCGAACAAGTTCGCCGTGAAAAATACGCCCTCAATCAAGATGACGTAAAACCGTATTTTGAACTCAAAACAGTTCTGACAGATGGCGTATTTTTTGCTGCTAATCAGCTTTACGGGCTGACCTTTAAGCCTCGCACCGACATCCCGGTCTATCATCCTGATGTCATGGTCTTTGAAGTCTTCGACAAAGACGGCTCACAACTGGGTTTGATGTATTTTGACTACTTCAAGCGAGACACCAAATCGGGCGGCGCATGGATGTCCAATTTCGTGGGTCAATCCAAACTCCTTGGTACGAAGCCCGTCATCTACAATGTCGCAAACTTTGCAAAAGCGGCACCAGGCCAGCCTCAGCTCATCACTTCTGATGACGTAACCACAATGTTCCATGAGTTTGGACATGCCCTGCACGGCCTCTTCGCAAGCCAGACTTATCCGTCTCTCTCTGGCACCAGCGTCGCCCGTGACTTCGTTGAATTCCCCTCACAGTTCAACGAAAATTGGGCATTTGACCCGAAAGTTCTGGCGCATTACGCCCGCAACTACAAAACCGGCGCTCCGATGCCGCAAGACCTTGTAGCCAAGATTAAAAAAGCTGCCCGCTTCAATCAGGGCTATGCTCTGGGTGAAATCGTGGCAGCCTCTGAACTAGATATGAAGTGGCACAGCCTTGCTGCTTCCGCTCCGCGCCAAGACGTTGATAAATTTGAAAGCGAAGCCCTCAACAGCATGGGGCTGGACGTTACGCACGTTCCACCACGCTATCGTTCAACCTACTTCCTACATATCTGGTCCAATGGCTATTCCGCCGGATATTACGCGTATCTCTGGACGGAAATGTTGGATCAAGATGCCTTCGCATGGTTCACGCAGCACGGCGGCCTTACCCGTGAAAACGGCCAACGCTTCCGTGACATGATCCTCTCCAAGGGCCATACGATGGATTATGGTCCAATGTTCCGCGCCTTCTACGGCAAAGATCCGGAGATTGAACCGATGTTGGCTCACCGTGGTTTGACCACAGAATCAGCAAACTAAAATAATGTTCCCTGCTGGGTCCGAAACACCACTCGGCCCCAGCAGGAATTAACTTTATGCGCTCTTTACACCCCACTGGGGGGAACCCCGCCCAACAACGCCAGCTAGTAAAGCTTGGGTATTAAACGCCAGCTTTTGGCACAGTAATCTTTCCACTCCGGGCCAAAGGCATGCGCCAACGCGTGCTCTTCAATGCGGATGCGATACAAAAAAGCAGCCAGAGCCGGAAGCGTTACGAGTAAAATGCTACCAGCATTGCCCATAAGTACCCCAGCGCCTGCCAAAACGAGGAGCGCCCCGGTATAAGAAGGATGACGAATAACACGATAAGGGCCGTCCCTCATCAGTACCTGCCCGGTCGATAGCGCAACATCTACCGTAAACCAGCGACCCAAGCGGTAAATCGCATACCAGCGCAAGATTAAGCCCGAAACAGTCAACACTACCCCCAATGCCAGAACACTTTCTTTTTGAGGCAAGGTGAGCGCGGGGAAAAAGGATTGTGCTTGAAACGCTGCAAAAATAGAAACGGGCAATATTACCCAAAACAATCGCAAGCTACTGTGATCATGACCTTTCGTACCCCCCGATCGGCGCTTTAGCAGAAGCCCTAGCTCCCCGAGCGAGAAGGCCAGCACGAAAATTATTGCCAATTTATGCATAATACGTCACCGCAAAAATGATTTTGTTTTTGACGCGTTCAATGTGACGTAAAGAATATGCTTTTAACATAGCCCAATGTCATACAGTTATTATGACAGCGAGCACCTCAGCAATACCATGTATATAAGTAGAAAGAACCTGAAAGGCTTATTTTGAAACTGCATTTCTAGCGAGGCAGAAAGCCCTTACATAAAGGTGCAGGGATGAGCATCCCTGCCAAACAAAGCCTACCCCAAAAGTAACGCTACTTTGGTCATGAAAGCTTCGCGCTCACCTTTTGCAAGAATTGATGCCGCGTCTGCGATTGCGTCCAACCAGCGCTCCAGCTCAGGCTCTTCAGCCTTCGCAAAATTGCCGAGAACATGCGCATGCACACGGTCTTTATGCCCGGGGTGTCCAATTCCCATCCGAACACGCCAGTAATCTGGCCCCGGGAGGCAACGGTCCATAGAGCGTAGACCATTATGCCCAGCCGCACCGCCCCCGCGTTTGATACGTAACTTAGCAAAAGCCAAGTCAAGCTCATCGTGAAAAACGGTAATATCGGATTGTGGGATTTTGAAAAATTGAGCCGCCTGCTGAACACTATCACCAGAAAGGTTCATATAGGTCATGGGCTTGAGGAGCAAAATTTTCTGCCCCCCAATATTTCCGTCAGCGGTTTCACCGCGGAAACGCTTGCGCCATGGGGAAAACCCATGACGCGCGGCAATGGCGTCAACCGCCATAAAACCGATATTGTGTCGATGACGGCTCATCCCCGGCTCGGGGTTGCCGAGGCCGGTCCAGAGCTGCATGGACTTACTCCGCAGCAGCGTCTTCAGCAGCGTCTTCGTCAACGCTTGGTGCAGCAACAGACACGATCACGAGGTCAGAAGGCTGAGAACCCGTCAGTGACGTGCCTTCCGTACCCTTCAGGTCCGTCCAACGAACGGTGTCATGAATGTCCAGACCGCTGATGTCTGCAACGAAGTGCTCAGGAATGTTCGCTGGGTCAACTTCAACGTCTACAGAGTGGTAAACAACGTTCAGAACGCCGCCACGCTTTACGCCTGGTGCTTCACCTTCAACGGCAACTGGCACAGCAACGTGGATCTTGTGACCCGCTGCAACGCGCTGGAAGTCGATGTGGATTGGTGCGTCTGTGACCGGGTGCAGCTGCACGTCACGGATCAGAACGGAAGATGTAGCGCCACCTTCAACAGCAACGTTGTAAACGCGTGATGAAACACCACCGCGATACAGTTCCTTCATGATCACGCGTGGGTCAATCGCAACGATTTCTGGCTCTTGCTTGTTGCCATAAATGACACCAGGAACAAGGCCAGCACGTCTCGTAGCGCGCGCTGCCCCCTTACCAGCCTTCGCGCGCGGAGAGACAGCAAGTGTCGTCAATTTGGTCACAGTATTACGCTCCTGCGTAGAAAATTTCGTCAAACACAGACCTCCAGGGGTGCCTGTGCGTGCGGCGACGTAGCCGAAAATGGCGCTTTGCACAAGTTTTTTCGCACAAAATCGCCATTTATTCGTGGCTTTACTGCTGCGGGGTAATAGCTTTCAGGACCAGTGCAGGCGTCAGAATCTGTGGCAAAACAACCCCTTCTCCATGTGGCGGGTAATACACATAAAGGGGCACGCCATCGCGCCCATGCTCTTTTAAGAAAGCAGAAATAGTCGCATCCCGATTCGTCCAATCGCCTTTCAAATACGCTACGTGGTTTTTAACAAACCCATCCCGCACAGAGGCCACGTCCAAAGCAACGCGCTCATTTACCATACACGTGATGCACCACGATGCGGTCATGTCTATGAAAACCGGACGCCCTTCAGCCCGCAACGCGGCCAAACGCTCGGATGAATAAGCCTCTATGCCTGCTTGCTGTGAAGGGGATGCCATTGCCCGCGCTGGCTCACGTAGAGCCTGCGTTAATGCCCCTGCACACGCCAAAACGGCCAGTAGCGTAAGCCCGCGGCATAGCCACACTGTCTTATCCGCACCTTCCATTATAGCCCGGCGTTGGCCAATGCCGTGCAACCACGCGGCAATTGCCAGCAGGACCAAACCTCCGGCTACGGTTACGACGATATCAGCCCCACGCTGAACAACCGCCACCCACAATAACCATACGCATGTTGCCAGTAACGGAAAGGCCAAAACCTGCTTCAACACATTCATCCACGCACCCGGCTTTGGAAAGCGCGACGCAACGCCCGGCACACCAGCAGCCAAGAGATAAGGCGCAGCCAAACCCAACCCCATGGACAAAAAGACCAGCAAGCCCATGACAGGCGGGCCACTCAGCGCTGACGTAATCGCCACCCCCATAAACGGTGCAGTGCATGGCGTTGCTACAATAACCGCAAGGAGGCCCGTCATGAGATCGTTACCAACGCCATGGCCGCTAGTTTGAATCTGCCCCAAGCGGCCCGCACTAATCTCAAAAACACCCAGCAAGTTCAGCGCCATACCAAACAGCAACCAGCACACGGCAACGACAAACCCCGTTGACTGGAACTGAAAGCCCCACCCCGCCGCTGAGCCAGCAAAACGCAATCCAATCATGATCCCGCCGAGAACGGCGAAAGACCCCACAACACCTATTGTATAAAACAGAGCACTACGAAGTTGCGCGGAACGCCCGTGTCCCCCCATACGCGCCAAAGACAATGCTTTCATTGCCAAAACAGGAAAAACGCACGGCATAAGGTTGAGAATTAGTCCGCCGATAAAAGCGAACACTATCATTTTCAACCACCCACCAGCGTCTGGTGCAGTGTCCGTATTCGGTGCTGCCGTCGAGGTCCCCTGCGTCTGAACGCCCGGCTTAACAGTGACTGAGAGCGCGCTTTCCTCCCCATGAGCATCCTTTAAAACAACCACGCCGCTCAATGGCGCGTCCCGTTTAGCCGTTTTTTGGAACGGAAGAGCCAGCGCAAGACTGTTGTTTTTCACGGTCAAGCGTTGCTGCGCCACTTGATCAAGTACATCGCTGTCGATTGGCAAAAACCACGCGTCTGAGACTGACGTGGGCGATAAACCCGCACCTGACAGGGTGAGAACACCATCTGCACCCAAAGTCGAGGCAAAAGGCGAAGGTACTGGCATGTGCGCTTGTGCAGCATCAAACTTTGCTGCGTCTTTACCCGGCTCTGCAGCCGCTGCGACAGCGGGTAAGGACAACGTGAAATCGCCGCTTTCAGGCACGCAGACCTGTGCACAAACAAGCCATTCAGCATGTGCGTGCAATGTAACAGGGCCGGCCCCTTTAAGAGCCATTGTTTCTGGGAGCAGCGTATCCCCAAGATACGCGTAGGACATCAGGCCGCCTTCGCTGATCCTGACGGGGACCGGCCAATGAATATCTGACCCTTTTCCCGTCGCCCCACCCGATGCCGTAACATCAAGCGTCGGCTGGGCGCCTGCGTCACCCGGATTAATCCAGTAAGTATGCCAACCCGGTTTGAGCTGAAGACGCAGCCCAACCCTTAAAGTCTGATCCGGCCCGACTGCATCACGATCTGTGATAAGCGTGGCCGTATCATTTTCAGATGTAACAGCAGCGCTTTCTGCCGCACGCACCGGGGATATTGTGGCCAAACCACACGACAAAACAGCCCCAAGGGCCAATAAGTGGGTTACGTTACGCAAAGCTAATCCTCGGTGCCACAGGTGAAACCACGTTTGGGTGCCAACACATCAATCATGCCAGAGATAGGAAGGCCGCTCCCTTTACGCTACAGCAATAAGAGACAATTCATCAAAAAACTTATCCCTATTGGCTCCGTAACCAGCATGATCTGTCCGCAGTCTAGACCCCAAAACTGAAAATTTCGTCACATAAAAGATACAAATTCCACTAACAAGAAAAGCTGGGCTTTCATTCACATTAATTCGGTCTTATCTATGATTTCATGAGCTATATTCCTTTAGCGGGCCTTTCCCTGCGTGATATCGAATACGTCGTTGCTGTTGACGACCTGCGAAATTTTTCACGTGCTGCTGAACGATGCGGCGTGAGCCAAGCTGGCCTGTCCGAACAGGTCCGCAAACTGGAGCAGCTCTTAGACGTCACGCTTTTTGAGCGTTCCCGCCGACACGTCGCGCCAACACCAGAAGGCGAACGCCTAATCAGCCTTGGACGCGAAGTATTGGCCTCAGCCCGGACACTTCTTGAAGTTGCACGCGCCCGGTGTAGTCCGCTTGAAGGTATCCTTCGCCTTGGCGTTATACCAACGCTTGGCCCGTATTATATTCCCGGTCTATTACCTCGTTTGCGCGGCAAATACCCCCAGCTTTCTTTACGGCTGACAGAAGGTATGACCGACAACGTCGTACGCTTGCTCCGTAGCGGCGAGCTGGACCTTGCACTTATTGCTCTGCCCGCCCCGTCCGACTCATTGGAAACTATACCGCTCTTTGACGAAGCTTTTTTGGGTGTGTTTCCCACCGCTCACGAATTAACCAAACAAAAGAAACTTAAAATCGAGCAGCTCGGCCGCAACGACCTGCTTCTCCTTGAGGACGGGCACTGCTTGAGAGATCAGGCCCTCTCACTCTGCACGGCACTTCCACGCCCAAGGGAGGAAGGAAATAATCCGCGTCTCGCCACAAGCCTCGAAATGCTTTGGCATATGATTGGCGCAGGCGAAGGATTCTCGCTTATTCCTCAACTGGCACTTCAAAACCGTAGCGATTTTCAGAACCTCGTCAGCGTTCGCCATTTCGAAGATGCCGAAGCACGGCGGACAATTGGCCTCGCGTGGCGCAGTTCAGACCCACGCTCCGATGTATTTCGTGGTTTGGCGCAGTTTCTGCGGGAAACAACACCGGAGTCCTGCACCCCCTACCAACCTGCCTAAAAGGCTCAGATTAAACTTGGGCGCGCCATGCCAAGAGCTTCAACCCTCAGCGCGCTCCAAGTCCCTTGCAGGCACTCCTGCAAAGACGGAATAGTCCGCACCCCAAAATCAGCTACAAAGGCTCGTGCGTGCTCAGCCAGCATTGGCCTGCTGATGTAATACCCTTGGTGCTGATAACACCCTATTCCCTGCAGGGTAGACGTCTGGGACGCAGTCTCGACCCCCTCCGCTGTCATATCGATCGAAAGATCGTGACAAATTTGAACAATGCCTTGGATAATTGCCCTAGCAGCCTCAATACGGCCAAGTTCCGCTATAAAGCTCCGATCCATCTTTACACGGGTGACGGGTATAGATCGTAAAAAACTCAGCGAAGAATAACCTACCCCCAAGTCATCAATAGCAACCAGCACCCCCACGCCTCGCAACGCTGTAACAATAGCATGCACCGCTGGCAGGTCTTCAATCATGGCTGTTTCCGTGATTTCAATCTCCAACCGCTCTGGTGGAAGTCCGCTTTCTTTCAACGCTGCGTAAATGCTGTCCAATAAATCTGCCTCGATGAAGCTTTTGGGCGAAACATTGACAGACACTATCAAATTATCAGGCCATTTTACGGCTTCCATACACGCTGTTTTCATGACCCAACGGTCAATTTCAAACATGAGGCCGATTTCTTCCGCAAGCGGAATAAAGTCATTTGGCGGAACGGTCCCCAACTCTGAATGTTCCCATCGCAACAACGCCTCAAAACTCACAACAGCATGCGTATTCCAATCAATAACAGGCTGATACATGAGATAAAACTCACCAGAACCAACAGCTCTGCGTAAAGCGCTTTCGTAGGCTTGGCGCTGTTCAGCCTGCTCCAGCATCCATGGCTCATAAACAGCGCAACAGCCTTTCCCTGTAGTTTTTGCCGCATACATGGCGCAGTCTGCCTGCCGCAAAAGCTGCTCAGATGTCACACTCCCAACGTGGGCAATAGCAACTCCGACGCTCGCACTTACTGTAACTTGGCCGAAAGTCAGTTGATCGCAAGATGATAAATCCGCCGCAATGCGCGTAGCCGTCGTCATCACGTCGTCCTCAGTCGTCTGCGTCGAACAAAAGACGACAAACTCATCACCACCCAAACGCGCGACCAGATCACTCTTCCGCACATTCACGCGCAATCGCTGCGCAACGAGCCGCAATAATTCGTCCCCAGCATTATGCCCGTAACGGTCATTCACCTGCTTGAAATTATCCAAATCGAGATAAATCAGAGCCACAATGTTCTGCGCGTCAGATAACGCTAAGGCACTCCGCATTACGTCTTGCAAAGCAGTCCGATTAGCGAGGCTCGTGAGAATATCCTCACGTCCTCCCTGGAGCTTTAACCGTATCTCCTCCAAGGCCGCGGCCATTGCACCAATTTCATCGCGGCGTTTTTCTTCCTCAACCGAAATCGAAAATTCACCTTGTGCAATCGCCAGCGTCCGGTCCCTCAACCTCAGCAAAGGCCATGCAATGCCCCGATAACCCATGACCGCCGAGACCGCGACAAACAGGATAAGAGTGATTCCAGCAACCCACCCGCAGAGCCGCGCCTCAAACCATGCTTGTGCCTCAATATTTTTTAGGCTTTTCTGAACACTTGCTTGCCGCTCCTGCTCAACACGCCTCATATCCGCCAGAAGCCCGTGACACATGGCTATAATAAGTTTTGCTTTCTTCTCATTCTCCGAAAAATTTTTCTGTTTTTTTTGCTCAAAAAAGAGCGTCGCATTTTTATCAATTTCTAATAAGTCTTTCTTATACTTATCGATAACATCATCCTTTGATGCACTTACCAGCTTTATTTCTTCTATTTTTTCGAGTTCTTTATTATAATTACTTTTGTATAAATTAACTATATTGTATATTTTGCTTGAATCGTACTCAGTCTCGATCTCGTCTATATTGCGCGTAATATCGTCCAAGAGATTAACTGCCCCGTACAAGGAAACAGTGCTTCTGTCATATTCGCTTAAAAGGCTCTTATAACTTCTATTAATTCCTACTTCGCTATGGGCGAGGTATATATTTCCAAAAAAAGAAACAATACAGAAAGATAAAGCTAAAATAAATATTTTTGTCTTTACAGAAATATGCTTTAACAAAACCCATCTCCAGCGAAATATTTTGCGAATATTTGCGCTGGTTTTATTAATTATCTCCTAAAGCGGGAGATTTTTTAAAAAATCGAATAAATTTTCCTCGTTGAACAAAAAACCAGAAATCTTAGCTTTCTGCGCTGCCAAAATATCCGTTTTTTTGTCGCCAATCAGAAACGACTTTTCACGACTAATATTATGCTCCCGAATCGCTTTTTCGATCATCCCGGCATTCGGCTTACGGTCGTCATGCTCTTGACTGTAAGCGTCCACGCTCCCTTGCGGATGAAAAGGGCAGTAATAAAAATGATCAATTACTGCTCCATGCTGCGCATAATATTTTTGCAAATGGTGGTTAAACCCCAAAACGGCGTCCTCACCAAAATACCCCCGCGCAACACCAGATTGGTTGCTTACCACGATCACTTTATAGCCAAGCGTATTTAAAGACGAAACAGCTTCAACGGCCCCGTTTATCGCCTGAAAATCTTCCAAACGATGCGGGTAACCAACATCAACATTCAACACTCCGTCACGGTCTAAAAACGCAGCGGGCGTGGAGGGAGGAACTATCACTGCTCAGGCGGCGCGATTTGCTAAAAGATCAGCCACATAGCGTGTAACGCCCGCATTAACGTCAGCAAAAACATGGTCACAACCTACAGCACGTAAACGGCTAATATCTGCCTGCGTGAAGCTTTGATACTTTCCACGAAGCGCGTCAGGGAAAGGGATATAATGCAAAATATTCCCTTGAACCATTTCCTCAAGGCTTAGAGGGCTAAGGCCTTGATTATGCCGTACCGCGTTTACGACAGAATGTGCGACGTCGTTGAACGGCTGAGCGCGTCCGCTACCCAAATTGAATACGCCGCTTTTGTCAGGGTGATCAAAGAACCACAAATTAACGGCGACCACATCATCGATAAAAACAAAGTCACGTAATTGCTGGCCCGCTGCGTAGCCTTCATATTCGCCGAACAAGCGGACATGACCTTCAGCCATATATTGATTGAAATTATGGAACGCGACGGATGCCATGCGTCCTTTATGCTGCTCTCTCGGACCATAAACGTTGAAGTACCGAAAGCCCGCCACCTGCGTTTTTAAGCGTGGTTCAGCTTGGCGTACAACCTGATCAAATAACAACTTTGAATAACCATACACATTAAGCGGTTTTTCAAACTCAGCCTCTTCACGGAAGGAAGTGCTTCCCCCGTAAGTCGCTGCGCTTGATGCGTATAGTAACCTCGTCCCGGTCACGGCGCAGCGGTCCAGCAGTGCTTTGCTGGTCGCGTAGTTATTAGCCAGCATGTACTGGCCATCATGCTCCATCGTGTCCGAGCATGCGCCTTGGTGAAATATGGCCTCAACATCCCCGTAATGCCCTTTGGAAAAGGCCTCATAAAATACGGTTTTGTCGACGTAATCACAGATCGTTAGATCTGTCAGGTTATGAAATTTCGAGGAGTTTTTCAGATTATCGACCGCGATAATCTCCGTATACCCGCGCTGGTTCAGCCCTTTCACGAGGTTTGACCCGATGAAGCCGGCAGCTCCAGTAACAATAATACGGCTCGACATTACGCCCCAACTTTCAAAATGAAAAACATTCCTCAGCCTCTAATGAGGGGAAATGCCGGAGCGACACAAGAAAAAATCAAAATCATTCCTCCACATCAAATGCGGAACGGGAATGATTAGTTACTTCCCTCGCTCAGCTATCCTGAAAACGATCTGAAGCAACTGTAGCAATCATCAGCGCACCAACCAGAGGTACGAAAACAACCATTGCACATTCAGACACGAGACATGTCGGAAGACCAATAAGATGAACTAACGTCATTGAGATCATGATACAAACCACCTGTTCGCCAAGCCGTGATTGACTTGGGCGGGGCGGACATCGGCTAATTTTCTGCCAGAAGCAACTGGAGCTGGAAGTAGATCAGATCTGCATATTTCGCATGTAACCAAACGAGGAAATGAATTTCCCTTGATCACGGCAACGGCGGAAGTGCCCCGCGACGCTTCAATCCGTGCCAGCTTAAAAATGTATCTGCCAAGAAGAAAGAGAGCGCTCCAACGGTGCACATAAGGGCCAAACCAAACAGCGCCAGCATCCACGATGACGTGCTTGAATCCCGCAGAGAACCAACAAAAAGTGCCATTGCAGCGCCGCAAGTTGCTGCGCCGCCAGTACCGTTCAACAAGATTGCTGCATCCAAAACAAATATACGTCTTTGGAGGTGGAAAGAATGTGCTTCCAAACGCTTTCTATCCGCCTTCCCTGTCTCACCATCCTCATCGGAAATTGGGGCCGCTAATTGTTTGTGAATGGCCTCAAGATGGTCTGAAACGCGGGCCAGCCTTGTGTTAAACGCATTGATCAGCGTTCCGATTCCGGAAAGCATGAAAACAGGCGTCAATGCAACCTGAATAAGGTGCGCTGCGCTACCTACGGTATCAATGTCAGTGGGCGTCTGAAAAAACATAATGTCTCTATCTACTCGGAAACGGATACCAACACTCAACTTACCGCCCCGGCGCTCCCCCACTGGCAAGGCCGTGCACTTTCAGAGTATCAAACAAACATATTGAACCACGGAAGGACAGAGCATGCCGACTTGGCGGCCTCTCTCATCGCTCTTTTTTGTACTCGGAACGTCTTTCCTTGGCCTTACGACAATCGGACCCAATGCGGTACAGGCGGCAGAACCTCACTGCGTTGGCCCGTCGCAGCGTGTGGCATTTGAATGTCAAAGCTGGACGGATATTAATACCGCGCTCCAAAACGGAACACGCACCATCATCATTCCCATCGGGGGAACGGAACAAAGCGGTCCTTTCATTGACGTTGGTAAGCACAACATACGCGCGGAAGCTCTGGCTACTGCAATTGCTGAGCGCTTGGGGCAAACATTTGTGGCGCCTGTTATTGCTTATGTCCCTGAGGGAGGCACATCACCCCGCACCTCTCACATGCGCTTCCCCGGGACTATTTCTATACCCCCAGCAATATTCAGTGGTCTTATTGAGGGAGCTGCTGAAAGCTTTCATGTACAGGGCTTTCGCTACATTGTCTTTCTCGGGGACCATGGCGGATACCAAACACTCATGACGGAGGCCGCCCAAACGCTGAACAAGCGTTGGAAAGGCCAAGCCTATGCCATTGCGGCGACAGGCTATTATGATGCCGTCCCCCATGCGTTTGCAGACGAGTTACGCTCACGCGGTTATGCCGCAGACGTCGGCAAACATGCAGAGTTGAGCGACACCTCTCTCATGCTCGCAGTTGACCCATCGCTCGTCCACAGCGATGCTTTGAGACATGCATCAAAGCCAAGCTCAGCCGATGGTGTTTATGGAGGTGACCCCCGCCGCGCATCAGCCGCGCTAGGGGAAATTGGTACATCTCTTCAAATACAGGCCGGGATCGCGGCCATTCAGTCCTTCAAGGAGCAACACCCATGATGACTAAACCACGTTCAATGCGCTGCCTCGGCGCTTTGGCACTTGGCCTTTTCTTTAGCACGACACTCTCGGCTCAGGCACAAACGACACCACCGGTTGCTTCCCCTGATGCAACGTCTGCGGCGCCTTCCTCTGTAGTCCATACTATTCCGGGCATGCCGCCGGTCATTGACCCGAACAATATTTACAGCGAAGCATCAGCCGGTCGCATCGCGCCCGCTATTGCAAATGACCCTGCGCGAATCTACGTCCCCAACCTTCGTGGAAACAGCGTTTCAGTCATCGACCCTGCAACTTTCAAAGTCATCAAAACCATCCCTGTTGGGCGTTCGCCACAACACGTTGTACCGGGCTGGGACCTGCGTACCCTGTGGGTCACTAACAACAGCGAAGGCCGCAATGACGGCTCCCTTACCCCGATAGATCCTGCAACAACTTTACGCGGTAAAGATGTTGTGGTCGACGACCCATACAACATGTACTTCACGCCCGATGGCCGCTACGCCATCACCGTTGCAGAAGCCCATGAGCGTCTGGATTTCCGCGACCCACATACGATGGAACTCAAGGGCTCGGTTTCTGCACCACAGTGTAAAGGAATCAACCATGCCAATTTCTCGGCGGATGGGAGCTACGCTATCTTCACATGTGAGTTTGGTGGATACGTTGCCAAAATCGACACTGTTAACCTCAAACTTTTGGGGATGCTGAAGTTATCGCGCGGTGGCATGCCACAAGACATCATGGCAGCCCCCGATGGGCATAAATTTTACGTTGCGGACATGATGGCAGACGGTGTGTTCGTTCTTAACGGCGATACATTCCAAGAGACTGGGTTTATCCCAACTGGCATCGGCACACACGGCATGTATCCAAGCCGTGATGCCCGTGTGCTATACGTAGCCAACCGCGGCTCACACAAAATTCACGGCCCACACCGCGGCCCCGGCAGCGTGTCGGTCATCGACTTTGCTACGGACAAAGTTATAAAAACATGGCCCATCCCGGGTGGTGGCAGCCCTGACATGGGCAATGTCAGCGCAGACGGAAAATTGCTCTGGCTGTCAGGCCGCTTCGATGACGTTGTCTATGCAATCGACACGGACACAGGCGCTGTCCGCAAGATTCCAGTCGGCGCGGAACCCCACGGACTTGCTGTGTGGCCCCAACCCGGCCGCTACAGCATTGGTCACACAGGCCTGATGCGTTAATTTAAAAGGCCGCTTCGTGCAGGTCCCGGCTTCAAAACCCGGAGCTGCATTGAGCAGCCTTTAGCCTACTGTTTTATCAACGGCCAAACCGCCCGAAGCCTGACATACTGGCATAATTTCGAGCGAATTTACATTCATGTGCCACGGCAAGCACACCAACCATGAAACCGTTTCCGCAATATCGGCCGGCTGAAGAGGTGTCGTTCCTTCATACACTGCGGCCGCTTTTGCATCATCGCGTAGACGCACATTGCTAAATTCACTGCCACCGCACAGGCCCGGCTCAATATTCGTGACACGAATTTTCGTACCGAGAACATCCGTCCGCAAATTACGGCTGAATTGGCGTATAAAAGCTTTAGTCGCTCCGTAAACATTCCCGCCCATATATGGGTATGTTCCAGCTGTACTACCCAAAGTAATGATATAACCGCTGTTACGCTCGACCATTTGGGGCAGAAAAGCGCGTGTAAGTTCAACAACCCCGGAGACGTTTGTCGTGATCATCGTTTCCCAATCATCAGGGTTGGAATCCTGCGCACGACCAACACCCAGCGCCAAGCCCGCATTATTGATCAGAACGTCAACCGCTCTCCACGCCTCTGGCAAAGAAGATGGCAACCCGCGCAAAGCGGCTTTATCTTGCATATCAAGCGTAACGGGCAGAACATTATCGCCCAGATCAGCGCGCAAGGCCTCCAATCGCTCCTGACGGCGCCCCGTGGCAATAACTTTATGCCCTTCACGCACCAGACGCTCCGTAATGGCACGCCCGAAACCGGCTGTAGCACCTGTCACCAAAATAATTTGAGACATTTTATTCCCCCTAGCGTTCACCGCCTCGAAATCGATACAGTTCCGGCATTATTTACGACAAATGCTTGCAAACAAAGGTCTATTTCACCCATGTTAGCATTATGCAGAACACTTTTTCCGGACATGATGAAAACCTGACGGGGAAGCTTCTTATCGCTACTCCCCACCTCGCTGATACGTTTTTTGCTCAAAGCGTGATTTACTTATGCAGCCACTCGGCGAGCCAAGGAGCCATCGGGCTCATTATCAACAAACGCGTCCTGAAACCCTCCATTGATGAAATTCTGGCTCAACTCTCCATTTCACCTATCCCCCCAAAGAAGCAGCTTCCTCTTTGCCTCGGCGGGCCTGTCGATCACGACCGGGGTTTTGTTTTACACACCTCAGAGTGCCACTACGAAGGCGGACTGGCCGTATCCCCAGATATACAAATGACAGCCAATCTGAGCGTATTAAAAGACGTGGCCAATGGGCGGGGGCCAACGCGCGCTCTCATGGCGCTCGGTCACGCTGCATGGTCCGCAGGGCAACTAGAAACCGAGATTTTAAAAGATACCTCTTGGTTTGTAGCACCTGCCAACCACGATATTCTTTTCAGCACTCAATATTCTACTAAATGGCGCGAGGCGCTCTCTTCAATAAATATTGACCCCCTCCTCCTGTCCAACACCACGGGCGAAGCATGACAATTCCAAGCAAAACTCGATTATAAGTGTAATCTCGGACCAGCACCCTATATTCGTACTTACCAACATAGGCTGAAGGAGTCCTGCAATGTCATCCACCCTGCCCATTCTGCACGTCTATGAACATTGCCCCTTTTGCGTAAAAGCACGCATGATATTTGGCTTACACGGCATCAAATTCGAAAAACGCATTTTCCTGCACGATGACGATGCTGGCCCAAGCGCAATGGTCGGCAAAAAGGTTGTGCCTATTTTAGAAGAAAACGGGCATTTCATTCCTGAAAGCCTCGACATAGTTGCTCACGTTGAGAGACAGAACACACCGCTGCTGACCGGCCCTACCCGCAAAGAGATTGAGGACTGGTTATCCCGTATTTCAGCACCGGCTTACCGGTTGTTTTTACCTCGTGCTGCGGCAGCACCTCTGCCAGAACTCGCAACCACATCCGCTCGCTTGGGTTTTATTCGCAAAAAAGAGCGCCCTGACCATCCCTTCAGTTCACTCCTAGAACAAAGCAATGACGACCTGAAAATCGTTAACACTCTGCTTGAAGAGCTCGCCGCGCTTATACAAAAACCCACAGCGGTCAATGGCACGCTATCCTACAACGACCTCCACCTCTTTGCGCAGTTGCGGAATTTATCGCTTATCAAGGGAGTTTTTTATCCCCTCGAGGTTGAAGCTTACCGGCATAGTCTGAGCGAAAAAGCAAAAATCCCTCTGTTGGAAGCTATTTCCGCGTAAACTTGGCATTATTTCTACGCCCCACTGCCTCACCCCAACCAATCTGGCGTAAAGAGACGATATGAAAATGCGTTTTGCTTCTTTGCTCTCTCTCGGCGCTTTGCTCGCCGGCTCCCTGCTTTCCGGCTGTGCGACCACGCCGCAAGATGCGCAGGACAATAATGACACCGGAGCCACCCCGGTTATTCTCGTTTCATTGGACGGCTTCCGTACAGAGTATCTCTCTCGTGGCCTGACGCCCCATATTGCGGCCATCGCGCAAAACGGTATCTCCACCACCGCGATGCACCCTTCTTTCCCCTCTATTACCTTTCCGAACCACTACACACTCGTCACAGGTTTACGCCCAGACCACCATGGCATCGTTGGCAACACGATGTATGACCCATCTCATCCCGGCGTTAAATTCACCATGGCGAGCAAAGAATCCTACTGGTGGGATCAGGCCGAGCCCATCTGGGTCACAGCAAAAAAGCAGGGCCTAAAAGTTGCAACCATGTTCTGGCCCGGCTCAGAGAGCGAAATTCATGGTGTTCGCCCTGATGATTATGCAGCCTTCGACAAGAGTATGTCCGACGACCAACGCGTTGACAAACTCCTAAGCTGGTTCGACGTCCCCGCCAAAGACCGCCCGCGTTTCTCGACGCTTTACTTCAACACTACGGACACCAATGGCCACCATTTTGGCCCCAACTCCCCGCAAGTAAATGCGGCATTACAAGACGTGGATGAAGGCGTTAGCCGCCTCATGGCCGGGCTGGAGAGCCGCCATATCAAAGCCGATGTCATCGTCGTGGCTGATCACGGCATGTCAGAAATCGGCGATAACCATTACATTGCCCTAGACAAAATTGTACCCGCCAAGTCTTTCGACTTCGTTACGGGGGGAGCTTATGCTGGCGTAAATGCACGCCCCGGCCAGACAGCAATCCTCGAAAAAGCGTTGCTGCAAAAGCATGATCATATGCAGTGCTGGCGTAAGGGCGAAATTCCAGAGCGCCTGCATTACGGCACCAATCCTCGCGTGCCAGCATATATCTGCTTGGCAGAGCCGGGTTGGGTCGTTTTAAAAACCAAGCCTGACGCACAGCATGAAGCACTAAAAGGTGACCACGGATACGACCCCGCATCACCAGACATGAATGCCCTCTTCGTTGCTTCTGGCCCCGACTTCCCTGCAGGCAAGGTGCTCGCACCATTCGACAACGTGGACGTGTATCCGCTCATCATGCAACTACTCAAAGTACAGGCACAACCAAATGACGGCACACTAGCGCCCTTCGTACCGCTGCTCACGATGAACCCGACCTAACAACCAGTCACGTCTTGGGGAACACCAGTTCCCCAAGACGCACCACGCTTAAAAGCTCCAATTCAGTGCAATCATAGGCGTGACACTTGCAGCAGTGTTCTTGCCTTGAAACGTAACCCCAGCACCGGCAATAACGCCCATGTCTGCGCGCATATTGTACTCCAGTGCCGGCGCAATCATAAGCGAGTACGCCGAAAGCGCCGCTGTGGACCCAGTCCTATTTTTCCCTCGAACACGCACGGAACTGCTTTGCGCCACGACAAAATCAGTGGCGAAGACCCATTTTTTGGTCAGACTATATTCATTCGCTAAAATAAATTGTGAGCTTTGCCCAACCGAAACAGTACCCTCAAATTCCGGCAAAGTCCCATAAACCGAGCGCCCCTCAATATGGCGTCCAGTCGGCAAAACATATGAATAATTTAAACGCAAACGATCCATTCTCCCGTTGGGGAGCCAAAAATAAGACTGTGCGAAAACCGACAACTGCTCACCGAAAACCCCCGCCCCGATCGGGTTAGACGCTCCAGACAAATGGTCAGCCCGTTCAATCGGTATCGTTTCCTGAAAATCAAGCGAGACAGTCGGAAGAGAACTCTCTTTAGGTGGGTGCCACAAACGATACTGCACCTTAAAAGCAACATCTCCCACCTTTACGCCCTGAGTAGGCGCTAAGGCACGGCCACTATTATAACCAAAGGTTGCTTTTACGCCGACCATGACGTTTCGGGTTAGCCCATAATAAAAAGGGTTAAATGACCGGACGTGATTCACAATTGGTGTCGATGACCGGCGACCTTGTTGGGAATAAGCCCCATAAGACATGACATTCCATAGGTAAGGCTCATAAAAACCTGCCCCTGCGGGTAATGTATCCGCTGTTGAGGCGTAAAGCGAGCCAGTGACCCAAAAATCGTTTATCGATTGACGCTGGTCTGACGCTTTTGCCTTTATTATGAAACAAGAAAAAACTGCACCAAGAAAATATGTAATATTTCGTCGTAAGCGTGTATGGGAAAAATTCTTTTTACTTTTAAGATACACACCGAACGCCAATATTACCCCCTTCCGATTTCCCATAAAGGAAAAAATTTTAAAGATATTCACTACAAAATGTAGCATGCGTATTTTCTACGATCGAAAATTAAATACGCAAAAGAAAAGCCGTCATACCCAAAAGATATGACGGCTCCGAAACAAGATTCTATGCTTTAGATGTTAAAGCCGTCGTCATCATGACGATGACGACTATACTCAAAATAACTCTTTCTGAAAAATAAAGAGTTATTTCTTATTTATTATGGACGACGACGACGACTTGATCCGTCGCCTGTTGGACGGCCGCCACCGCGTGGACCTTCGGACTTTGAACGGCTGAAGCCTGAGCCGCCGCGGCCTTTATAGCCACCACCGCTGCCGCCTGCACCACCACCACGTGGTCCGCCCTTGCCAAAGCGCTTACCTTCGCCTGGGTTACGACCGCGTGCACCATAATGGCCACCCTGCGGAGCATCTGAAGGTTCGATCGTCACTTCATCCGCATCCGCACCTGCCAGGCAAGACTTGAAGCGATCAACGCTCTCGTCCGCAATCTGGAAATGCGTTTGCTCTTGGTCGATACGAATGCTACCGATCTCGCGCTTCTGCACACCGCCCAAACGGCAAATCAACGGGATCAGCCATTTCGGGTCAGCACGCTCTGTACGGCCAACGCTCATACGAAACCACTGGCCGGCCATTTCTTCACGAGGTGCGCGTTCAGCACGCTCTCCACGTTCACCGCGCTCGGTACGCTCACGGCGAGGTGCTTCAATGGATACAGGGCGAAGAGCTTCTACACCCGGCAGACGGGCACGATACATGCCAACCAATGCCGCGGCCAAAGCCTTGGCATCGTGGGTCTCGGCAATCTTTGTAACTAGCGCATCGTTTGTATCGCCGGAAGCCGCGGTCAAAATCGGGTCTTCCAACAAACGTTGTGCATCTTGCTCTGCGATAGCGTCTGCCGTTGGGACAGATTCCCATGACGCATTCAACTTAGCCAGAGCCAACAGACGCTCCGCACGGCGGCGCTGGCTGAACGGAACCATCAGGACGCTGGTGCCCTTACGGCCCGCACGACCTGTACGACCTGAACGGTGCAGCAAAGTCTCGGCTGATGTCGGGATGCTCGCATGCACAACCAAGCCCAGCGCAGGCACGTCAATGCCACGCGCAGCAACGTCGGTTGCCACGCAAACACGCGCTTGACCCGAGCGCAAGCTCTCAATTGCACGGCTACGCTCGTTCTGACCCATTTCACCAGAAATGGCGACAGACGCGAAACCACGCTCAAGCAGAGCTGCCTGAACCTGACCGACCATCATACGGGTGTTACAGAACACCATTGCTGTTGGGCTTTCATAGAAACGCAGAACGTTCACCAAAGAACGTTCGATTTCTTGAGGAGCCGTCACAACCGCACGGTATGTAATGTCGCTGTGCTGCTTTGCACCGCTTACCGTATCAACACGAGCTGCATTCTTCTGGTAACGCTTTGCGAGAGATGCAATCTCGCGCGCAATCGTTGCTGAGAACAACAATGTGCGGCGCTCTGCAGGCGCACCGTCCAAAAGTTGTTCCAGCTCGTCACGGAAGCCCATGTCGAGCATTTCGTCGGCTTCGTCGAGTACGACGCAACGCAGCGCGCTCAGATCAAGTGCACCGCGTGACATGTGGTCGCACAGACGGCCCGGCGTACCAACAACAATATGTGCGCCGCGGTTAAGCTCGCGCGCTTCACGGCGGGCATCGGTGCCGCCAATGCAGCTTGAAATGCGTGCGCCTGTATCAGCGTAAAGCCATTCAAGCTCATTTTGTACCTGAATCGCGAGTTCACGCGTTGGTGCAATAACAAGAGCCATTGGCTGAGGGGATGGTGCAAGACGCTCAGCTTCGCCCAGCAGAGTCGGGGCGATCGCGATGCCAAAAGCAACCGTCTTGCCCGATCCTGTCTGAGCCGAAACCAGCAGATCCCGCTCATCAAGTCCCGGCTGTAAGACAGCTTCCTGAACAGGAGTCAGCTGTTCGTAACCACGCGCTTCTAGAGCGCGCTTGAGTGCGGGATGGATATCGGAAGACAACATGGGCAACAATTACTCGACAAACGTCACGCCGACGTCAAAAAAGCGGCGGCAGGGAGGGGGTGGATAGAGACTTATGCGTCAAAAAGCCAGTAAAATACCAAAGGAAACTGGTATGCCCCTCCTGACATCCCCCCTCCAGCACAGCTTTCCGCCGCGTGAACGATCAATCAGGCGTTAGTCGCGTGCGCGTCGCCCGATCAAGGCACGAACCGTGTCGTGCCAGCCGTTAAGATCTTCTGGAGGGACCACTTCCCCTGTATCAAGATCCACGAATCCAGCACGAGATAGCAGAATACTTATCAGACGGCTACGATCTTCTGCTTCTAAGGCCTGCCATAATGCAACAGCCTTCTGCGGATGGAAGGCATCACCAAAGGTGAGGATAAGCGGCGAGCCAGGTTTAAGCACGCGGTTTACCTCCTGAAGCACAGCTAAAGGCTGCGTCAGATAGGCTATGCCATCACATAAGGTGACGGCATCCAGGCTTTGATCTTCGTACGGCAGAATCGGATTCTGATTAAGATCCTGTACAACACGCGACGTAAAAACTGGATTCGCCTTGAGGGCTGCATCAGCGACGCCCAGCCCTATCGCGTCTGAAAATTTAGCTTCTTCTGGATAGTGGCTCAATGACCCCGCCATAAGGTCCAACACACGGCCCCCAACAGGTAAAGCAGTTTGATACAGTGCGGTAACTGCCGTTCTTGCACCTAGGTCCATAAGCGTATCGGGCATTTGGGCGGCGTAGAAGCTGGCATCCGGCGCATCGTCAGCTCGCGTAAAGGCGGCTGCGTGAAAACCTTCAATCTGCTCCGCTTGGCTCATCCGACATCTCCTGCTTTGTTTGGGGCCATCACTAATCTTGTTCCCCGTAACTCATGTTCTCCGTGCGTCAACCCGCCATTTGCGTTAAAAGCCCTACCGCCATGACTCTTTCTTTTACAAAAATGCACGGCCTCGGTAACGATTTTGTCGTCATCGACACGCGCCACTCCGCCTCTGTGCTCGACACAGATATGATCAAACGCCTGTGCGATCGTCGACATGGTGTTGGCTGCGACCAGCTCGTCCTGCTGGCCCCCCCACCTTGGCAGGAGCTGATGTGCATGTGCGTTTTTTCAACCCGGACGGCTCAGAGGCGGGAGCATGCGGCAATGCGTCGCGTTGTGTTGCACTCTATTTAAACGACCTTTCAGAGCCGGTGTTGCAAACACAGGCAGGTCTTCTCCCCACCAAACGCCACGCTGATTTGATTACCGTTAACATGGGTGTGCCCCGCCTTGAGTGGCACGAAATTCCTCTCAGCCACGCCTGTGACACCTTACACTTGCCACTGCACGACGCTGCTGCATGTTCAATGGGTAACCCCCATGCGACACTTTTCCACTCTCTCCGCCAAGCGGAGAATCTCGGGCCGCTCTTGGAGCATGATGCGCTTTTCCCTGAGCGCGCAAATATTGGATTTGCAGAGATTACCTCCCCCCAGCACATGCGTCTGCGCGTCTGGGAGCGTGGCGCAGGCCTGACACCGGCTTGTGGTTCTGGGGCCTGTGCTGCTGTTGTTAATGCGGCCCGGCGCGGTTTGACGGAACGCACCTGCACTGTCGAAGTCGATGGCGGCACACTTCGTATTGAATGGCGTGAAGATAATACCGTGTGGATGACCGGCCCTGCGACCCGTGTTTTTGATGGGACCCTTACGTGACGTCTCCAAAAGTTCTGACCTTTGGTTGCCGTCTCAACGCTCATGAGAGCGATGTCATGGCACACTTGGCCGAGGGCGACACATCACAAGAAACAATCATCGTAAACACCTGCGCCGTAACAGCGACAGCAGAGCGACAAGCCCGGCAGGCCATACGCCGCGCGCACAGAGAAAATCCAAACGCTCAGATTGTGGTAACAGGCTGCGCGTCCGAGGTGGCGGAAGAAAAATGGGCTAGCCTACCGGGTGTTGCCCGTGTCGTTCAGAATACGGACAAACTGAACCCCAAACATTGGGGAACAGCTCAATCGCGCGCAAAACGCCCCACCACGCCACCATCGCGCCATGCACGGGCCCTGCTACAAGTTCAGCAAGGCTGTGACCACCGCTGCACGTTTTGCATTATTCCTTATGGCCGCGGCGATTCCCGCTCAACACCACTACACGAAGCGCTTGAACGTGCTGAGGCACTTATACGCGCTGGGCATCTTGAAATCGTGCTCACTGGCGTTGATGTTGCCTCATGGCGCGGGCCGAATGGAGAAGGTTTTGGCCATATTTGCCGCGTGCTTTTAAAAAATCTACCCGAATTACAAAGACTACGCCTCTCTTCCGTCGATCCGGTTGTCCTTGACCCTGATAAGGGAGACTCAGATTTGTGGTGGCTGCTGGAAAATGAGCCTCGCCTCATGCCGCATCTCCACCTCTCGCTCCAAGCTGGCTCCGAACTGATTCTTAAGCGCATGAAAAGACGACATACGCCCCGTAGCGTCGCGCATAGCTTGGAGCGTATTCGTAAAATCCGGCCCGAAATTGGCATCGGCGCTGACCTGATCGCTGGCTTTCCAACAGAGACGGAAAAGCTATTTCAGGAAACGCTCTCGTTCGTGGAAGAACAGAAAATTCCATTTCTGCACGTCTTCCCTTACAGCGAACGTCCGGAAACGCCCGCAGCACGCATGCCCGCTGTTGCTAATGCAGAGAGGCAAGCCCGAGCCGCGCGCCTTCGAGATGCAGGTGAGCGCAACAAAGAAGAGTTCTTGCAGCGTTTCATAGGGACACAACAAGGCGTTCTGATTGAAACACCGGCGCAAGGACATATTGAAAGCTTTGCTCCGCTACGCTTGGCTCATCCTGAGATGTCACCGCCACGCGGCACGATTGCTCCTGTACGCGTTGATCGTATTGAAAACGGTTTCCTAATTGGCACATTATTGAGCTGAAATAGCCCTTGAAGGCGCTAAATGCGCCGAGAACCCTTGACGCGAAGCTCAACCTGTCCGAACTCCCCTGTATGGCTGGATTTTTCTCACGACTAAAACAAGGTTTGTCCCGCTCAAGCGCACGGCTTGGAGCGGTCTTCACGCATCGTCGTTTAGATGATGCCGCGCTGGAAGAGCTGGAAGATGAGCTCATAGCAGCGGATCTTGGCCCAGCCATTGCCGAGCGGGTAATCGAAAACTTCCGTCGCTCGCGCTTCGGCAAAGATGTGACAAGCGACGAAATTCGTGACGCGCTCGCACATGAAATTTCTCAGGTTCTCAACCCTGTAGCACAGCCCTTTACCATTGATACGAACCACAAGCCCCATGTGGTGCTTGTCGTCGGCGTCAACGGTGTAGGCAAAACGACGACTATTGGAAAAATGGCCCGCCATTATTCCGAAGACGGCAAAAAGGTTATGCTCGTTGCCGGAGACACATTCCGTGCCGCCGCAGCCGAGCAACTTGATGTATGGGCCAAGCGCAGCAATGTTCCCGTCATCGCAGGCAAGCACGGCGCGGATGCTGCAGGGCTTGCGTTTGACGGCCTGAAGCGCGCCACAGAAGAAAAAGCCGATCTTCTTCTCATCGATACAGCCGGGCGCTTACACAATAAGAGCGCCCTCATGGAAGAGCTGGCAAAAATTATCCGCGTTATGCGGAAGTTTGACGAAACAGCGCCGCACTCAGTCCTGCTCGTACTAGACGCAACAACCGGACAAAACGCCATCGAACAGGTGCGTGTTTTCCGCGAACTCGTAAATGTCACCGGGCTGATCGTTACGAAACTTGATGGCTCCGCGCGCGGCGGAATTGTTGTGGCCCTCGCCGAACAGTTTGGTCTGCCTGTCCATCTTGTCGGCGTTGGCGAGCAAGTCGAAGACCTAAGGCCATTTTCTGCCGAGGACTACGCGCGTGGTCTTGTGGGCGGTGACAGTGATCTTGCCGCACGGCTGGTTGAAACCGGTCAAGAGACCGAAAACCCCTAATTGAAAGTTTGTCTTCATCAGCTTGAAGACAAACTCCATTCATCTTCCAGCGCTTTTATACGCAACTCAAGCTTAGCGCGCTCCGACCTTGCGCGCTGCGCTCCAATATAGCGCGCCACCATGGTTGATACTTCAGAAACAATCCATGCAACCGCTATCGCTCCCCAGTCTAAAATCAGCAACGTCTGGTCTTGAACTATGCGGAAACAGGCGTACCAAGCTCCTTGCGCTAACCACACATGATGCAACGGGCGCACCATAACCGCACCCACATAAAACAACATGACAACCAAGCGCTGCCGACTGAAACCACGATCTGTAAGCCAAAGCACTCCTAAGGGGAGCAGCAGTACTGTAATCACCAAAAGAGTGCCCGGGCAGTAAACAACCCCTGCCCCTAGAAACACGCCGTGCCACCACCGCAGCTTAGGAAGCACGCCCTGGCTTATTCTTGTTTCAGAGTTCGCCTCGAACATTACAAAGCGCTTTGGCAAAACTCAAACCAAACACTTGATAGTGCTAATAATATACCAAGCATCAAACAAACAAATTCCCCTGAATACGCGGACTTCAATTTTATGTTTGCCAATCTGCTTTTTTCGTCTCCCAGATAAAGTCTAATCGTCTCTAATTCTTTTTCTGCCATTTTTGCCTGTGTCTTATCTTTTTCCAAATCAGCGGGATCTTGTACAAAAACAAGCACAGACCAAACATCCCCCCGCTCAGCCAGCGCTTCCAGACGTTCATATTTATGCTTACGCAGCGTCTTGCTCCTCCAAACGCCAAGCTCTTCTTTCAAAAAAGGAGCCGCTTTACGCAAAATATTCGGCAATGGCCCGCTATCAAATTTCCTCTGTATTTTTGCTATTATCATGAGGTCCGACACGCACGTTGAACGCTCTGACGAGCCCCTCTCAGCCACTGCACGCATCATTCCCAGACTGTCATGCACATTTAAAAAACTCCGCATTTGCTTATCCAAAAGCGGATCGCCCGGCCCCTGTGCCGCAGTTGCGCAGGCCTTCTCCAACCACCGAACAAGCCCGACGGGCTGAATAATGCGTTCTGACCGGCATGAGGGCGACAAACACGGCTGATAATGATTAGCGAAATAGACCAGACGCCGTATCTGCTCTTGGCCTTTGACAGAAGATTGTCGCGCAAGACGTAAAAAATATTGGAGTGATAACGTTAGTTCCGGCGCAAGCTGCGCTTTGTTTAATAAATCAGGCGCACTCACCATGAGGCCAACAAAGCCCAGAATATCCCGCTTCTCCCCAGAATCATCGCCTTTGCCGCTAACGTCTGCAATCATATGAGGGAGTGCTTGCGGCCAAAACCATAAGCCGCCCCAACAGAGCGGAGCCGCCGGGTCCAAAAGTGAAATGGCCTGCATCAAAATCCAGGTTTTAGAGCTTACTGCTCCAACGACACCCCCTACGGACACCAAACGCTCAATGTGACGAGCCACATCAACCAGATCCAGTTCATGGTGCAGCCATTTGCCGACAATCCGGCGCTTTAACAGTGCGAGAAACTGATCCGAATATTGAGCAGCAAACCAAGCAAGCGCTTGCGGTGTCCGGAGCTGATGCCCTTCAAGCACTAACGGCACACGCGCAAGTGTGCGCACACGCGATGAGAACATTTTGCTCGGCGCAATGGTCACCAGATCTTTCGGTGCTGGGCGAAACTCTGGATTATCCGACAACATGGCTTTTAAAAGTGAAACGAGTCCCGTCGGAATGTTGGCGCCGGCCATGTAAACTGCAGCAGAGCCACGTTCAAACCGCCGTCGCAAAATTTCTGCGTCGGTAAGGCCCTGCAATGGTACCTTCCCCGTGCAGAGCATGAGGATAATGACCCCCAAAGCAAAAACATCGCACGCGATGGTCCCATCACCACGATGATGAGGGGCGCAAACAGCGGAAGAGAGTGGCTCAAAAATCACCGGCTGCTTTAGCGCAGGTGGTGTAATCCCCAAAGGACCGAGGAAAAGACGGCGGCTTCCTTGCTCTTGGAAAACATTATCTGGTCTTAAAGCCCGACAAGTCAGCCCTAGACTATCGAGATGCATCAGAAGATCGGCCATAGGCCGAATAACACTCTCAATAAGCTGATTTTCAGGCCATGTTGTAAAGCCCGCGGATAGCGGCGGACCGGGCAAAGGAGAGCACACCACCCACATTGCACCGTCATGGTGTTCTTGCGCTTGGAAAGGAATAACGCTGGGGTGGCGGTAAAGGGCATATTCTGGCCAGCGAGCCCGTAAAGTCTCGGGCGCTAAGGCCAGCAGTGGGGCGCTGGGCACGCTGATATCTCTGGCCTCAAACGCATCACAACCACCAAGAGGTGGTTGCGGGCGGTCGAGGCGGACAGTGTACCGTCCACCAATAACTATGTTCTCTGGTACCATGCCCCTTCAGCGCTCTCCAAAGGTTCTCCAAGAGGCACTATGCCCGGAGAACCCTTTACAGAGCGTTAAAAGGACTCATCCTTCGTTCAAGAAGGAGCCCGTTTAATCAATCTTCAAACGGGTCACGCATCAGGATGGTGTCATCGCGCTCAGGGCTGGTGGACAGAAGTGTTACCGGCGCTTCAATCAATTCTTCAATACGGCGAACGTATTTGATTGCCTGCGCAGGTAATTCTGCCCATGAGCGCGCGCCCGCTGTGGTTTCGCGCCAACCCGGCATCGTTTCATATACTGGGCGTACGCGGGCTTGCGCACCGGGGGCCGACGGGAAGAAGTTAATCTTCTCACCATCAAGCTCGTAGCCTGTGCAGATAGAAATCTCGTCAAGGCCGTCCAGAATGTCGAGTTTGGTCAGAGCAATGCCGGACACGCCACCAACACGGCATGCGCGACGCACCATAACCGCATCGAACCAACCACAACGGCGTGAACGGCCCGTGACGGTGCCAAACTCATGGCCACGTTCACCTATTGTGCGACCGATGTCGTCATGCAATTCGGTCGGGAATGGGCCTTCACCGACGCGCGTCGTGTAGGCTTTGGCAATTCCCAGAACAAAACCAATTGATGCAGGGCCTACGCCTGAACCAGATGCCGCAACTGCGGCAATGGTGTTCGAGCTGGTCACGAATGGGTATGTACCATGGTCCACGTCAAGCATGACGGCCTGTGCGCCTTCAAACAAGATACGACGGCCTGCACGGCGTGCTTCATCCAACCGGTCCCAAACAGGGCATGCGAAGGACAGAAGGCGCGGCGCAATCTCAGCAAGCCAAGCCTTAATTTCTTCCTTCGTGAAGGTGTCTGCCCCAAGCCCGGCCAAAAGCGTGTTGTGATGGAGAAGAAGCTCGTCCAGCTTCCATTCCAGTGTCTCCGGCTCAGCAAGGTCACAGATACGGATAGCGCGGCGTGCTACCTTATCTTCGTAAGCTGGCCCAATACCACGCCCGGTTGTACCAATCTTATGCTCACCACGCGCTGCTTCACGCGCACGGTCCAGAGCACCGTGCACCGGCAGGATGATCGGCGCAGTCTCAGCAATCCACAGCGTTTCGGGGTTTACGACCAGGCCTTGAGCAGCCACACGGTCGATTTCCGTCATCAGCGCATGGGGGTCAACAACCACACCATTACCGATCACGCCTACTTTGCCACGTACGAGACCAGATGGCAGGAGGGAGAGCTTGTAAACTTGCTCACCGACAACCAGCGTATGGCCCGCATTATGGCCGCCTTGAAAGCGAACGACGATATCGGCGCGGCTGGCAAGCCAGTCAACGATCTTACCTTTACCTTCATCGCCCCATTGGGTGCCGATTACGGTGACGTTGGACATGGGCTAAGCTTTCCTCGAAGAAACTGAAAACGAAAAACAGATTACAGCGCGTGTGTCGCGCCATCACGCCAAAAATGCGTGCAAGACAGGTGCTGCGCTTCTTCTGCGACAGACGCATCCTGCGTTAAAGCAGATACCGTTGCGAACCCTTGAGAGTGTAACCCCGAAAGGGCTTCTGCGGAAATATCCAACGGAACATAGCAGCGTGGACGCGACGGCGGGAGCGGTGCCGCACGCAAAAGTGCTTGCGGGCGGAGGGTCAAACCACATGCAGGTTCTTTCCCTGCAAGATAGCGCCCACCGCGTCCTAATTCCTCACGTGAGCCAGCAGCGAAAACGGTAACGCACAAACCTGTGTGATACTGCCAGCCACGGAACTCAACCGGGTCAACCGTTAAGCGTATACCCGGGCGGCGCGCACGCAGTGCCGAGATTGCCTCGACCAGCCTCTCGAAATGAGGGCGAACTGCATCAGACAGGTCAAGGCCTCGCAATATTTCCAGCGCACGGTCAGCCGGGCCAGCTGCACGCAATAATGTAAGCAGCACATCCGCAATGGAACCGCCCAGTTCAGCGACAGCACCTGCATCCTTACGATCCAGAGCGTGCAGAAGGGCCGCTCTGTCCTTCGCCGGGATGGCTTTGTCGATAATTCCTAAGGCCAGTGCTGGCATGGATAAATCGAACGACACGTCTTCAATACCGAGCTCATCTAGGGCTTGTGCACCAAGAGCGACGACCTCGGCATCAGCAATAGCAGAATCCGGACCGATTAATTCAATACCAGCTTGAGATACCTGACGGTCCGTTTCACGCCCCGGCGTGCCGACGACGATGCAGCTCCCTGAATAAGAGAGACGCAGAGGCCGTGGGGCATCCTGCAAGCGGATCTGCGCGATACGAGCGATCTGCGTCGTCATATCCGGGCGCAGCGCCATCATGCGGTGTGAATTAGGGTCCATCAAACGAAAGGTTTGGTTTTGCAGAGCGGAGCCAGCGCCGTTTAACAGCGCATTTTCAAACTCAAGCATGGGCGGACGGACACGCTGGTATCCGTGGCGCGAAAACGCCTCCATGACACACGCAATGCCACGTGCCTCAGCCTCAGCCTCACCCGGCAACAAATCAGCGAAGCCTGAAGGCAGTAAAGCATCTCCGCGCATATCATGCGCTGGGGTGTCGTCAAACGAACTCATGCCGCAAAAGCCTCTCGCGTTTCTTCGTAAGCCCAGTCAAGCCACGGCAATAGGGCGGCTATATCTGCGCTTTCGACCGTCGCTCCGCCCCAGATACGCAGGCCAAGCGGTGCATCCCGATAGGATGCAAGGTCATATCCTGCGCCCTCAGACGCTACCAAAGCCGTAAGATGCTTTACTGCTTTAGTTTGCAAGTCTTGCGACAAAGCCGTGAACCAAGGGGCTGTTATTTTTAGACAAATTGATGTGCAGGAGCGTTCTTCTGGTTTTTCAGCCAGAAAAGAGAGCCATTCGGATTGATCAATCCAGCCCTTGATAACCGAAAGATTATTTTCGGCCCGCGCTTTCAATGCCGGTAGGCCGCCAATATTCTCAGCCCAACGCAGCGAGTCCAGCGCATCCTCAACACAGAGCATTGAAGGTGTATTAATCGTATCGCCCGCGAATATGCCTTCGATGAGACCTTTTTTATTCGCCAACCGAAAAATTTTCGGCAATGGGCGAGGTGCCCCCTGCTCCAAACGCTTTGCTGCACGCGGGCTTATGGCAAGCATGCCGTGCGCAGCCTCACCGCCGAGGGCCTTCTGCCATGACCATGTAACAACGTCGAGCCGGTCCCACGGCAAATCCATAGCGAAAGCAGCGGACGTCGCGTCACAGATCGCCAAACCATCATGCTCTGCGGGAATCACGTCCGCTGATGGTAGACGCACACCTGACGTTGTACCATTCCACGCAAAGACGACGTCCCTAGACCAATCTACCTGTTCCAAGTCCGGCAACTGACCGTAAGGTGCCTCAAAAACACGCACATCAGGCAGCGCAAGAACGTCCCTCAAGTCCTGCGCCCAAGTCGCGGTAAAGCTCTCGAATGACAGGACATCAATGCCGCGTTGCCCGGCGAGAGACCACAAAATCATTTCGACTGCGCCCGTATCCGAGGCAGGCACAATGCCTATGCGCCAATCATCAGGGACACCAAGGATTTTGCCTGAACGGTCAATCACGTCTTTGAGGCGTGCTCGTCCTTCAGGGGCGCGGTGAGACCGACCTAGCAATGCATTATCGAGAGCGGATAAGGACCAACCGGGGCGTTTCGCGCACGGACCTGAAGAGAAGAACGGGCGATCGGGTCTTACGTTCGGCTTGTCCATGAATGTTCCAAGCTGATTGGTTCGGCGCCCTGCCGTTAGGCAGGGCGATATATGGTGCGAGAGGGGGGATTCGAACCCCCACGCCTTTCGGCGGTCGATTTTGAATCGACTGCGTCTACCGTTCCGCCACGCTCGCATGGAACGGAGCGTACCTTACTGTATTTGATTCGAAAGGACCAGAGGCGAAAACCAATTAATTCGGTTATTTCCCGCACATAAGGCGCAAATTTTGAATTGCCGCTCCAGAAGCACCTTTACCCAAATTGTCCAACCGTGCCGTCAGCAAAAGCTTTTCACCATCACCATGCACACGCAGTTCCATTGCGTCTGTCCCTGCCAAACTATCTCCGAGCAGTGACGACTCTGCTGGCAACACCGAGACAAACTCACTGCCTTTGTACGCTTCTTCTAGAACACGCTGTAGGTCCGAAGCCTTTGGCGTCCCCGGCAGCGTCCGTGCATGCAGCGGAATGGAAACGATCATACCCTGAGCGAAATTACCTACGGACGGCACAAAAATAGGTGCATGATCCAGCCCGGAATAATGCTGTATTTCGGGAACATGCTTGTGCTGCAACCCTAAGCCATAAAGCTGAAATGCTGGGCCACCATCGCGCTCATACGCCTCAATCGCGCTTTTGCCTGCACCGCTGTAACCCGATACTGCGTTAATCGAAATTGGGTAATCTGACGGGATAAGGCCAGCTTTAACCAACGGCCGCAAAAGTGCGATGGCGCCTGTTGGGTAACAGCCAGGGTTCGCAACATATTGTGCTGCAGCAACGCATTGAGGTTGGCCGGCGTCCAGTTCAGGAAAGCCATAAACCCACCCCTCTGCCCGGCGGTGCGCCGTAGAAGCATCCAAAAAGCGAATCCCCAGGCCTTCCCCTAAGGCGACGGCCTCACGTGCGGCATCATCCGGCAAGCATAAAATTGCGACATCCGCTTGCCGCATCATAGCTTTCCTCGCCTCAGAATCTTTGCGCAATGCCGGGTCGATGGATACGATTTCAAAACCTAGCTCGGTCGGTAGCGCTTCAATACGCTGGCGAATACCGAGCCCTGTCGTCCCAGCTTCACCATCGATAAAGATCCGCGCCATGTCTCGCTCCTCAGCTGCTTAAAATAAATGGGGTTCATTCTCTTTAAGCCTATTGTAGAGAGCGAACACCACACTGTCATCTTTTCCTGACGCCCAAGGACCAGCCATGACCGCTCAGCACGCCGAAGAACGCCAGATTGATCGCCTTCTGAACATCATGCATCGCTTGCGTGACCCGCAGAATGGCTGCCCTTGGGATGTAGCGCAAACCCCCGCAACTATTGCTCCGTTCGCTATCGAAGAAGCATATGAAGTTCTGGATGCCATAAGCCGTTCCGACCACGCATCTCTACCTGATGAACTGGGCGATCTTTTGTTTCAGGTCGTTTTTCAGGCACAGATGGCGCAAGAAGCGGGCCTGTTCAACTTTGATGATGTAGCCCGTACCATTGCCGACAAGATGGAACGGCGTCACCCGCACATTTTCTCACCCGGGGCAGAACAGGGAAATTGGGAAAACATTAAAGAAACCGAACGGCGCGGCCGCGCGGAATTTGGAGCTCTTGCTGGTATAGCTTCCTCCCTACCCGCTCTTTCACGCGCCGCGAAGCTCTGCAAGCGGGCAGAACGCGTAGGATTTGACTGGGATAACCCGCAGGGCGTTCTTCAAGCCGTTAAAAGCGAGTTAGCGGAACTTGAAGCCGAAATGGGAGGTGACCATGACCGTATCGAAGACGAATTAGGCGATGTTCTTTTCAGTGTGGCCAGCCTAGCACGAAAAATGGACATTGACCCGGAAGCCGCCTTACGCCGAAGCAATGCCAAGTTTACCCGCCGCTTCGAGGCTATGGAAACATCCCTCGCGCATGACGGAAAAACAATCGCCGAACAGGATTTGCCAACGCTTGAGGCTCTTTGGAAGGCTGTCAAAAAACAACCCGGCATGCTGTAACAGCTTCTCCAACAGTACCGCCCCAGCCCCATAATATTCTCGGCGCGCCGGGAAACTGCTAAAGAGCCTGCATGACCGACGAGCTAGCACTTTTTGACTTTGACTTACCGCGCTCAAACATCGCGACAGAGCCAGCACGGCCGCGCGACACAGCGCGCCTGCTGCATGTCCCAGCACAGGGCAGTAGCACTTTAGGTATCGTCCGGGATTTACCCTCTTTTCTGCGCCCTGGGGACCTGCTCATTGCCAATGATACAGCCGTCATTCGTGCGCAGCTTTCTGCAACACGTGGCACAGCCCGTATCGGCATTACTCTTGACCGTATTTTGCCGGATCGGAGCTGGCATGCCCTGGCACGCAACTCCCGCAAACTCCGGCCCGGCGATATTCTCAATTTTGGCGATGATGTCGTAACCGCCGAAATTATAGAGAATGAAGGTGATGGTGCAATCCAACTCCGCTTCTCTGTCGAGGGCGATGACTTTGATGCGTTTTTGGACCGTGTCGGGGCACTCGCTTTGCCGCCGTATATTGAGCGCCCAACAGGCCCGACACACCAAGATGATGATGACTACAAAACCATCTTCTCAGATAAACGTGGAGCGGTAGCAGCCCCAACGGCGGGGCTACACTTTACGCCAGAGCTGCTCGCGGCTCTCGACGCACGAGGCATCACACGCCGTACCTTGACCTTGCATGTCGGTGCCGGAACATTTCTTCCGGTTCGCTCCTCAATTTCGGAGCATCGTATGCACGCCGAATGGGGTGAGATTACCGCTGAAACAGCTCAACTCATCAACGATACACGCGCCAAAGGCGGGCGTGTAATTGCCGTAGGCACAACTTCGCTACGCTTGCTAGAGAGCGCAGCTCAAGAAGATGGTACCGTACGCCCTTGGAGTGGCGAGACCTCCATTTTCATCCGCCCTGGCTACCGTTTCCGCGCGGTAGACTTGTTAATGACTAATTTCCATCTCCCGCGCTCAACGCTTTTCATGCTCGTATGTGCCTTTAGTGGTACCGAAACGATGCGAGCCGCCTATGAGCGCGCTATCCGTGAAGACATGCGTTTTTACTCTTACGGAGATGCTTGCCTGCTGGAGCGCGCTGAATGAGCAAACCTGACTTTTCCCAACATGCCGAAAAAATGGTCTGGAAGCCTGAAAGCACTTGCGGTCAGGCCCGTGCCGGCCATCTGCACACGCGGCACGGAACCGTCCCTACCCCAACCTTTATGCCCGTTGGCACCGTTGGTACGGTAAAGGGAATCACGACCGATTCTGTTCGCTCAACGGGCGCGGGCATCATCCTCGGTAATACCTACCACTTGATGCTACGACCAACGGCAGAGCGCGTAGCCAAGCTTGGCGGGTTACACCGAATGATGGATTGGCAAGGCCCTATCCTGACGGACTCGGGCGGTTTTCAGGTCATGTCACTTGGCGCACTACGCAAGCTTGACGAAGACGGCGTTACTTTCCGCTCCCATATTGATGGCAGCGCACACCGCCTGACGCCTGAAATCTCAACTGATATTCAGCACAAGCTCGACGCAACAATCACTATGGCGTTTGACGAGTGCCCGGCCCTGCCTGCTACCGCAGAATCTCTGCGTAAATCGATGGAAATGTCGATGCGCTGGGCCGCACGTTCCCGAGAAGCGTTTGTTGCGCGGCCCGGCTATGGGCAGTTTGGTATCGTCCAAGGCGGCACAGAGCGTGACCTTCGCGAGTATTCTATCAAAGCCCTTACTGATATCGGCTTTGAAGGGTATGCAATCGGTGGTCTTGCCGTTGGTGAAGGGCAAGAACTCATGTTCTCTACCCTAGACTTCACCACCCCCATGATGCCGCATGACAAGGCGCGTTACCTTATGGGTGTTGGCACCCCTGATGACCTACTGGGTGCCGTTATGCGTGGGGTCGATATGTTTGACTGCGTCATGCCCTCCCGCGCAGGACGCACTGCGCGCGCATACACTGAGCGGGGCACTATTAATCTACGCAATGCCCGCTTTGCAGAAGATACGCGCCCCATTACACCTCACGATGACAGCCCAATGGCGGGGCGCTACAGCCGCGCTTACCTACATCATCTGTTCCGCGCGGGTGAAATGCTCGGCCCTATGCTGCTTACATGGCATAACTTAGCCTATTATCAGCGTTTGATGCGCCAAATTCGGGCTGCGATCGTTGAGGGCACACTTGACGAGCTTGCCGTCACCTTACGTGCAGGTTGGGCACAAGGTGATTGGTCAGAAGACGAATGGCCTATGCCTGTTTACTAAACTTAATTACCCGTGGGGGAGTAATACCTCTCTCCCACTCTCTACACGTTTAAATATAGACCCAAATTCCCTGTAGTATTAACAATACATGGTTTATTTTCATATTAGATCGTGAACTCAAGTACCAACTTAGTTTTTTGGTAAACGTGATGCTTGGCTATCGCCCTACTGATCATGGCATAGTGCTCTTTTTCCCGTAGATAATCCGTACAAAAAACAAACAACTTACAGCCGCATCATTATGATGGTTGAACGTTTACTGGATTTCCAATTTTTACAGTGTAAAGTTATTGTTTGTGCTTATTAACAAGACCGACAAATGTACCCATCCCGCACAAACAACCTAGATTGCAGCGCGCCAAACGTGCACCAAAAGCTTTCTTTCGTTAGTATTAGCCTCCATGGACTTCTTTTTCTCGAAAAGCCCGAACATGCGGAAAGCGATCTATTTATTTAACGGCTTTATGCTGGAAACCGCACTATGAGCTTTTTAGTCAAGCGCAGCCTTTCTCTAAGCGGACACCGTACATCCGTCGCCTTAGAACCAGAGTTCTGGCACGTGCTGGATCAAGTCGCGATTCAGCGCCAGCTTAGTTTCACAGCGTTAGTCGCTGAAATTGACGCACGCCGAACACCAGATCGCCCCCTTGCCTCGGCATTACGCGTAGCGGCACTTCTGTCGCGCAACCCGCAACAGACTAATTTGCTCTAAGCTCATTGCATGCTAGATTGCAGCCATGAGCATCTGGGGCAAACTTTTCGGAAGTGTAGCTGGGTTCGCTGTCGGCGGGCCATTTGGCGCTTTGATGGGCGGAGCTTTAGGGCACGCTGCTGATAGCGGAGCACTCCTCAACCCCAAGAGTGGTGGTTTCAGTGAACGCTTCAGTGCAAAAGGACGCCCAGACCCTAACAGCGCCGCGTTCTTTGCTGCAGCAAAAGTCGCCGCTGCCCTCGGTAAAAACGATCAACTCTACGCCATCGGCCTCGTCGCTTTATGCGCAAAACTCGCTAAAATTGATGCTCCGGTAAACCGGGCAGAAATCAACGCCTTTAAAACATGCTTTCAATTTCCCCCCGATAACGTTCGGGAGGTTGGCATGCTCTTCGACAAAGCGCGCGAAAGAACAGACGATTTCGAAATGTACGCCCGCGAAATGGGCAAAGCCTATACTAGCGACAAAACGCCGCTGGAACATCTGCTCACGGCTTTATTTCGTATAGCACGTGCCGATGCAGGTTCTGATCAACGCTTACACCCGGCAGAATTAGATTTTTTACAGCGCGTACATCGTGCCTTTGGTCTTTCCGTCGGCGCTTGGGAACGCGCAGAAAGCGGACAGACACGCGCCCAACAGAGTAGTGGCTTTGATGCTTATCGTGTGCTCGGCCTCTCGCGTACAGCAAGTGATACCGAAGTCAAACAGCAGTGGCGCAAGCTCATCCGTGAGCACCACCCTGACGTTCTTGCGCAAAAACCTATGAACGAACAGCAAAGAAAAAAAGCTCAAGACCGCGTCGCACAAATAAATGCTGCTTGGGACCAGTTAAAACGCGATCGTAATTTATAACCGGTGTCTTCTTTTTAACCGCGACAGCACCTAAATTACGTCACTATTATTTTTTTGAAATATAGTTTTTTACCTAGAATTATTATTAATAACCTACAAATAACAGGTGCTTTGTATAAAATTCAGACGAAGTAAAAATGAGAATGATTATCAATTAAAGCAAATAAAAAATTATAATTCTTTGGAACCGAAGAGAACTCAAGCACTTTAGGGGTATATCCTACACCAATCAGAGGATCACCCCCATGTCCACGGACAGCTTGAAAACCGCTACAACAGACTCTGGTGCACCTGTTTCAAGCACTGAAAACTCACTCAGTGTTGGTGCTGATGGACCCATCGTACTGCACGATCATTACCTGATCGAGCAAATGGCCACCTTCAACCGCGAAATGATCCCAGACCGGCAGCCACACGCCAAGGGGGGTGGTGCCTTCGGTTACTTTGAAGTAACGCACGACCTAAGCCGCTACACGAAAGCAAAATTTTTGCAAAAGGGAGCGAAAACTGACGTCGTTATTCGCTTCTCAACCGTTGCAGGTGAGTCTGGCAGCCCTGACACGTGGCGTGACCCACGCGGCTTCTCGGTAAAGTTCTACACCGAGGAAGGCAACTTCGATATGGTGGGCAATAACACGCCCGTCTTCTTCATCCGTGACCCAATGAAGTTCCAGCACTTCATCCATTCCCAAAAGCGCCGTGCAGATAACGGTCTGCGTGACAATGACATGCAGTGGGACTTCTGGACACTTTGCCCAGAAACTGCGCACCAAGTCACGTGGCTGATGGGAGACCGCGGCATCCCTGCAACATGGCGCCACATGGATGGTTTCTCCAGCCATACCTACATGTGGGTTAATGAGGAAGGCGAACGCTTCTGGGTCAAGTACCACTTTAAAACAGATCAGGGCATCAAATGCCTGACGCAAGATCAAGCTGACCAACTTGCAGGCAGTGACGCCGATTATCACCGTCGTGATCTGTATGAGGCTATTAAGCGTGGCGAGCACCCCAGCTGGACGCTCAAAATGCAGATCATGCCTTACGAAGATGCAAAAACGTATCACATCAACCCATTCGATCTTACAAAGGTATGGCCTCAGAGCGAATACCCTCTGATCGAGGTTGGCAAGCTCGTTCTCGACCGCAACCCAACAGACTTCTTCGCGCAAATCGAGCAAGTTGCGTTTGAACCAAACAACCAGGTTCCAGGCACAGGTCTGTCCCCAGACAAAATGCTCCTTGGTCGTTCTTTCGCGTATGCAGACGCCCACCGCGCACGCCTAGGCGTAAACTACAAGCAGATCCCTGTTAACGCGCCAAAATGTCCTGTGCATTCCTATTCCAAGGGTGGGACGATGCGCAGCCTGAACGCGTCTGACCCTGTGTATTCGCCAAACACCAAGGGTGGTCCAGCTCCAGATGCAGAGCGCTTCCCAGAAGACGCAGTCTGGTCAGCAGATGGCGAATTCGTCCGTGCAGCCTACACGTTACGTCCAGACGACGACGACTTCAGCCAAGCCGCTAAACTCGTCAACGACGTAATGGACGACGCAGCACGTGACCGTCTCGTACAAAACGTATCCGGTCACATTCTGGGTGGGGTAGAAGAACCCGTTTTGTCCCGCGTGTTCGAATACTGGAAGAATGTTGATCAAAAGCTCGGCCAACGCATCCAAGATGCGGTTCTGAGCCAGAAGAAGTAAGCACGAAAGGCCATTGCCTCCTTTTAGGGAGGCAATGGCCTTTTCGCCTCTTAGCTGAAAACAGCGCCAAAAAGCACCAATAATAACCCGATCAACGATACGAAGAAGATCAAGGTCCGGATAACCGGAATACCCGCCGCATAAATCGGCAGATAAGCGACTCTCGCACCAAGGTACAAAATTCCACCCCATTGCGTTTTCCAGCCCGTATGGTTAACGGCCAGCGCTGTCAAAATTGCACCTAGAAAAAGCGGAAGTGTCTCAAACAGGTTTTCCTGTGCACGCTTTAGGCGCGCCGGGAATGGATTCAGCGGCGGCGTGTCGCCGTCCCGTGCTCCTACATTCCATTGCGTGCCGTATTGCTTGGTTCTGGCAATAGAGGCCCAAAATATATTTACCAACGCTAGAAGAATTACCCCGGCGATAACGCCTACTTCTACTTTCACGGCTCTCTCCTTTATTCGTAAAGGTCTACGAACTAAAGTAGATACGCAGCATCGATGCGGGGAGTTCCTAGTCTCTATGAGACGCAGAAAGTTTCCAGCACTGATAATAACGCTGTTTGGCACGTATTTTTATTTTGATGAAGACCGGAGGCAACACTTGGTGGGCACACAAGGGCTCGAACCTTGGACCCGCTGATTAAGAGTCAGCTGCTCTACCAACTGAGCTATGTGCCCAAGATGTTGCCTTCCGGTGAGAGGGTCTATACACCGCAATCACCTAGAAAGGCAAGAACTTTTTTCACATTTTTTACATAAAAATTAAGCGTTGAGTAAACGCATCAAAGCTTCAAACTGCTCCAGTGAACGATAGCTTATTTTTAAGGACCCACCCTTTTTGCCATCATAAGCAATATCGACTTTCAGTCCCAAACGGTTTGCCAAGCTCTCTTCTAGTTTAACAATTTCTACGTCCCGCTCTTTGGGTTCTGAAATATCGGAGGGGGCACTTTTTGCCGCTACCAATGCTTCAGTCTGACGCACATTCAACTGACGGTCTAAAACAACCTGCGCTACGTCTTCAGGCTGAGGGTGCCCAAGCAGCGCCCGAGCGTGCCCTGCGCTCAATCGTCCCTCCCGTACGTGCGTACGGACGAGTTGAGGCAGCTTCAGCAAGCGAAGCATGTTAGCAATGTGCGGCCGTGACTTACCAACCGCACCAGCTAATTCTTCCTGAGTAAGCACATAATCAGTCAGAAGGCGCTGCAGCCCCTCGGCTTCTTCAATCGGGTTAAGATCTGCGCGCTGCAAATTCTCAACCAGTGCAGCTGCCATTGCGTCCATATCGTCTAACTCACGAATATGGACTGGCACATCATGCAAACCAGCCTGCTGTGCCGCACGCCAGCGGCGTTCACCCGCTATGATCTGATAATGCCCTTTCTGGTCCGGATTAGGACGAACCAGCAAAGGCTGCAAAACACCACGGGAGCGGATAGAAACGGCCAGTTCTTCCAAACGAGCTGGATTCATGTCTCGCCGCGGCTGAAAGGGGCTTGGTGCTAAGACATCAACAGACAAGGTCGTCGAAGTGTGGCTGGGTCCACCCGCACGCGTTGCTTGCGCCAACTGCGGAGCCTGCTCCCCAAGTAACGCAGCAAGGCCGCGCCCCAAACGCGGCATGCCGTCTTTTTTAGCCATCGCGTTATGCCTTTGCCCGTGCTTCGTTGCGTTGTAGAAGTTCGTCCCCTAATGCACGGTAAGCAGCAGCGCCGGTGGAACGAGCATCGTACTCCAATACCGTTGTTCCATGACTCTGCGCTTCAGAAACACGAATATTCCTTGGGATCAAAGTCTCGTAGACCTTTTCACCAAAGAAACCCCGAGCATCTTGTGCAACAAGCTCAGAAAGATTGTTGCGGCGATCATACATCGTCAGCACGATCCCCTCTAACTGCAAGTCAGCATTAAACGCGCGACGTACCCGGTCAACTGTTTTCACCAACTGACTAATACCCTCCAGCGCAAAAAACTCACATTGCAGAGGCACCAAAACGCTGTCGGATGCGACGAGCGCATTAAGTGTCAGCAACCCGAGGCTTGGCGGGCAGTCAATCAAAATCGTGTCGTACTGACCTTCAAGGGCATGCAAGGCATCGCGCAGACGATACTCACGCCGGTCATCGTCAATGAGTTCAATTTCCGCACCAGCCAAGTCACTGTTCGCCGTGATAATTGACAGGTTAGGCAAAGACGTTGCCAAAGGTAAATCTTTGGGCTCCGCCTCGCGCGTGAGGGCGGCGTATGTGCCTGTTGAACGTTGGTCATACTCCACGCCGAGCCCTGTTGAGGCATTGCCCTGTGGGTCCAAATCAACCAACAGAACACGCTGCTTTTCGGCTAAAGCGGCGGCCAGATTGATGGCAGTTGTCGTCTTGCCAACGCCACCTTTCTGATTGGTGATTGCAATGATACGGGTCGTTGTTGATTGCTTATCGAGTGACACGCTGAAAATCACAAACCTTGATGATGGCGCCGCCCTCGGCAGTGCGGCTATTAAAAATCTCAGTGGAGAGATGCCAGTCCCGTTGGGCCTCGGTCAACTCGTCAGATGCCTTGGCACCTTTTAGGAAGAGGCAAAAACCTTCTGGTTTCAGCAATGGGCGCGCCCAACCCAACAAACGCTCCAGCGGGGCCAAAGCCCTCGCTGTGACGACATCCGCTGGCTCTAGCGAAACTGTTTCAATACGCTTGGCCACAACTTGCACTGTGGCACCGCATTCACGCGCTGCTTCCCGCAAAAAAGCGCATTTCCGCTGGTCAGACTCTACAAGAGTCACAGGCAAGCCAGTCGCTATTGCAAGGATCAAACCCGGGAAACCACCGCCAGAGCCAAGATCTGTTATACGAGCATTTTGTGGGACCAAAGAAGCGAGCTGCAAACTATCTTCTATGTGCCTTGACCAGAGATGAACAAGGTCACGTGGGCTAACAAGATTAATCCGAGCGTTCCATTGCGTCAGCAACGAAGCAAAACGTTCTAGTTTTTCTTGTGTTTCACGTGAAACTTCCACCGTCATGCCGCCCCCTTCAGATGCGCTAATAATGCAACCAACGCAGCAGGCGTCACCCCACGAACGCGTTGAGCCGCAGCGAAGCTCGTAGGCTTTGCGGCAGCTAAACGCTCCTGCATCTCGGCACTTAAGCCTCCGACGCTGTAATAGTCCAAATTAACCGGCAACGTAATGGCTGTTTCAGCCGCAAGCTGTCGAATTTCGCGCTCCTGCCTTTGCAGGTAGCCACCATAACGGGCCTCCGTCTCAATGTGGCGTTGAACACGTGGTGACAATGTGCCGAACCAAGGCGCCAAGCTTGCCAAGTCAGCCTTATTGCCCTGAGCGGCTAGAACATCATGTAAGGTGCGCCTACGCCCATCAAGAGAAACCTCCAACCCAACGTCACGCAGTTGCTGTGGCAGGAATGTTGTTTCTGTAGCCCGTTTGGAAGCGGTCTCAATGCCATCAACCAATGCCTTGTGCGCCTGCTCTCTCTCCACACCGACGCAGCCCGCATCCAGCCCTTTCTGGGTCAAACGCAAATCAGCATTATCCGCCCGTAAGCTCAAACGGTATTCGGCCCGCGAAGTGAACATACGGTAAGGCTCACTAATGCCATGCAGGGTGAGATCATCAATCATGACCCCCAGATACGCCTCACTTCTGTCTAGGACGAAAGCGCTGCTACCACTGGCAGCCCGGGCCGCATTCAAACCCGCAAGCAACCCCTGCGCACCAGCCTCTTCATAACCTGTCGTGCCATTGATTTGCCCCGCCAGATACAAACCAGGTAGACGCCTCACTTCTAGCGTTGGCAACAACTCCCGTGGATCGACATAGTCATACTCAACAGCATAACCCGCCGTTACGATACGTGCATTTTCTAGCCCCGGCATTGTGGCAATCATCATTGCCTGTACGTCCGCAGGTAGGCTGGTGCTAATACCGTTTGGGTAGACCAAATCTCCACCAGGATTCCCGGGCAGAGCTTCAGGCTCCAAGAATACCTGATGGGCATTACGCTCAGCGAAACGTACAATCTTATCTTCAATAGAGGGGCAATAGCGCGGCCCCCTTCCGGCAATAGCTCCACCATACATAGCTGACAGGTGCAGATTATCCCTGATTATAGCGTGTGTCTTTTCTGTAGTTTGACTAATCCGGCATGAGAGTTGGGGATTCGTGATGCTCTTTGTCAGAACGCTGAATGCCTCAGGAACTGCGTCCCCTTTATCCTCATCCAGCTCTTCCCACGCGATGCTGTCACGGGCAATACGCGGGGGCGTCCCGGTTTTCAGGCGTCCCATTTGCAGACCCAACTGCTCCAAACGCTCCCCAAGCAGCGTTGCAGGCTCCTCACCTATACGCCCAGCCGCATGCGAAACATGACCAACATGGATCACCCCACGCAAAAACGTACCACTTGTAAGCACAACCGAGGGCGCACGAAATTGCCGTCCATCTTCACACACAACACCCGTAATACGGCCATTTTCGACCGACACATCTGCTACGGCACCTTCAATAATCTGCAAGCCTTGCGTCTGCGCCAACAACTCCTGAATCGCTGTACGATAGAGGGAGCGATCTGCCTGCGCACGAGGCCCCTGTACAGCTGGCCCCTTTGAACGATTAAGAAGCTTGAAGTGAATCCCAGCGCGGTCAGCCGCCTTCCCCATCAAACCATCCAGAGCATCGATTTCCCTGACAAGGTGCCCCTTTCCAATCCCCCCAATAGCGGGATTGCAAGACATTGCCCCAACCGTGTCCAAACGGTGCGTTAATAGCGCCGTACGCGCACCAAAACGCGCAGCCGCAGCCGCAGCTTCGCAGCCAGCATGGCCACCACCGATTACGATGACATCAAAATCCGTCAAAGTCATTTCCCGATACAAAACTGCCCGAAAATCGCATCGAGCAATGATTCGACATCCACATGGCCAGTCAGACGCCCGAGTGAGCGTAGTGCCAAGCGCAACTCCTCGCCACGCAACTCTGGCCAGTCCGCTCCAAGTGCACGCTCCAAGTAATGGGCGGCTTCCTGTATGCCCGCCCGGTGCCTCGCACGCGTTAACGGCGGAGCGGCCGCTCCAGCAGTCAAAGCCCGTACTCGCTCGCTCAGCGCCGCACGCAAAGCCGACAAACCAGCCCCTGTATGCGTGCTAATACCTAGCATATTTTCTGGGGCTGGCGCGACGTCGATTTTCGTACGCACACTGACCTCTGCCTCATTAAGGATCTCTGGCACATCACCCGGCCCACTCAGGTGCAGAACAATATCGGCCTGTTTCACGTGAAACAACGCCCGCCTTATGCCTTCGGCCTCAATCTCGTCGTCTGTCTCACGCAAGCCCGCGGTATCAATCAGCCGCAACTTCACGCCATCCAACACCCAATCCAACGCGATAGCATCGCGCGTTGTTCCCGCACGATGCGTGACAATAGCGGCATCCATGCCGGACAAAGCATTCAACAAGCTCGACTTACCAACGTTGGGGGCGCCCGCGATAACAACCGTAATCCCAGCCCGCATCAGCTCACCGCGATGGTCCTGCAAATGCTCTCCCATCTCGGCCTGCAAATTCCATATATTAGCTAGGAGTTCCGCCTCAACAGAATCTGGCAAATCTTCATCAGGAAAATCAATAAGAGCTTCCTGATGCGCAACCACGATACGCAAACGCTCCGCCCACCCATCGTAGAGCTTACTCAGTGCTCCGTCCGCCTGCCTCAACGCTTGCTTACGCTGGCTTTCCGTCTCTGCTTCAATAAGATCAGAAATAGCCTCTGCTTGCAGCAAGTCCATCCGCCCATTCTGAACCGAACGGCGCGTAAATTCACCCGGTTCAGCCGGACGAGCACCAAACGCTGTTAACGCATCCGCAACCCCAGCAATAATGGCAGGACCAGCATGGAGGTGCAGTTCAAAACCATCCTCCCCCGTATATGATCGCGGACCAGGGAACCACAATACAACAGCCTCGTCCAAAACTTCACCATCGTGTCGCAAACGACGCAAACTCGCACGACGAGGTTCAGGTAAAACCCCACATAAAGACGCTAATACACGCGCACTCCCTGTGCCGCTTGCACGCATCACAGCAATGGCACCACGCCCAGCGCCGGTGGCGAGTGCGAAAATGACGTCGGAATCGTTGAAATCTGGATTAGCCATACGCGCTCTCTAATGCACCTGAAGCTCTAGGAAAACCGAAACCCGCTCTAAAAAGCTGAAATTCTCACTCACCATACCCCTTAAAATCTTTCCCACTTACTGGCGCTCAAATCAGTAATTATAATCGCTGCAATCCCACTTTCAGACTGAGCCTCTGCATATGCCCCAACTTTCATGCCATACCCCGTTAGGGGCCCTCACCATTAGTGAAGATGACCAACGTATCGTTGCTCTTGATTGGGGCTGGGGACGCGACCAAGAAGAAACACCTTTGCTTCTTACCGTCAGAGAGCGACTTGAACGCTATTTCGACCGCGAAGATGTTGATTTCAGTGACCTCCCCTTTGAGCCATACGGCACCACTTACCAAAAGAAGATCTGGGCTGGATTGCTCACTATCCCCTACGGAAAAACGCGCTTCTATTCTGATTTTGCAGAAGAGTTCGGGGGTTCTGCTCGCTCAGTCGGCGGGGCCGTTGGCGCAAACCCTATCCCCATCCTAATCCCGTGCCATCGTATTATTGGTCGATCAGGCCTCGGCGGATATTCAGGCATGAACGGCGTGGACGATAAACGTATATTACTCAACCTCGAACAACCCGACGAATAATCGCATATCGCTGGTCCCAAACAGAGTTACCCGCCCCATTGAGTGGACCGGGTAATCTCCTCGTATCTTTACATTGTAAATATCTAAAGAGCCGCCTTTCCTCGTGGATGTTTACGCCGTAAAGACCTCGCCATGATCGAGACCAAACCACGTTACCACCACGGCGACCTACCCAACGCCCTTCTCCATTCTGCTCGTATCCTGCTTGAGCAAGACGGAATAACAGCACTCAAACTTCGCGCCATCACGCGGCATGCAGGCGTTTCCGCAACCGCAGCCACCCCACATTTCGGTAACCTTGCGGGTATTCTCAGCGCACTGGCGGCCATAGGCTTTGAGGAACTCAGCGCAGCCATGTCCAGCACCCACGGCAAAACACCACGTGAAATTGGTTTGGCGTACATTCGCTTCGCGATTGCAAACCCGGGCTTATTTACACTTATGTTCCGTAATGACTCAGTCGATCGTACCACACCAGATCTGCAAAAAGCTTCTAAAAAAGCCTTATCCTGCTTAACTCCAATGGTATCCCACAACACGACAGCCACAGCTTTTGACAACGCCACCCAAATTGCATCCATATGGGCCAAACTACACGGCCTCGCCATTTTAGCGCTTGATGGTCAGCTTCAGGCACTGACACCAACCCCTTTGACGCCCATCACGCTCGAAAAGTTTTTATCTAATACGTTGAATTATACATAATTTTTTATTTTATGGGCACAAGTCGAACTTAATTTTCATTTGTCAAAAAGGCGTTATATGCCAAAATAGACTTGTTAAAATATCGCACAATACTGCATCCTGCACCTCCACAATTTGCAGGAGGTCCTCTCATGTCCAACATGCGCTGGCCCAGCCACCCACGTGACTGGTGCGCTTTTGTTCTAGGCGCGATCATCACACTCCTCGGGCTCCCCATGGTTATTATGGGAGCTGATCTCATCGCTCTTGGCGGCTCGTGGTATTATACCATCTGCGGAGCCGTCGTTGTTTTCTCCGGCATACAAATCATGCTCGGCCGCACCATTGGCGCAACAGCCTATCTACTTGCATGGTTCGGCACAGCCGTCTGGTCCCTCTGGGAAGTCGGCTTTGATGGATGGGGCCTTTTGCCTCGCCTGTTTGGCCCGTCACTTATCGCCATTCTTGTTTTGTTGATCATACCAACACTCAAACGGCGCAACACCCACACAAGCCGCCCCGCAACTTCGCAGTCAGGAGCAGCATTCTGATGCGTATTTCTCTCCTCGCCGCCAGCGCACTCTCCCTCGCGACATGCAGCTCTTTCGTTTCTCCTGCAAAAGCACAAGTCGCATCGGAACACGCCTCTTCAATCCCGGGTAGTAGCCCGCAAGAAGAAGGGCCATCTGTTAATTCAAAATTCGGCGCACCGTCCCCATTCGCGCCACAGGCAGCAGGCGTTAACGCAGCCAATCTCCCAGACAATCCCTCAATGGACCCTGCTGAAGTTACACCTATGGTGCCACAGCAAAGTGCAACACCGGCTGAAGGTGACTGGGCTGCGTATGGACGCGATGATGATGCTAGCCGCTACTCACCATTAGCGCAGATCACACCTGAAAATGTAGGTCAGTTACAGCGCGCCTTTATCTACCATACGGGCAGTAAACCAGCCCCCGGCCAAGCCAATAAATGGGCCGCTGAAACCACCCCTCTTAAAGTCGGGGATGGTTTGTATATGTGCTCCGCCACAAACGACATGATGAAGTTGGACCCTGCCACGGGCCGTGAAATATGGCGCTTCAAAGCAGGTGTACAGTTTCATTCCATTCCTTATACCGCAGCCTGTAAAAGCGTCGTCTACTACACTTCTTCCACTACTCCCGAAGGCCAACCGTGCCATAACCGCATCGTTGAAGCGACCTTGGATGAACGCCTCATCTCAGTTGATGCCGATACTGGTGAAGCCTGCAAAAACTTTGGCTTCAACGGCCAAATTAACCTGATGCAAGGTATGGGCGAGTCCGTTCCCGGCTTCGTTTCTGAAACTGCCCCTCCCCCAATCATCAACGGTGTTATTGTCACAAACCAAGAAGTTCTAGACGGTCAAAGACGATGGGCACCCTCTGGTGTTATCCGTGGATACGATGCCGAAAGTGGCAAATTTCTCTGGGCATGGGACGTAAACCGCCCCAATGACCACAGCCAACCAGCACCGGGTGAGCACTACAGCCGCGGCACACCAAACTCATGGGCTGCAATGACCGGCGACAACGCCCTCGGCTTGGTCTACGTCCCTACAGGCAATTCAGCGGCAGATTATTACTCAGCTCTACGTACCCCTGAAGAAAACGCCGTCTCCTCGTCTATAGTCGCGATCGACGTTAAAACAGGCTCGCCACGTTGGGTCTTCCAAACCGTTCATAAAGACGTTTGGGATTATGACCTCGGCTCACAAGCCACGAAATTCGACTTCCCAACAGATCACGGCCCAGTACCCGCACTTATCGTTCCGACGAAGCGTGGGGAAACCTTCGTACTTGACCGCGCTACAGGTAAACCCCTCCTCCCTGTGGAAGAACGCCCCGCACCAGCCGGGCACATCCCGGGCGACCCAAGAGCGGCCACACAACCTTGGTCCACAGGCATGCCGCGCCTTGGCTTTCCTCCCCTCAAGGAAAGCGACATGTGGGGCATGTCACCTATTGATCAGCTTTTCTGTCGCATCAAGTTCCGCCGCGCACGGTACGAGGGTGAATTCACAGCACCATCCCTCGACAAGCCATGGATTGAATACCCAGGCTATAACGGCGGCTCTGACTGGGGCAGCATGGCGTATGACGCCAAAACAGGCATCCTGATCGCAAACTGGAACAACACACCAATGTACGACCAGCTTGTTACGCGCCGTCGCGCAGACAAGCTCGGCATGCGCCCTATCGATTCCCCCTATTTTGATGCCAAATCAGGCGGCGCTGAAGGAAATGGTGCACAGGCAGACACACCATACGGTATTGTCGTCACACCTTTCTGGGACCAGTTCACAGGCATGATGTGCAACAAACCGCCTTATGGTGCCATCACCGCCATCGACATGCACACACGCAAAGTCCTGTGGCAAACCCCACTTGGGACAGCCCGCGCAAACGGCCCATTTGGCTTACCAACATATCTACCGCTTAAAATTGGTACCCCAAATAACGGTGGCCCCATCATCACTGCCGGTGGCCTCGTCTTTGTAGCCGCTGCGACAGACAATCTAATCCGCGCTATCGACATCAAAACAGGTAAAACAGTCTGGAGCGATGTTCTTCCTGGCGGCGGTCAGGCCACGCCTATGACTTACGAATACAAGGGCCGACAATACATTGCCATTATGGCTGGCGGACATCACTTCATGATGACTCCAGTCACGGACGACCTCGTCGTTTATGCACTTCCAAAAACAGGCAATTAATACCTGGCTTTCCCCTTCCCAATCGGAAGGGGGAATTTCATCCCTCAACAGCAGGGATATTTTTTTGGAATTCTGTTTTCCACTGCCAAGCACCATACGCCGCTAAGACCGTAAACATAACGTACAGCCAGGCCGTCAGCTGGTCGTGCCGTACAAAAAATAGCGCGGCATAAAGGGTATCCACCACAATCCAAAGCACCCAGCTCTCCCAGTGCCGGCGGGATGCCCATAAAGATGCCAAAAGGCTGAAGCATGTCAGGCCAGCATCACCCCACGGCAGGGGGTCATCCGTAAATGTCGCTAAAACCCACCCCACACACGCTGTACTGGCCAAAGTGAAGATGATCTCAAGGCCAAACCGACGGTAGCTGGCACGCGTAACAACGAGTCCCGACTGTTCCCCGCTGTGCTGATCTTTACACCAAACCCACCACCCGTAGAGCAGTGTAACCGCATAGAATGCCTGCAAAGCCGTATCGCTATAAAGCTTCCATAACAAAAACTGATAGCAATAGACAGAAACCCCAACGATTCCGATAGGCCAACACAGCATGTTGCGCCTGACAGTCAGCCAGACACCCAGTACATTCGTAATGACGCCTATAATTTCCAGCCAAGACATCACATAACCCTAAAGATTCAGTGTTTTAATATGACGCAACCACCGCTTACCCTCAGCTCTACCAAACCAATCAGAATGCCCCAAAAGGTAGCCACTATAAGCCAAGTCGGCATTCTCCTCATTTTTCAACAAACTATAAAAATAATCGATCTCACTAAAAGCAAAATTAGTATGTGCGATAGGCAATATATCGGCCAATGCTGAAAGCTCATTCGAGCCCCACCCAGAAACAAAGGCATAGCCTCTAAGAAAGCAGGTCGTCTGTTCCACATTTGCGACAGGCTCTTCGCCATGCTCCATCTGCAGCCACGGCACCATGCTGCGTTCCAAGGCAGTCGCAACATCAAGCAAAGCAGTACTTTTGTCCGCCAAGCCAAAATCCAATACCGTTGAAACAGAAGCAGCAGGCCCACAACCGCTCCAGAGTAAATTAGAGCCATGCCAGTCCCCATGCCCCCAAAGCGGCGGAGCCGTTTGCAACGCCGCATATGCAGCAGCATGAAACGGTTCTACAACACGCTCTAAAATGTCTTCCTGCCAATTTTTATGTGAAAAAAAAGCATTCAGCCCAACATGCTTCGAAATCTCTGCCTTCAAAGCAGTTAATGGGTTGCGCGTACCAAATAAACGCATGTTCATAATCAACATGCGGGCTGAACGCGCAGGAGCATCATAATGAACCGCAGCCCGATGCAGTTCAGCAAGCACTTTTCCGGCTTCGAACGCCTGTTCCCCGCTTAAGAAAGGCGTCCAGGATGTACGATCTTGATACAGGTCTTCACCAGGCGCCGCGCAGTGCAACTCATACGTCCAGCCGTCATTCGCAAACGCTGTCGCTCCAGATTTCGTAGGAACGACCTGCGCCACATTCATACCGCTTTTCGCCAGATAAGACATGAAGTGGTGCTCAGCTTGGAGGTCTGCCACGCTTCGCAGCGCCCTCCCATGCCGCTTAATAAAAAAACCACCCTGCGCCGTCGATATCCGCGCCGCAGACGAAAAAGGCCGCGGACTACGCCATTCTATAGCCCGCAAAGGGCCAACCTCATAATGCTGATCCAATAGTGTTGAGAGCTCACCCTCACACAAAACCGGCCAGTCAGGCTTTTGCAAAGAATTGCCCAAGCCGTGCACAAAATGGTCTGACGACGGAGAAATAAACTCGTTTTTCACCGCCATCTTCCTGCAATCAAAGCCCAGATAACCTTTTTACACACATTAAAAACCAGTGGATGCTGTAAACAACGCTGCAAAACCTCCACCGATATAATAACTAGGTGCGGAACCTGCTATTGTCGTACCCGAAACGCCAGTGACATCTTTGGCATTCAACGTAGGGCCAGCAACACCAGACAAATAATGCTGGTTTGTGATGTTCATAAAATTCATACGAAGGGTCGGTTGATGCAAACGCACATGATCTGAAAAGCGATAGCCGATTGTAAGATCACCCATCGTGTGGTCCGGCATCCGCTCATCATTCATGAATGTCGCATATTGATGTCCTGTGTAACGTATGGTCGCCACACCAAAGACGTGCCCATCATCGTATGTTACCCCACCAGATGCTTGCAGGGTCGGGCTGCGCACAGCGCGTTTCCCGCGCGTGGGTACATAATCGTCCCCTGCAAGAATATCATTATCAATCGTGGCGTGCAGATACTCACCCGAAACGTAAGGCGCAAAATTGTGCCAAGGGCGTAGACCCATTTCTATGTCTACCCCACGCGATGTCTGACCGCCTGCGTTTAATGTCGTTGATATAACTGAGCCATTCTGCACAGCCTCAGCTTGAATCTGGCGATTGGTAAAATTGTAATTGAAGAACGTCACGCTTCCGATCAGCCAACGCCCAGTCCGGCGGTACCCAAATTCTTCAGAAATCGAATACTCATTCCGAACATTCGTCGCCCCTTGCGTCCAAACACTACCCGAACTTGGGTCATAAATATTGTACAATGCAGGCTGACTTGGTGCCCTGAAATTTGTCATCACATTGGCGAAAAGTTGGTTTTGGTTATCAATCCGCCACCGGACTCCCAACCGCGGCAAAGGCTCAAAGCTGTTGGAATTTGCGTTATATTGCGGGCCCGGCATGTTGTTCGTCCCTCGCCGGCTCATCATGACAGCTTTCAAACCGATATCCACTGACAAACGGTCCCCCAACAGCGCCATATGGTCCCCCACAAACAACGCATTTGTTTGAGAGATTGTATGAAAACTATCCCCTAATAAGGGTTGTCCGTTGGGTAGCGCTACAAAGTAGGATGCTTTTTCAGCCCAGATATCGGGAGCGGTACCATCCATCTGCACGGCTGTGAAAGGTTGCTTCTGATTGTCATCGCCGTAATCATACCAATATCCAAAGGTCAGATCATTCCAGTCTCGTTTATAGTGCGCGGCCATGTTCAGGCCTGAGCGGAAACTGCGCTGGGTGTAATCCGCACGCACCACACCATAACCATCTTGAATAGTGGGGAATTCGAATGTACCAGCAACAGGCTCTGTCCCTTGGTACAAGTTGGTTGTGGGCAAGGTTGTGCCCCCCGGCCAGTTGCCATAAGCCATCTGCGAATAGGCTTCTGCATCAACAGACCAATGGCTGCTCAAATTCAAGTGGACCGGTAATCCGCCGTAAATGGTCCTTTCACCATCACGCCACAAACGCCAATAATTTGCTGCATCTTCTAAATTTTGTGAATTATAGGTGCCGCTTAGGTTATTACTCCCGCCAATACCATCAGCTTTCCATGACGCCATCGTCGGCTGGAGGTACCAACTGGTAATTGTCGTATTAAACGTACCCACAAAACTTACACGATTACCGTTGCCCCACTTTTTTAAAACCTTCAAATCAACGTGCTGTTTCTTGTCTCGCCCTGGGCCACGCCAATTATCCGTCGCACCCTGTGAATACGAGATAAATCCACGGATGCCGGAGCGCCCAATCTCCCCCGTGTCCAACCGGATAAACTCACGATTTGTGTCGTAAGACCCATACGAGACAGACGCATAACCACCGGCTTTTAGCGCCGGATCACGGAACGTCAAATTGACCAAGCCTCCAACAGCATTCAGCACCGGGCTGCTTAAATCTGAAGATCCTTGCTGAAGGGCAATTTCTTGATAATTCTCACTATCTGCAAACTGGCTCGGCGTCCCGCTATACGCAGCCAAGTCGTTCATCGGCATGCCCTCTAACACATAGCCGATTGAATCATTGCTCAAACCCCGTACTGTCAAATCCGTATTGGGTGAAAACCCCATAGGATCCGTCGTGGCAACATTCGCCCCCGGTAATAGAGAGATTAACTGAAACGCCGTCGCCATCGGCGCCTGCTTCATAATGTAATCTTGACCAACAGTGCTGACAGACTTCACACCAGATTGTGGACGAATAAGTCCCCCCCCAGGCTGGTGGCCATCATTACGGTCTGCAAACCCCTGTACTGTAATTGTCTCTGGCTTGGGAGTTGCCGAATATGAACCATGCGTGGATTTCGGTTGTTTTTGCCCTGTTTTATCGGCCGCCACAGCAGATAAAGGCCCCATACTCATTAAAGCTAAAGCCGAAACCCCAGCGAGGACTCTCATCTTTCGCGATTGAAAACCCCACGCACCCGCACACACAGTCACCAGCCAATCTCCCCCGCACCCTATATCCACATGAAATGAAATATCGCTTTCACTTACCGCTATGATACAATCTAGCACACTCTGAGCGGACATAACTCTGCCAGAAACAGCCAGCAGACATGCCCTCCCGCGCTACACGATTATAAAAACGGCTTGGACCTGCCTGTTGTCGTCTTTCAACAAGACCGATAAAACCTATATTCAGGTTTACCCGTTTTATAACAAACTCATGTCACGTTTTTTGTTTTCTTCTTGTCGATAAGGCAGCTGAATGATCGAATTATACCTTCTGATCCAACTTCTCATTCGTGTTTTTACATGGATGCTGCTTGGATACTGCATCTTGTCCATGCTGCTCGGCTATGGCGTGCTAAACATTCAGAACCGCTTTTTCTACGGCCTTTACACAACGCTCGGCCGCCTCGTTGAACCGTTTTTAAATCCCATCCGCAGGCTTCTTCCCGCCACAGGCGGCTTGGACTTCGCACCCTTCATTCTTCTGCTAGCGATTCAGTTTTTACTTCAACCGCTCGTCAGACATCTTCTTCTCTCTCACCTGTACCGATAGTCGCAACACCGGCATCAGCTAACGGCCACTTTCCGACGGCGGACGGCGTAAAGCACGCCACGCCGTCTCAAGCGCCTCCCCCAATGAAGCCCCGGTCTCAGACACGCAGCTCCCCTCTGGGTCAGCTAATACAACAGACCAAAACATCGTCTCATCACGCTCTATCGTAATTCGCCAATCTTTAGGCAATCGCTCAAGCACGCGATCGAGCCGCGCGCCTTCAGTCAAAAATTTGGTCTGATGGTGCGGCATTTCGTTAGACAGTCCCGCCGACAGTCAAACCAGCCAACTTAAGCGTGGGCTGCCCAACCCCGACCGGAACACCCTGCCCAGCTTTACCACACGTCCCAATACCAGGATCGAGAGCCATATCCTGCCCGATCATAGAAATTTTATTCATCGCATCTGCACCGTTGCCAATGAGCGTGGCACCTTTGACCGGCGTGGTAACTTTTCCATCCTCGATCCTGTACGCCTCGGAGGCCGCAAAAACGAATTTACCGGAAGTAATATCGACCTGACCGCCACCGAAATTCACCGCATACAGACCATTTTTAACCGAGCGGATCATCTCCTCTGTTGAGGCTGAACCACCAAGCATCACCGTATTTGTCATGCGTGGCATAGGTGCATGGGCATAGGATTCACGTCGGCCATTACCCGTTGGAGCAACACCCATCAAACGCGCATTCTGGCGATCCTGCAGATAGCCTTTGAGGATACCGTCTTCAATTAAAACATTACGCCCCGTCGGTGTTCCTTCATCATCGATAGTAAGTGATCCGCGACGCTCGGGTATTGTCCCATCATCAACAACCGTCACACCGGGAGATGCTACACGTTGCCCAATCATCCCGCTGAAGGAAGACGTCCCTTTCCGGTTAAAATCCCCCTCCAAACCGTGACCCACGGCTTCATGCAAAAGGATACCGGGCCACCCCGCACCAAGCACAACCTCCATCTCCCCCGCAGGAGCGGGCTGAGCATCCAAGTTAATCAAAGCCTGACGCAGCGCTTCATCTGCCGCATGTTTCCATACCTCAGGGGCTAAAAGGCGCTCAAGCGTGTAACGCCCACCCAACCCATGAGAGCCACTTTCGCGCACGCCGCCATGCTCCACCACGACGCTCACTCCCAAACGCACTAATGGACGCAAATCCGCTAGGCGCTCACCATCACCTGCCCGGCGCATAATCTGTACAGCTTGCCACTCAGAACTCAAGCTCGCACTGACCTGTACCACACGGGTATCCAAAGCTCGCGCATATGCATCAATTTCCGCTAGTATCTCAGCCCTTTGCGCGAACTCCGTGCCCTCTAAGGGCCGCTTAGTGTCATATAAAGACGGACCCGCAAGGTTGGGCGCTAATGCTGCATTACCACTGCGCCCCTGAGCCAACGCCCCAACAGCATCCACCGCGCGCAACAAAGCTGCATCACTTAATTCGTCTGAATGTGCAAATGCGGTTTCATTCCCCAAAACCGCACGTAAACCAAAGCCTGATGTTGTGGTGAAGCTGGCCGAGCGGATCGTCCCGTCGTCAAAGGATAGCCCCTCATTTTCGCGGTATTCCAAAAACAACTCACCATCATCCACATCTGCCAAAACACTCTGAACGGCCCGTTCAGCAGCATGGAGAGACAGCTCACTTTTTGCCCGTCCAAAAAACAAATGATCTGTCGTCTCCAGCGCGGAACCGTTCTGGAGCTTTTCTGTCGCGCTGGAATTTAACATGAGGTCCGTATCTTTCACTGTCATATCAGGCCAAAGCGGCCTTGAGGCGTTTCAATGCTTCTTTTAGCACATCGGGCTGCTTACAGAACGCAAACCGTATCAGATTTTGCGGCGGCTTAGCGGAGTCTGCGTCGTAAAACGCTGAAACAGGGATCGTTGCAACACCAGCCGCCTCTACCAACCACTCAGCAAACGCAACATCGTCACGGCCTTTCGCTAAGGGCGTAATATCCGCAACAACAAAGTAACTTCCATCCGCAGGCAAGGTTTTAAAACCCAACTCGTGCAGGCCATCGCGCAACAAATCCCGGCGCGCTTCTAAAGAAGCTGCCAGCTCTTGATAATATGTGTCGTCCTTACGCAAGCCGTAAGCAACAGCACGCTGCAAATTAGGCGCCGTAGCAAAAACATAAAGCTGATGTGCTTTTGCAACCAACGCTGCCAGAGACGCACATGCTGTCACATACCCCACTTTCCAGCCCGTCAGAGAAAAACTCTTACCAGCACTGCCAATTCTCATGCACCGCTCCCGCATACCGGGAAAGGTCATGAGGGGATAATGTTTCACGTGAAACGTTAAATGCTCATAAACCTCATCGCAGATGGCGTAAGCATCGTACTCTCGCACCAACTCGGCAATTGCGCTCAACTCGTCATACGAGAAGACTTTTCCAGCTGGATTCATGGGAGAGTTTAAAAGGATCGCTTTTGTTTTAGGGCTGAAAGCGCCTCTAAGTGCTTCAAGCGAAAGCTCCCACGAAGGCGGCTCAAGGCGCACACATTTAGGAACAGCCCCCAACAAACGGATCATCGGAAGGTAAGTGTCATAAAGCGGTTCAATAAGCACCACTTCATCACCGGGATTGATCACTGCTGTCAGACTTGCCGCAAGAGCTTCCGTTGCCCCAGACGTCACTACCACTTCAGACGCTGCATCAACCTCCAAACCATAAAAGCGCTTGTTCGATTCCGCCACCGCCTCACGCAGTTCCGGCAATCCCGTAAGCGGAGCATATTGGTTACGCTGATCGCGCAACGCATCGGCCGCATACGTCACAATATCGTCAGGCCCTTCAGTATCCGGAAAACCTTGCCCCAAATTTATGGCATTATGCTGCACAGCCAATTGCGACATACGCGTGAAAATTGTCGTCGGCAGCGCCGACAGCATCGTGTTTGGGGTCTTCATGCTCATTCCTAATCGGCTTCCTCACCATCACACACATCAAATCAGAGGGCACCTGACGTCAACACCAGATCTGGACAAAACCCCTCCTATTTCCAAGAGTAATTCTCTGCTTTTTCTTATACGACACACCCTCGACAGCGAGGCAAATGTCCCCTAATCGTTTTGATGCCGTTCACACTAAGTTAAGGCGTTACAGTCCAATGACTCAGACCGACTCATCCGTTCCGGCTCCCAACGCAGAAGCCGTCGCTCGCGTCTTTTCCCTGATCCAAGAACATGCAGCAGAGTTCGTTGACCTGCGCTTCACGGATCCAAAGGGCAAATGGCACCACACCACCCAAACAGTAAGCACCATTGAAGACGACACCTTCACAGAGGGTTTCATGTTCGATGGTTCTTCCATTCAGGGTTGGAAAGCCATTAACGAGTCCGACATGGTTCTCCTGCCGGACCCAGAAACCGCCGTTATGGACCCATTTTCAGCCAAACCACAGCTGATCCTGATCTGTGACATCGTGGACCCTCGCACAGGCAAGTTCTACAACCGCGACCCACGTTCAACAGCTAAGCTGGCTGAAGCTTACCTCCAGTCCTCAGGCTTGGGCGACACTGCGTTCTTTGGTCCGGAAGCTGAGTTCTTCATCTTCGACAGCGTACGCTTTGGCACAGGCACAAACTACGGCACATACGAGCTGGAAAGCATCGAAGGCCCAGAAGCTGGCCTGAAGGCTTACCCAGAAGGCAACATGGGCCACCGTCCAACCCTCAAGGGTGGTTACTTCCCAGTTCCCCCAGTTGACAGCGAGCACGACCTCCGCGCCGAAATGCTGTCCACAATGGGCGAAATGGGCCTGCCAATCGAAAAGCACCACCACGAAGTGGCACGCTCACAGCATGAGCTGGGTACAAAGTTCGCTACACTCGTAAAATCTGCTGACTTCATGCAGATCTACAAGTACTGCGTCCACAATGTTGCACATTCCTACGGCAAAACAGCAACATTCATGCCAAAGCCAATCGCTGGCGATAACGGCTCAGGCATGCACGTTCACCAGTCAATCTGGCGCGATGGCAAGCCAGCTTTCGCAGGTGACCAATATGCTGGCCTGTCTGAAGATGCTCTGTTCTACATCGGTGGCATCATCAAGCACGCTAAGGCTCTGAACGCCTTCACCAACCCTTCAACCAACTCCTACAAGCGCCTGATCCCGGGCTTCGAAGCGCCTGTTCTGCTCGCTTACTCCGCAGCAAACCGCTCTGCTTCATGCCGTATCCCCCACGGATCCAGCCCGAAGACGAAGCGCGTAGAAGTTCGCTTCCCTGACCCAACAGCAAACCCTTACCTCGCATTCTCTGCAATGCTGATGGCTGGCATCGACGGTATCCGTAACAAGATCCACCCAGGCGAAGCCATGGATAAGGACCTGTACGAACTGCCTAAGGACGAGTTGGCTCAAATCCCAACAGTTTGCGGCTCACTGCGTGAAGCACTTGAGGCTCTGAGCGCGGACTACGAGTTCCTCCTCGCAGGTGACGTCTTCACCAAAGATCAGATCGAAAGCTACATCGAACTGAAGTGGAGCGAAGTGTACAAGTTCGAACACACACCACACCCAGTTGAGTTCGAAATGTACTACTCCGTCTAATCCATCCGGAACTAGACATAGAAAAGCCCGGCCATCCGCCGGGCTTTTTTTATATTAACCCCGTCTACTCTCATCAAAGTCAGCCCGTAACGGCGCTGTGTCGTAGATAATTTTTAACCCAGCAAAGCGTTCTTTGTCCTGCGTAAGCTCAAACACATCCACGCACTCAAATCGCACCAACTGACCACTCTTCAAAACCCAGTCATACTCGAACTGTAGCGCAACGGACTGGCCCAACCCAACTTCTTCAAAAACCGCCTTTAGTCGGGTTTCAGAGCGGTCCGTATCAGCAAACAGGTTTTGGTAAAAATCAACCGCTGGACACACACCATAAAGCGGTGACGTCACCGTCGCACCTTCCGCAAACAACGAAAGAACCTTGCTTAGGTCCGCCTTATTTAACGCCGCTAAATAAGCTTGGCATAAATCTTGGATAGACATGAATCGCCTCACCGCATGCGAGAGGCCACCGTCACGTGCCAGACAACCCGAGACGCAACCACTTGGCAGCCTCGGATGTTGAATAAGAACCCCGACCTACCTTTAGAGGAGGCCGTAATAATAAACCAAAAAGATAGGGAAGTTCGTCATACGAAAATAAACGTGACACCCAGCATGCAGCCTGTCAATCATGCAGCTCTCCACACAAACTTACGCAGAAAACCTTCAGGCAGCCCTTCTCTCAATGGATTTCCAACCCAATTTTCCCGGCACTTTACACAGCTTTTCAACGCACGCCACGCGCATGCTGGACGTTGCCGGAACTGCTGTATTCGCCATTTCCGGTGCGCTGGAAGCCGCTAAAAAGCGCCAAAATATTCTGACTTTTTTCTTCTTCGCAGTCATAACAGGTGTCGGTGGCGGCACAATACGTGACCTCTTCATCGGCGCACCCGTCGCTTGGTTACACAACTCAACAACCGCGCTTACATGCCTCCTTGCCGCACTAGCCGTATGGTTCACCCCTTCCCGCCTTTGGCCCGAACGCGCCGTTGACTGGTTCGATGGCGTGGGTATTGCCGCTTACGGCGTTTTTGGCACTGCCAAAGCAACAGCCTACGGTATTCCACCTCTGCCCGCTCTACTTATGGGCGTTGTCAGCGCTTGCTTAGGCGGCATATTCCGCGATGTACTCGCCGGAGTCCCGTCAATCGTCATTAGACGAGAGCTATACGTTACCGCAGTTGCTCTCGCCTCAGGGCTTTACGTCCTACTCACACAACTAGGGCAGCCCCCCATCATAACCGTCAGCATCAGCATTGCCGCAGGATTTATACTCCGCGCCCTTGCAATCACGCACGGCGTTGGGCTCCCAGTCTACAAGCGCTAACCTAGTTCACGACATCAAATCCACTGTCTTCGATAGCCTCGCGCAATGCTGGCTCACTAACTTGCGCGCTATCGAAGCGGATTTTAGCTTCCCCCGGTTTGAGTGTGACCTCTACCGTCTCAACCCCTGCGACGGCGGACAAAACCGTGTGCAGCCGCTTGCTGCACCCCTCGCACGACATGCCTTCAACTCTGAACAATACATCCGCCATGGTCTTGATGTCCTATCCTAATGCTCAGGCCGCAGGGTCTAGCGGCTGCAGCTGCATAATGTCTAATTTAGCTTCGAGCTTTTCGCTCAAAGCCGCCAAAGCCTGAAAATGAGGTGCTTTCAAATGCGCCTCAAACGCCGCTTGAGAAGCCCATTCCTCAACCGCAGTAAAGCGCCCAATGTCCTCAAGGTCCTTACTAATTTGGTAAGAGACAGAACCTTCCTCCTTACGCGTATCACGCAGGCAGCGTGCTAATTCAGCCTCCAGTTCTGGTGCGCGCTCGGGGGTTACGCGGATAATCGCAACAACATGTACAGCATGTGACATGAACAGGTCCCTCTTAGGCCGGAGCGCAAATAACTTTGCGATCTGATGAATTACCGTCATCATCTGACAGCTTGTTTCAAGATGGTGTGTACCGCCCCAAAAAGGAACCCTTCATGAGCTTTGAGAGCGTTATCCAAGACCTTGCCGTCCGTGCGAAAGACCTCGCACCAATACAAACAGCCCTCTCAAGCGCCACGGTAGAAGACGCCGCAAAAGCGCTTAATGTGAAACCAGACCAAATCGCTAAAACTCTTGGCGTGAAAATTGGTACCGGAGAAACCGCGCAGACAGTGTTGATCGTTATGGCTGGGACACGCCGCCTCGATAACCGCCTAACGCGCGAAGCCTTGGGCGGAAAACCCCGCTTTTTAAATGGGGAAGACGTTGAAGCACTCACTTCACATCCCCCCGGCGGAGTATGCCCGTTTGGCCTCAAAACACCTCTGGCGATATACTGCGACCGCTCCCTTACGGCACATGAGTTTGTCTACCCAGCAGCAGGTAGCCGCAACGCCAGCTTAAAAATAACCCCAGAGCATCTTGGTGTGCTTACTGGTGAGAACTGGGTTGATGTCACTCAACCCCTACTCTCCTTAGCCGAAGCATCCAGCCCTTAAACGCAGAAGTTTACGTGCTTTACTTCTACACTAGCACGCATAAAAAAACGGGGCCGAAGCCCCGTTTTTCTTTAGGAATACTCTGATATATCCGGGCAGGAACACACAAGGTTCCGATCGCCCCAAGCATTATCCAACCGCCCGACCGGGGACCAGTATTTGCTCGTATCCACCCCGTTTGGGAAGCACCCTTCCTCACGGGTATAAGCACGCTCCCACGGGCCAGCCATATCCGCCACCGTGTGCGGCGCATGGCGCAACGCGCTTTCTTCGATCGCCACATCACCGCTCTCTACAGCCGCAATCTCCTTACGAATTGCAATCATCGCATCGCAGAAGCGGTCAAGCTCAGCTTTGTTTTCAGATTCCGTTGGCTCAATCATGAATGTTCCCGCAACCGGGAAGCTCACCGTCGGTGCGTGGAATCCATGATCAATCAAGCGCTTGGCGATATCGTCGACCGTTACGCCACACGCATCCTTCAGTGGGCGCAGATCAATAATGCATTCATGGGCCGTAAAGCCGTTTTTGCCCCGGTACAGAACGGGGTAATGCTCAGCCAGACGCGCAGTGATGTAATTTGCGTTCAAAATGGCAATCTCGGTAGCGTGCCGTAAGCCAGCATCCCCCATCATCATGATGTAGGCGGTCGAAATTGGCAGAATTGACGCTGAACCATACGGCGCCGCAGATACCGCTACATCACACGCACCCGGCAAATAGGGAGCTAAATGCGCGCCAACGCCGATTGGCCCCATACCCGGCCCACCGCCACCATGCGGAATGCAGAACGTCTTGTGCAGGTTAAAGTGCGAGACATCCGCCCCATACTTGCCCGGACGCGCCAGTCCAACCTGAGCATTCAGATTAGCGCCATCCAAATAGACCTGCCCGCCGGCATCATGCACCAGCGCACAAATCTCAACCACACGTTCCTCAAACACACCATGCGTTGAAGGATAAGTAATCATGATCGCAGCAACACGACCATCATGCTGCGCCAGCTTTGCCTTCAGATCATCAACATCAACGTTCCCGTCGGTATCACACGCCACAACGACCACACGCATGCCAACCATCTGCGCCGATGCCGGGTTGGTACCGTGAGCAGATGCCGGGATCAGGCAGATATCACGCGCTTCGTCACCGCGTGCACGATGGTAACCACGGATCGCCAGAAGGCCAGCATACTCACCCTGCGCGCCGGAGTTTGGCTGCAAAGATACCGCGTCATATCCTGAGATCTTGCACAACGCATCTTCCAGATACGCGAATAATTCTGCATAGCCCTCGCGCTGCTCCGCTGGAGCGAACGGATGAATACGCGCAAATTCTGGCCACGTAATGGGAATCATCTCGCTGGTCGCATTGAGCTTCATTGTGCATGAACCGAGCGGAATCATCGTTCGGTCCAGCGCCAGATCCTTATCAGACAACGCGCGCATGTAGCGCAGCAAATCCGTCTCGGAGCGATGTGCGTGAAATACCGGGTGCGTTAGCAACGCCGCACTGCGCTGCATAGATGCCGGCAGAACTTCCGTTACAGACAAACCTGCTTCCAGCGAAGCCAAACGGGCTTCATCCGGGCAGAAACAACGCCAAACCGCACGGATCGTCTCTGCTTCTGTCGTCTCATCGCAAGACAGACCTAGGCGGCCTTCGCCTGCATCGCGCAGGTTGATCCCTACCGCACGCGCACGCTCCAGCACCAGTGCCGCAGACGCCCCTGCATAGACCGTAATCGTGTCAAAAAAGCTTTCTGTCTCGACCTTAACAGCCAACACCCTCAAACCAGCAGCAAGGATGGACGCCATGCGATGCGTGCGCTGCGCAATAGCGCGCAAACCTTCTGGCCCATGGTAAACAGCGTACATGGACGCAATAACAGCCAAAAGAACCTGCGCTGTGCAAATATTCGACGTCGCTTTCTCGCGGCGAATATGCTGCTCACGCGTTTGCAGCGCCAAACGGTACGCCGGGTTACCCGCGCTATCCTTGGACACACCAACCAAGCGGCCAGGCAAATGACGCTTATACGCATCACGCGTAGCCATGAAACCAGCATGCGGGCCACCGGCCCCCATCGGCACACCAAAGCGCTGCATGGAGCCAACAGCAATATCCGCACCCAGCGCACCAGGGCTTTCCAGCATCACAAGTGCCAGAGGGTCACTCGTCACAGCCGCAATCGCACCCTTGGCATGCAGCGCCTCAATCACCGCACGCGGGTCGCGCACCTCGCCAGAAGAACCGGGATAAGAGAACAACGCACCGAAGACCTCTTGGCCCTCAAGGTCCGTCCACGGATTACCAACGACAATTTCCCAACCCAACGGCTCCGCACGTGTTTGCAACACGGCAAGCGTTTGCGGGTGCGTATCCGCATCCACAAAAAACCGCTCAGACTTCGCCTTACACACACGACGCGCCAATGCCATTGCTTCCGCACACGCCGTCGCTTCATCCAGCAACGAGGCGTTCGCAATATCCAACCCGCTTAAATCAGCAACCAATGTTTGGAAGTTTAAAAGCGCTTCCAAACGGCCTTGGCTAATCTCAGGCTGATACGGCGTGTAAGCCGTATACCATGCCGGATTTTCCAAAATATTCCGCTGAATAACTGCAGGCAGAACCGTGTCATAATAGCCCTGACCGATCATGGATGTCAGAACATGGTTCCGTTCTGCCATACCGCGCAGACGTGCCAAAGCTTGGCCTTCTGTCAGCGCCGCACCAACGCCATGATCTCCACGATCAAGAATGGCTTCCGGCACAGTACGGTCAATCAGGCTATCAAGGCTGCTTGCCCCAACCACCTGCAACATCGCATCAATTTCAGAGGAGCGCGGGCCAATATGGCGGGCACTGAAGGATTCCGTCGGCTGAGGCCAAAGCGTTGTCACGATGGGAATACTCTTTGCATCATCACAGGGCAGCCCAGCAGCGGGCTACGATAGGTCAATTATTGTCGTTCGGCGGTGATGAGGGGATTTTGCGTTATCCCCCCTGCAAATGAGAGGACTGTTTGTGAGGTAGGACATCCTTTTTCTTTCAGAAAAAGATAAATCCCACCCCATGAAACAACACAAAAAACCTCTAAAACCCGCCGATCATCACATCACGCGAGAATTACAGCGCGTCGTACTGCTCACGCGTCAGAAGGCTCGTGACCTCTTCCGGGTTTGATACCGTCATACGGAAAATCCAACCCTCGCCTTCTGGGTCAGAGCCAACCAGCGTCGGCTCGTCAGACAGACGATCGTTGAAACCCGATACAGTGCCTGCAACCGGTGCATAAATATCAGAAGCTGCCTTTACGGATTCCACAACGGCTGCTGCGTCACCCGCTGCAACTTCAGTGCCTTCATCCTTAGCCTCTACAAAGACCAGCTCGCCCAATTCTTCAGAAGCATGGGTCGTAATACCGACCGTTGCTTCTTGGCCATCAAGACGGATCCACTCATGCGATTTCGTATAGTAAGTCGTCATAACCGCTTTCCTCTCCCAAAACTCTGTTGGAGATCAAAGATCAACGCTTGAATCCCGGCGCCACAAACGGCGTCGCCCGGACATGAACGGGAACAAACTTCCCGCGCAATTCTGCAAAAAGAGCTGTATCAACGGCGGCATACGCCGTTTCAACATAACCCATGGCAACCGGAGCCTGAACCGTGGGTCCAAATGCACCAGATGTCACCACACCAACCTCTCGGCTGCCTTGTGCATCCGCAAACAACTTTGCACCACCACGCACTGGCGCACGTCCCTCTGCCATTAGGCCAACGCGCTGACGTGCCGCACCTTCCCGCGCTTGGCGCAGCACGTGCTCCGCTCCCGGATAACCGCCTTCACGCTCGCCACCTTCGCGGCGAATTTTTTGTATCGCCCATCCAAGGGAAGCCTCAATCGGCGTGGTCGTGGTGTCGATGTCATTTCCGTAAAGGCATAGCCCAGCTTCGAGGCGTAAAGAATCACGCGCTCCAAGACCGATCGGCATAACATCAGGCTGTGCCAGCAGCAGGCGCGCCAAGCGCTCTCCATCTTCAGCAGCACAACCAATCTCGTAACCGTCTTCGCCCGTATAGCCCGAACGCGACAGCGTAACAGGGATATCCGCAATGTGCGTTTCAATCATGTCCATGAAGCGCATAGCAGCCGCTGCAGAGCATAGTGGCGCAAGCGCTGCCTCTGACGCTGGTCCTTGCAACGCCAAAAGCGCACGGTCAAACTGGCGGGTCACAACACACCGGTCAGACAACGCAGCCTCGATGCGCTCTGCATCAGCTTCTTTGCACGACGCATTTACAACGACCAAAAGATCGTGGCCCATATTCGCCACCATCAAGTCGTCCAAAATGCCACCTTGGTCGTTGGTGAGCAAACCGTAGCGCTGGCGGTTAGCAGGCAAGCCAGCATAATTTGCAGGGACAAGGCTCTCTAAAGCTAGAGCAGCGTCGCGGACATCGCCAGATTTTGCTGCAATCCGGATTTGCCCCATATGGGACACATCAAACAAACCCGCTTTTGTGCGCGTATGGACATGCTCAGCCATCAAACCCGCTGGGTACTGCAAAGGCATAGCATAACCCGCAAATGGCACCATTCGGGCACCAAGCTCACCATGAAGCGCAAAAAGAGGAGTCTGCTGTAGAGTATCGCTCATAGTCGATCCGGCTCAATAAGACGTAATAGCGCAGACACTCTCCCACATTCGGAAAGTGCCGCCCCTTCTGTCCTTTGGCCTGAGATCGCTATCCCGTCGGCGGGCGCAGAACACGCCACTCTCCAGAAATTTAAAATCAACCGGTCCTTTAGCCTGAGAGTTTCCGGGGCGGTTGCTCCTTCGGCGCCAGCCTCGCGGCTAGTCTCTCCCGTGTTGATCACCCCCTCTTTGCCAGTTTCAGACCAGCCATGCAATCATCACAAACCAGCATCGCGTGCTCTCTTTTTCCCTGTTACGAAAGGAGCACACTTACAGCTTTGAAACTGCTGCAATTGCACTCCGCGCATTGAGCAATATTCTGCCCAGCCCAGAGATCAATCTAGCCGCCACCACCCTCGAATCCAGCCCGCCTCCATCCCAAGCTACAGGGCTTTCACCCACGGCGAGTGAACTCGCCACCGACCTCCCTCTGTGCACCTCTCAGCCCAATTATTACTCTCCCACCTTTAGAACGGCCGTCGCGACCACCACATTAGTCAAAATACGCACCGATCCCGGAGGAGCCCCGTATGGCTCCAATTCCTGCAAGGCTTATCCATGAAAAATATTGTGATTCTCAACGGCGGAAAAACGTTCGCCCATTCCCGCGGCGCACTCAACGATACCTTAACTTCAACCGCGCAAAACGATTTAAGCCTCAACGGACTCGATGTCCGTGTCGTTAAGATAGACGAGGGCTACGACGTCACAGAGCAAGTCGCCCTTTTCCAATGGGCGGATGTAGTTATTTACCAAATGCCCGGATGGTGGATGGGAGCCCCTTGGACCGTTAAAAAATACATGGATGAGGTCTTCACCGCAGGTCATAGCAAACTCTACGCCAATGACGGCCGATCCCGCGCGCACCCTGAACGCACTTACGGCTCAGGCGGCCTCTTAAGCGGCAAGTACTACATGCTGTCTTTGACTTGGAACGCCCCCGAAGAGGCTTTCAGTGACCCCGCACAGTTTTTTGGTGGGCAGGGCGTCGATGCCGTTTATCTACCAGTCCATAAGGCAAACCAATTTCTTGGCATGTCACCTTTACCGACATTCCTCGCAACGGACGTCATTAAAGCACCAGATATAGACAATACGCTGCGCCTGTTTCGTGCGCATTTGGCGTCCGTCTTCGGAGCTACAGGTCAAACAACCGCGTAACATCCGCTCTTTATATCACTTTTGAAAGTATAAAACCGTATTGGGGGCAGGCTAAATAGCCCGCCCCCAATACGATGCTTACAAACGCATCAGCCCTTTTTGGGAAGATGTTCCGCTATGTAAGGTGGAAGGTTAAACGCGCCAACGTGGATTTCCGGCGTCCAGTAGCGGGTCTTACCAACAATCTTCGCAGCTTCAGCACGTGCGCGCACCTGCTCAATGGTCTGCGTATTCGGTGATTGGCCCTTAGCTGCCACACCCAAGGTCATGAAGCCACCAACATAGGTCGGCACAGCGGCAACATAGGCGGAAACATGCGGGAAAAATTTAGCACGGCGCAAGCTGGTCTCATGCAGTTCATCTGCCTGCATAAACGGCACACCGCACTGGTTTACGATGATACCTTCATCCGACAAAATGCGTGCGCAATTGCTATAGAATTCATCCGTAAACAGAACTTCGCCAACGCCGATTGGGTCCGTACTATCAACGATAATCGCGTCGAAAGAACCGTCCGCTGCCTTCGCAACATAATCGATACCATCGCCCACAATCACGTCCGCACGTGGATCATTCCATGCATCACCAGCAATGTTCGGCAAATGCTCTTTGGACAGCTCAATCACTGCACCATCGATTTCCACCATAACGGCTTTTTCAACCGTGTCATGCTGCAAAACGCGGCGCAGAACGCCACCATCACCTGCACCGATGATCAGAACGCGCTTCGCACAAGGATGCGCCATTAACGGCACATGAGCGAGCATTTCCTGATACACAAACTCATCACGTTCCGTGATCTGGATTACACCATCCAAAACCAGAACGCGGCCATGGCTGCTGCTTTCAAAAACAACGATATCTTGAAAGTCAGACTTCACACGTGCCAACTCACGGGTCACGAGGAAACGTTGCCCCCAGTCAGGGTACAGAGTTTCGTTCAGCCAATTTTCGGCCATTGTCATCGTCTCCTTACGGAATAATCCGAGGCGCTCTGAGGCGACGTTACAAGAAAAAAGCCGGGGACCCGCATGAGACCCCGGCTAGCAAATGGCGGTAATACTCGCCCGGCCCTTAAGCCGTTTTCGTGCGTCCCTGCACGCGACCACGACGTACGGCATCAACCTCTACGCGGCCAGCTTGGAACAGACGCTGCATCACTGGAATTGTCAGGTTCGGGTCGCAAGAACCGCACATGAACACATCCACAGCCGCGAAGTTACGCTCCGGCCACGTATGGATAGAAATGTGGCTCTCGGCCAGAACGACAACACCAGACACACCACCATTCGGCGTGAAATGATGGAAATGGCTGTGCAAGATCGTTGCACCAGCAGCTATGGCACCCTCGCAAAGAGTCTCATCAATGCGCTTTGGATCGTCGAGGTTGCTCGCGTCCCAAAAGTCGACCAAGATGTGATTCCCCGCGAAACGTTCACCGTCGCGCTCGATAAAATAGTCCTTGCGCTCCTCTTCAACAGAGTGAGCTTCGCTGTTCTGGATATCTCTCGGGTGTTCCGATACCATCCCCAGTTGAGCAAGTGCGTTCATCACGTACCCCCAAACCAGTAGACGGCCTGTTGGGCGTCAATCGCCCCCTTGGGCCAGGTGGGGGCTGGATACAGCGCTATCCCACCTAGATGCAAGGCTTTTCTTAGGTGATTCGTGAATTGTCAAAAACCTTTCAGCAAACCACCCAAGAAATGTCATATTCGAGCTTAGTTGCGCTCTTTATCGACCAGTTTGCTCTTGGCAATCCAAGGCATCATAGCGCGGAGCTTAGCACCCGTTTCTTCAATCTGATGCGCGTCATTACGGGCGCGAATCGCTTTGAAGCCTACGCCGCCTGACTGGTTCTCAAGGATGAAGTTGCGTACGAACGTACCATCCTGAATATCCGTCAGGACGCGCTTCATTTCAGCCTTTGTTTCAGGCGTGATAATGCGTGGGCCCGTCACATACTCACCATACTCTGCTGTGTTAGAGATGGAGTAGTTCATGTTCGAGATCCCGCCTTCATACAGCAGGTCAACGATCAGCTTCAGCTCATGCAAGCACTCGAAATACGCCATTTCCGGTGCGTAGCCCGCTTCAACCAGCGTTTCGAAACCAGCGCGGATCAGTTCAACCGCACCACCGCACAGAACAGCCTGCTCACCGAACAGATCCGTCTCTACTTCTTCCTTGAAGGACGTCTCGATGATACCTGCACGGCCACCACCATTTGCCGATGCGTAGGACAGAGCAATGTCCAGCGCCTGGCCTGAAGCGTTCTGTGCAACAGCAACCAGAGACGGCACACCACCACCCTTCTGGTATTCTGAACGCACTGTGTGACCTGGGCCCTTTGGCGCAATCAAGAACACGTCCAGATCAGGGCGCGCTTCGATGATGCGGAAATGAATGGACAGACCATGCGCAAAAGCAAGCGCTGCGCCCTGCTTCAAATTCGCTTCGAGATGGTCCTTGTAGAGAGCGCCTTGGCCTTCATCAGGCGTCAGAACCATAACGACATCAGCCCAAGCTGCTGCCTCTGACGGTCCCATTACCTTGAAGCCCGCACCTTCAGCCTTCTTCACAGCGGAAGACGTTGGACGCAGACCAATAACAAGGTCAGATACGCCGCTATCGCGCAGGTTGTTGGCATGGGCGTGGCCTTGGCTGCCATAACCAATAATCGCGACCTTCTTGCTTTTGATCAGGTTCAGGTCAGCATCACGATCATAATAAACCCGCATCAGACTGTCTCCTCGCTGGGGTGAAATACCAAAGGTGCAAAAACTTCAGGACCACGCGCTATCGCAGCAATCCCTGTCCGCGAAACATCGGCCAAGCCGAGATTGCGCATCAACTCAATAAACGCGTCGATCTTTTCCGGTGAACCGGTAAGCTCAAACACAAAACTTGTCGCCGTGCTGTCTACACGCCGCGCCCGGAAAGATTCCGCTATACGCAGGGCTTCGGTCCGATCTTCCCCTGATGAAACAATCTTCACCAAAGCCAATTCACGACCAACAAAAGCCCCCTCCTGCGTCAAATCAGACACCGCATGCACAGGCACAAGGCGCTTCAACTGTGCTTTAATCTGCTGAATGACCATCGGCGTTCCGGAGGTCAAAACAGTGATACGGGATAACCCCTGACGGGCATCGACCTGAGCCACAGTGAGGCTAGAAATATTGTAGCCACGGCCAGAGAACAGGCCAACAACGCGCGCCAGAGCGCCGCTCTCATCTTCAATCAGAACCGAGATGACCGAGTTCTGGATGATATCTGCTGTAATTGAATCAGACATTAGACCAACATCATCCCTTCTTCGGTCAGCCCTGCTGCGGCTGAATCCTGATCTGGGCCAAGCAACATCTGGTTATGCGCTGCACCTGATGGAATCATCGGGTAGCAATTTTCACCTTCCGCTACACAAATATCCGCTATGACTGGGCCATCATGCGCCAACATGTCACGAATGACCTTATCCAGCTCACCCACATTCCGCGCACGCATGCCCGTCCCATGGAAAGACTCAGCAAGCTTCACAAAGTCAGGCAATGCCTCACTGTAAGATTGTGAGTAGCGCGAGCCATGCAGCAATTCCTGCCACTGGCGCACCATCCCCATATAGCGGTTATTTAGAATGAAAATTTTAACCGGCAGGCGATATTGCGCAATTGTTCCCAGCTCCTGAATGTTCATCAGGGTGGACGCTTCTCCCGCTATATCGATCACCAGCGCATCGGGATGCGCAACCTGCGCCCCAACCGCAGCAGGCAAACCGTATCCCATCGTACCCAAACCGCCGGATGTTAGCCAACGGTTAGGTTTATCGAACTGGAAGTGCTGCGCAGCCCACATCTGATGCTGACCAACTTCCGTTGATACGAAGGTATCACGGCCACTTTCTTGCACCAACTCGTACAAACGCTGAATGGCATATTGCGGGCGGATAACCGCCTCAGGTGTCATGTCCTGCGTGAAACCGAAGCCATCAACGCTCCGCCACGAGGCAATTTGGTTCCACCACTGCGTCAGGTCCGGGGCCTCAGTTTCACCCCATGCTGCCAGCAAAGCTTCCAAGGTTTCACCCACATCACCTTCTAGACGAACATCCACAGGGATGATTTTATCAATCTGGCTCGGGTCAATATCAGCGTGAACTTTGAAAGAGTTCGGCGAGAACGCATCGACACGACCTGTCACGCGGTCATCGAAACGCACACCAAGGGCAATCAGCAGGTCACAACCATGCGTTGCCATATTCGCCTCCACAGCACCGTGCATGCCCAGCATGCCCAAAAACTGTGGGTCAGGGGAAGGAAATGCGCCCAGCCCCATAAGCGTCGACGTAACCGGAAAACCCGTTTTGCGTGCTAAAGCGCGCAACAACTCAGCTGCATGCGGGCCAGAGTTTATAATACCCCCACCCGTATAGAAAAGCGGCTTCTTTGCCGTCTTCATCGCCTCAATCGTACGCGCGATGGCGTCCTGCGCTGGCCGATTTTGCGCTGCAATTTTCTGCAAACGCTTCATCGCTGGCGTAGGAGCCGGCGGCGTCAACGGCGCTTTACCTACCGTAATATCCTTAGGCAGGTCGATCAGCACCGGCCCAGGGCGCCCACCTTGTGCCACAGCAAAAGCCTCGCGCACGATAGGGGCCAAAGTTTCCGGCGTACGAACCAGATAATTGTGTTTAGTCGCCGGCCGGGTAATTCCCGTTGTGTCAGCTTCTTGAAAGGCATCATTTCCGATCAGTTTCGTCGGAACCTGACCACTCAAACAAACCAGCGGGATGGAATCCATCAACGCATCAACCAAACCAGTCACCGCGTTGGTAGCGCCAGGCCCTGACGTTACCAAAACGACACCGGTCTTACCTGTTGAGCGCGCATACGCTTCAGCTGCATGCACAGCAGCCTGCTCGTGGCGAACAAGGATGTGGCGAATGTGATCTTGCTTGAACAATGCATCGTAAATCGGCAGCACCGCTCCGCCCGGATAGCCGAACACGACCTCAACACCGAGCTCACTCAGGACGCGAAGAAGGACTTCTGCACCGTTAAGTGTTGCAGGGTTCAGCGTTTTTGTGTGTTCATCGGCTTTGGGCGCCGCAAGATCCGTCACCACTATCCTCCCAATGGCGTTTAGAGTGCCGGGTTTAGGACGCCACGCCGCGAAGGTCAACGCGTTTTGATATAAAATTCTGTATTTTTTCTTTATAATTTTCCGAATCTTGCTCAAATGAGGGGTATCTGCGCAACAAATCCATAGAATCTTCTTTTTTGCCCAGAGTATGATGTCTAAACCAAGTCGCCTGCCTGCGCGTGTAGCGGCCAGTAGCCAACACAGCAGCATCGCACGCTTCTTCCAAAGAAGTGTCTTGGCGTAATACCGCCGATAATTCAGGCACACCGTGGGCGCGCATTGCTGGCAAAGCCGTATCCAGCCCGCGCTCTACCAAGGCAGCCACTTCATCAAGAGCACCAGCTTCAATCATTTGGTCAAAACGAAGTTTTATGGAGGCCCTTAGCTCAGGTCTTGGCGGATCCAAACGCACGGAAATAAAGCGGCAATCCGCAGCTGGCAAACCCGGTTCTGAACGCCAAGCAAGCAGCCCCCGTCCCGTCCCGCGCCAAACCTCCCAAGCACGTGAAATACGTTGCGAATCATTCGACCGTAGCGTCTGCGCCGTCGATGGATCCACCTCCATTAAACGTTCGTGCAACGCCGCCGGTCCAATGTCATCAATAAGCTGTCGCGCTTCACACCGAGCCTCTTCTCCGGGATCTGGTACTTCGACCAAACCTTCAAGCAAGGCCCGAAGATACATTCCCGTACCGCCGCACAAAATCGGCATTTGGCCACTGGCCCAACATTCCTCCATGGCAGCCAAAGCTTGCTCACGCCACCAGGCAACACTGCCCGGATAGGCCGCATCCAAAACGCCATATAATCGGTGCGGCACCTGAGCCTCGTCTGCGACCGAAGGTCGCGCTGTCAAAATATGCAAGTCTCTGTAAACCTGCATCGAATCCGCATTGATCACGACACCATTCTGGTGTCGTGCAATATCCATCGCGAGAGCTGACTTGCCGGAACAGGTTGGCCCGGCCACAATAATTGCAATTCTTGAGGCGTTCATAGCCTCTTACTGCCACATGCACCGCCTCACATGCGAGAGCGTTCAAAAGCTAAAGGTTCCTTCATGTCGCTCCCCTATGTCTTGACCCTCGTTGCTGACCGCCGCAACGGCCCACTTGCCCCCGAAGCCATTGACGTCGCACGAAGCTTGGTACGCGGTGAGAAGCCCATCGTTCTATCACCTGGTGAGGCCGTCGATATTCCCTGCCCACCAACGGTCGCGAACGCCGCTACTATCCGTGCAACACTTGCTCCGTATCAAACGGATGCCCTGCTTATTAAAACGCGCGGCCGGCGCAAAGCCGTGCTTGTGGCAGATATGGACAGTACGATTGTTGCCAGCGAGACGCTGGACGAAATGGCCGCTATTCTCGGAGTTGGAGAAGACGTAGCAGCCATCACACGGGCATCTATGAACGGAGAGCTCGATTTTGACACAGCGTTAGAACAACGCGTCGCGCTCTTGAAAAGCCAACCAGCCAGCGTGCTGGAAGACGTATGGAATGCGACGCGACTCACAGACGGTGCACGCGAACTGGTCATGACCATGCGTGCCCACCGTGCGCGCACAGCACTCGTTTCCGGGGGCTTTACATGGTTCACTCAACGCGTGGCTGAGCTGTGCGGCTTTGATGAACACCACGGCAACCATCTCGGCATTGACGGGAACACTCTGACCGGACGCTTGGACGGCCCCATCCTTGGCCCGGACGCAAAACTGGAACATTTACACCGCATCGCAGCAGAGCGTGGCGTGCAGCTCAAAGCCTGCCTCACAACAGGAGATGGAGCTAATGACATCCCGATGCTCCGCGAAGCGGGCTTCGGCTTTGCTTTTCACGCAAAACCAAATGTTCGCAAAGTGACCGATATGCAGGTTAATTTTGCATCCCTTCGCGCCCATCTTTTCGCGCAGGGCTACAAGGCAGCAGACTTTATTACTCAATAACGTCTGCCCGTTTACCTCCGGGGACGTTTGCCTTTAACATACGCTCCGAGCTGCTCAAGAGCCGTTCGGAGCTCATCATTTTCAACACCTTCGACAGAAACTGCCGGAAGCTTGCGCTGTGTTTTAGGCGCTACAGGCCGCAAAGCGTGGTCCTGAACGAGCTTTATGCGCTCAATCGCATGAACCCCTCGCAACCCACAAGATGCGTTTATGCGTTCCAATAATTGGACGCTCTGATGCTGCAATTCCATTGCTACCGGGCCAGAACACGCCAAGGTAAGCGTGCCAGCAGAAAGACGCCGAGGCTCAGTCTGCTGTGCAATATAAGGGCCGACAAATTCCTCCCAATTCAACGCAAGCCGAATAAGGATAGGAGACTTCTTCTTGAAAGCGGGCTGCGTAATTTGCGTTACGAACGCGCCAATCTGTTTCGTCCCATAGGTCGTAGTTTTTGGCTTGAAAGGCGCCTTGCCTTGAGCATTAGGCTCATTACTGCGCTTGTTCAGCGTTCGATCCTCTTCCATATAGAGCAACGTGACACTTAATGCTTCCGAACTTCTCCGCTGGTATGACACGCATCGGCGTACCTTGCCATGGCGCGGCTCAGATGCCGAACGCCCATCGCCCTATGCCGTCTGGCTCAGCGAAATCATGTTACAGCAAACAACAGTTCAAGCTGTAATACCTTATTTTGAACGCTTCCTCACGGATTATCCAACCGTTCAAGCGCTCGCTTCAGCCCCGTTGGAAGATGTTCTGCAAAGATGGGCCGGGTTGGGCTATTACGCACGGGCACGGAATTTGCACGCCTGCGCACAAAAAATAGCGGCTCGCGGCTCATTCCCGGAAACGGTAGAAGAATTACAAGCACTCCCCGGTATAGGCGCTTACACCGCTCGCGCTGTTGCAGCCATTGCCTTTGGTGTGCCGGTTATCCCTGTTGATGGCAATGTTGAACGTGTCACAGCACGCCTATTTGCGGTTGAAGACCCTATCCCCGGTGCTCGGCCCCAGTTACACCGGCAAGCGGCAACACTGAACCACGACCCCATCGCACAAAAGCGCCCCTCAGACTTTGCTCAGGCACTGTTTGATCTCGGCTCGAGCATATGCACGCCCAGGAATCCCACATGCTTGCCATGCCCTTGGCGCTCCCCTGCAAAGCCAACGCTCAGGGACTAGCAACCACCCTCCCGAAACGAACACCCAAAACAGCCCGCCCGACGCGCTACGGCGCGCATTTCATTCTTTTCGACCATCAGGGAAATGTACTTTTGCGCCAACGCCCGCCCAAAGGTTTGCTGGGCGGCATGGACGAATTTCCAGGAACGGAATGGCGCTCAACTGCATGGAACAAACAAGATGCATTGTCCCATGCCCCCGCTCTCTTAAACTGGTCGCATTGCGGAGAAGTAACGCATATTTTCTCCCATTTCACACTCAAAGCAGATGTTTACGGAACCCGACTTCCCCAAAACCGTAATCAGGATATAGATTCAAGTTTCGGGGTATTTCGTTCACTTAAAAGCGCCGCATTACCCGGTGTCATGGACAAGTGCCTCAAACTTTATAAAGCATCGACTTAAAAGGCAGGTATTCCATGAATGCGACTGACAAATCACTCTCGCTTTATCTCATGGACTGGCATGGAAACCTACTGAGCCACGACCCTTTCCGCGATGACTTCACCGTTTCTCCTTTCACACCCGGCATTTTGCCAGATCTGACACTTCAGGTTCCCTCCCCTTTCTCACTTCCAAGCACCATTAATTTCGTCAAACATACTTCTATGCCCAAAGCCTTCCCCCCATGCATTTTGGAAGACGCTGAGCAAGGATACGTCTCATTATTCTCTACACAAACAAAACAATACCTCACCTGCTTGCCTGCGCCTGAACAGAACAAACAGGCCGTTATTCGCGCCAATTCTGTGCAAAATTGGGAACGTCTTATCCCATTATCTCAGGCCGCTTTTCGTGGGCTGTCACTGCTCATGCTACCCAATGTTTGCGCTATAACCTCTCAAGATGGCACACCAATCCCAGCGCTCACCATTCAACCGCGTTCCAATATTGCTCTAATGAATGGAAATGAATTTTCCATTATAGATAATATAAACTCTTTATCTGAAATTGGACTAATGAATAAAGGGCAAACAAAAAATATATCTCTCATAAATACAATTATTAATAATATAAACGTTTCTCTGGTTTAACTAAAAAGATTATATTATCACCTCTTTTTAGGAACGTTTTCTGATACATTAAATTTCTATACATAACACTCAAATTATGCATTAACCCAAACTGTGTTTTAAAGTACTTTGAGTGTAAATTTTCGATGTATAAATATTTTCTGACCCTTGCCATAGTCATGGGCTGCACCAGCCTCGGGCATGCTGCTTCCTCGGAAAAAACGACGCCAATCCCTGCCTTGACTGCGCATTACAACGATAATCAAGGTAGCCTTATCATCGGTGGTAGCCCAGAAAGCGAAGACGTAGCATCTGCTTTTGGCTTAACCGCACGTGTGACTGGCCCCTTGGCGAGCATACCCCTACTCACCCACGGAATTATTGCCGCAGCTATTCTTCCCCGGGACTTAACAGATGGGGAGCGCGCTGCGATAAAGCGGTATACAGGTGGAACTCCGCTCATTCTTCCCCTTCTCCATGGCCTGTATGTTTGCGTACGTCGCAACTCAGCGGGCGCCATTGACCGAAATATCGCACCATTCCTGTTGGACATTTATTCCGAAAGCGGCCAGAAAAAGCTCAATTATGTTTTTGATTACTTAAAACCCCTTTCCGACAAAGACGTAAAATCAAACATTGACCTCATCACGGGGAACCCTCAATACACCCCAATTATAAATAAAAATGATATCAAAAATATAAACATTGTTGGAAGTGATACCCTAGAGTTTCTTCTGCCTGACCTTGAAAAACGGTACCAATTCCACGGCCATAAGGTTCTTTTTTCCAATGATCTACGCGGGTCTTCTCTTGCTATCCCCGCTTTAATTGCAGGCACCTCTGCTTTCGCCCCTATGGGCCGCGAAGCTTGGAAAGACGATATTAACGCATTCCTGCAAGCTAAAGGGTACGCACCAACGCGTATTCGCATTGCCTATGCCAGTTACGGCCCACGCGCTGACGGTAAAACGCCCCCTGCTGTCTACGTAAACCAAGCAAACCCACTGGTCGGTTTAGCGTGGCCCACAGCGCAGAAGATATTCTCCGCCTCATACCCCCTCACAGCGGCTCCTACTTGGGGAGGACTCGGCATAACACAAGAAAAATGGATAAAGGCCCCAATTCATGTTTACGGTTTGAACCCGGACAACAGCTTTGCTTCAGCTATGCAGCAGTCCAAACTTAATGGCCTGCCTTTCAGCCCCTTTTACCGCGCCATGCCCAATGGGAAGGCCGTTTTAAATGCCATCGCCCATGATCCCTACGGAATTGGCTACAGCACATGGATTGACGGCGGCAAGGCACCCGAAGGCGTAAAATTACTACCATTGTCAACAAAACCGGGAGCTCCATACGCTCTACCAGACGGTACCAGTGATCGTACACAATGGCCTATATCTTACTTCTTCAACATTTATGTGGATTGCCCACCGAGCAAGCATCTTGCGCCAGAGATTAAAAATTTTCTTCTCTACTTACTCTCGGCCCAAGGCCAAAAAATAATCTCTGATCACAAACAGGAAGAAAATGGCTATTTGCCTCTCGGTAAAGACGATCTCAAAAAAGAAGTATCTCTCGTGGATAGCTTATAAATAAAAACAAAGCCCCTCTGCGGATATAACCGCAAAGGGGCAAAGCAGACACTTGCAGCCTCTCCGTAAAATTTACGGATCAGCAGAAGTCTTAGTGTGCCCAGCCTTCTGGCACCTTGCCACCATTCTTTGCCAGCTCAGCATAAACTTGCTTAATGAGCCAAACGTTCATCGTTGCAGTGTCATCTGTGCTGCCTGAATAGTGCAGTTCACCGGCAAGCTGCTTACGAGCTTCCAAAGAGCTATCCAGACCCAGAAGCTTTAACAGGTCAACGATAGATGTCTGGTAGTTCAGCTGCTGCCCTGCCTTTGATGCCAACTCTGCAAGCACCGCATTCACATCAACAGGCGCTGATGGTGTTGCTGGTGTTTCAGTCGCAGATGAAGCTGCTGGCGCTGCAGCTTCTGCTTCAGTTGGGGCTGAAGGCGTTGCAGCTTCTGCCTTACCAAAAATCTTGGACATGATTGAGCTGAAAAGACCCATGGGTCACACTCCTAAACTGTAACAACGATGCGCAAAAGCGCGTCCGAATTCGAAACGCGCTTTTGTCGCAACTGTTCCGATTAGTAGCGATATTCTTCGTGCTTGAAGGGTCCGCTTACCGGTACACCGATGTAGTCTGCTTGCTTCTGGGACATTTTTGAAAGCTCGGCACCGACCTTCGCCAAGTGGAGTGCCGCAACCTTTTCGTCCAGTGCTTTTGGCAGCGTGTAGACTTTGCGCTCATACTGACCGGGCTTAGCATTCCACAGTTCAATTTGAGCAAGCGTCTGGTTTGTAAAGGATGCCGACATCACAAATGATGGATGACCCGTTGCGTTACCAAGGTTCACCAAGCGCCCTTCGGAAAGCAGGATGATACGACGGCCTTCGGACAGCTCAATCTCGTCAACCTGTGGCTTGATGTTGTTCCAACGATAGTTACGCAGCGCTTCGACCTGAATTTCGCTGTCAAAGTGACCGATGTTGCAAACGATCGCACGGTCCCGCATTTCACGCATGTGATCAATAGTGATCAGATCAACGTTGCCTGTGCAGGTTACGAAGATATCGCCGCGTGGAGCCGCATTTTCCATCGTGACAACTTCATAGCCTTCCATAGCAGCCTGGAGAGCACAAATCGGATCAACTTCCGTAACCAGAACGCGGCAACCTGCATTACGCAGAGATGCAGCAGAACCCTTACCGACGTCACCATAACCAGCAACAACAGCAACCTTGCCCGCCATCATGACGTCCGTACCACGACGGATAGCGTCCACGAGGCTCTCACGGCAGCCATACAGGTTGTCGAACTTTGATTTGGTAACGCTGTCATTGACGTTAATCGCAGGGACCTTCAACGTACCCTTACGCGCCATTTCCCACAGACGGTGCACTCCCGTTGTGGTTTCTTCAGACAGACCGCGCACGTCATCCAGAAGGTCAGCGTATTTGTCATGCATGAGGACGGTCAGATCACCGCCGTCATCCAGAATCATGTTTGGTGTCCAACCGTCCGGCCCGCGTACGGTTTGCTCAATGCACCACCAGAATTCTTCTTCTGTCAGGCCCTTCCATGCGAACACAGGAATGTTTGCGGCAGCAATAGCGGCTGCAGCGTGGTCCTGCGTTGAGAAAATGTTGCATGAGGACCAACGCACTGTCGCACCGAGCGCTACCAATGTCTCAATCAGAACAGCCGTCTGAATGGTCATGTGCAGGCAACCTGCAATGCGCGCACCCTTGAGAGGTTGGCTATCGCCGTACTCTTCACGAAGTGCCATCAGACCTGGCATTTCGCCTTCGGCAATGGAAATTTCTTTGCGGCCCCAATCTGCGAGAGTGAGATCGCGAACTTTGAAGTCCTGAACGGTCATAGGTAATACCCTTACTGCGGGAGAATAACGGGGAAAGGTATAGAGATTCCCCACTCATCCGCAAAGGGCTGCACCCATCAAAGCAGGCAAAGAAGATTATTCCTTACACAGCTTCTTGAGATTCTTTGCATAAAACCATTTTACAGTTTTTATCTGACCTGACAGAAGCAAGCTAACAAACGTTCCGCCGAGAACGCCGTTTCTCTGTTTGAGGCGCATTACGTAACGCCCGCTCCTTTAACTGATGATGGGAGGATGCCGTGTCTGAAAAGCCAGCTTATAACTTTCCGTTCACGGTTATTGATCCTGCACATCAGGACCAGGGGGCTCCCGCTTTTGCAAATGGTCTCGTATGGGCCATTCACGCAATCCCGGGAAAAGGGGTCACTACCCTCACATCAGACATGGTGGAGTCACTACTCCAAAAAGACCGTACGCCCTGTGCAGAGGGCTGGTATTGGCTGCATTTTGATACGGTACACAGTTCTGCACGTGCATTGATCGCAAACCTCCCCATTTTGCCTGAAGATGCCTGCACCACCTTGGCTGAAACAGAATACGGCATTACGCTTGATGCCTATGAAGATCTTGTCTGGGGCGCCCTTCCTGCTTTTGATGACGCTTTGTCAGAGGAAGACAGAGAAATTTGCGCGTGGCGCTTTGCATCCAGCCCAGACCTGCTGATTACTACACGGCGTAATCCTATCCCTGTCCTAGGGTCTGCCTATCGCTCCCTGAAGGGGGACCAGATCCCTCGCACACCCACCGGCATGATCGACCGGGCGCTGCGCGATTTTACCAACACGGTGCGCCGACAACTCGGACAGCTTGATGACGAATTAGACCGGGCAGAAGACGTTCTCTTAACGATTGAACACCGCTCCGACCTTGGCCACTTGGGCGGTATCGTCGGTAAAGTGCGACGCCGCGCAACAGAACTTCGTCGTGTTGTCACACCAATTGACCGGATTTTACGCGACGAAGACCTAGATCTGCCTGAATGGGCAGAGGACACCCTGCGGGACCGGGCCGAACGACAGGTACATGCAGCACTAGACGACCTTATTGCGCTACAAGACCGTGCACGCTCTTTGCAGGACGAACTCGGGTCGAGCCAAGCTGAAGAGACAAACCGACGGCTCTACATCGTCTCTGTTGGCACGACCTTAATGCTCCCCGCCACCTTCGTAACTGGCTTCTTCGGTATGAACACTGGTGGCATGTTCTTGGCACAAGGTGCATGGGGAACCGTCGAGGCAGGAGCAGTCTGCTTCTCCGCAATGGCCGTGACGTTCTTATTTCTCAAAACCATCCGCCTGCTCTAAGAAATACTTGGGTTCGACCAGCGCACTCCTACCTCAAACAAACCCCTCAACCCTCAGTAATTCCACCAATTCCGGTTTATTTATTCTGTCGAAGAATGATCGGATCGCATGTAATTCATCATTACTTTTCGGCGAGTTTTTGGAAAAATAACTTATTAAGTCGAGCGTTGCTCTTCCGGAAAACCCAATATCCGCCAAAGTATTTGCAACGTACATCCTTAAACCGAAATTGTCTGGCTCACGGTCACGCAAGCATTCCCTTATTATACATTCCGTTTCTTTAAGGTTATGGCGGCGTAAGACGCGTAATATTCTGTCCATCGCCCAATTACTCGTGGACCATAAATGGTCTTTCGCAATCTCTGCGCGAACCCCATTCATACCGAAAAGCGTATGGCCATCAATCTGAGAGAGTATCGCCCGCAAAAGACGACTCTCCTGCGTCTTAATTTTCAATAAGGAATGACGCAATGCTGTCGTGCCAGCATCAACACGCTCTCCACTACGGTGCGCCAGACAATACATTCGTGTTTCTTGATAATGTCGACTGGTTGAGCGACTTTCACGTAAAAGCTGGCGAAAGTTTGCACTATGCGCCTTTGCATCATCACGCGCTATCTCAATGAGACGAGACGCGATGCCGTGCTTTGCACTTGTAAGCTGGAACAACGTTCCATGCCATGTAAATGGAGCAATAACAGTTTCTAATGAACAGTGCGGAGACTGTTGGGCTGCATCTTTGATGTATTCAAAGTGTTTCCAATCAGGGTATTCCCGCATATCGAGAAATACAAAACACTGCCCACTCAAATCATCCGATTTAATCGGCTCACCACCACGTAAAGTGGCGTCGTAACATTCGGTATACTGATATGTGTAATGCCCGCAATGATGCGGGTTGATTGTCCATTGCGGGGAAAAAGCAAGAGCACGCACCGCACCAAGTGCACGAGAAAATTTCAGCGCACCGTACCCACCCATGCTTATGCCATAGGTAATAATACGTTTTCCCGGAATTGCTGCGTGGATAGCCTGTATCGCAGCAGCCATTTCTTCTTCAGGAAACCAGTTAGCGTGGCGGGCACATATGCCAATTGCCGAAACACCACATTTTTCTAGGAAGCGATCTCCCCAAAAACCCCCACCATCACCAATATCGCCTCTGTTATTAAACGTCACGACGACATCGTCTGTGCCGATTAAGTGCGCAGCAACATACAAATTGTCTGCCTCAAATAAGAGGTCTACTTTCATCGCTCAAACTCGATATTTAAACTAAAATAGAATCAATAGGATTCGTATACATAATATATTACGATTTATTACATTGCATTATATTCTTATATATTATTAGTTACATTGAATTTGACAATTTTTTCTCATAAAATAATTAATACATTGTTAATTTATTAAAAAATGCACATAAAAATACGTAAATATTGATTTTTGAGCTTTATTTTTTAAATATATACCTAAATGGTATACTATTTATTTATCAGATTTTATGGTTTTTTTACGCACAGCTCCACGCACGTAACAAAATTACAATCAACAACCCTCAAAACAAATCGGTAATTTTTTCTAACATTAGGCTTTTACGAAAACGTTAAATAGTTCCTGCTTTTATTAACGATTTATAAATACCTAGTCTAAATACACTCAAACCTATCTTCAAATATGTCCCATTTCCCGAACTGCAAGCGCTTTATGGCATGGCTAAAGTCTTCTCCGCCTTGCGGAGCAGCTGTCAAATACAGCGTTGCTGCTTGGTGCTCTAAACGGTCCTGCCACGGAGCTGTCTCTAAAATTGTTAGCGCATGACGTGCCACGGCTGGTGCGGGATCAAGCCACGTAATTCCCGGTTTTGCGTATAATTCTAATTCAGGCAGTAAGAACGTGTAATGCGTACACCCCAGACCAATCGTATCAATCTGCTCACCGCCCGGCTGGTTCAAAAGCGCATCAACCTCGGCTTTTAACGCCTCCGCTGGAAGCTTTTTTCCTAGAAATGCCTGCTCGGCCAAATCAGCTAGCCGACGCGCTCCGTGCACAATCAATTTGCAGTCCGGCGCAAAATCAGCATGCAATTGATGCACATACGGCCGCCGCGCCGTTGCTGTTGTAGACAACAAACCAATTGTCCGTGTTTTGGACACACGCCCCGCCCAACGAATAGGAGGAACACAGCCTATAATGGGAATTGGTAAGGCCGCGCGCAGCGCCGGTAAAGCAATGGTGCTCGCCGTATTGCACGCGATAACAACAATATCAGGACGCAACCTACGATGTGCCGTTTTAAGTAGGTGCACAATACGCGCAATTAGAGGTTCATCGCGCTGCTCTCCATATGGGTAGAGCGCTGTATCAGCCAAATAATCAATGACCAGATCTGGCTGTAAGTGTTGAAGGGCTTGAACAACACCCATCCCGCCAATCCCCGAATCGAAGACGAGACAACGTTGGTGGTTCAAGCCCATAAATTGATTAGCCTTCCGCCTTAGCCGCAGCCGCTTTGATGGCTGCTGCTTCTTCTGCACTTCCAACACCACCATGGCGGGCAGACCAACCACACGGGTCCTCTAGGAAACGTCGCACTTCAGCGCTGTCTTTCTCAGAGAAGTAGTTACCACCTGCACATGCTTCCAGCACATCCCACCACGTGCACAAAGCATGCAAGGAGATATTCATATCAGCTAGCGTCTTATGTGCGCCGGGAAATACCCCGTAGAAGAAAACAACAAAAGTATGATCAACAATCGCCCCGGCTTCACGCAGAGCATTTGCAAAACGCACCTTCGATGCACCATCTGTGGTCAAATCTTCAACCAACAGCGTACGCATGTTTTCAGGTACATCACCCTCAATTTGTGCGTTGCGGCCAAAACCTTTTGGCTTCTTACGCACATACGCCATGGGGGTCATCAAGCGGTCTGCAATCCATGCAGCGAATGGAATACCAGCAGTCTCACCACCAACGACGGCATCTAGGCTTTCGTAACCGATGTGACGACCAATTTTCTCTACTGCTAGATCCATGATTTTGGCACGGGCACGCGGGAAGAAAATAATCTTACGACAATCAATATAAACGGGAGACTTCCAGCCAGATGTCAGAGTGTATGGGTCTTCTGGACGAAAATTGACGGCTTTTATTTCCAGCAAAATTTTTGCTGTTGTCAAAGCGGCATCACGATCCCACTCTGTACGGCCTGCAATGGCGCTTTCTGCTAATTGGGTCATTTTTGACGCTCTCCGTTTTCCATAGCTATGGTACAGTATTATTGCTTGTTGGGTTTAATGATCTAGCCTCCCAAAGGGTAGAGGCAATTTTGCCACCACAACACAGAATCACATTTAGATACGACATTGCTCTTGCATGAGGCGATCTGGAGTCATACAGGAGGAGGTCCGAACCCTTCTACGTTTTTGCAGGAGCCGCCGTGAGCTTCGAAACCAGCCGGATCGGCCGCAAATGTGAGCGCGCCGTTGTGACCGCTTATCAAGAACTACGTGGCGTAGGACAGCCAGACATGCAGGCTTTTGCCGCTTGCACCACGCTGTACCGAATCCACCACCCCGAATCTTCTGTAACTGAGGCACGTCGTCTCGTTGCTGAGTGGATTGATCACCACGTCATTCGTCAAGCACAAGGCCAAACAAACGGCTGTAACTGCTAATTGTAAAAGGGCGCCTCACGGCGCCTTTTTTTAAACCTCTATATCCAACCCAATATCCAATGATTTGACGGTATGGGTAAGCCAACCCATCGAAATAGCATCAACCCCTGTTTCAGCAATGCTACGCGCTGTCTCCGGCGTAATACCACCTGAGGCCTCGGTCATGGCACGCCCACCTACAAGCGCAACAGCCTCGCGCAACTGATCTGTAGACATATTGTCGAGCAGATACACATCTGCCCCACCAACAGACAAAGCTTCCTTCAACTGATCAAGCGTATCTACTTCCAATTCAATTTTTATAAGGTGCCCGACACGAGCTCTTGCCGCCTGTAGCGCCGGTCGCACACCGCCGCACATCGCTAAATGGTTGTCCTTAATCAAAACAGCATCGTCAAGACGTTGCCTGTGCCCGGAGCCACCCCCCGCTTTAACAGCATATTTTTCGACTGATCGTAGGCCCGGCGTGGTTTTACGGGTGCAGCAAACACGCACACCTGTTCCTGCAACAAGATCAACAATATTGCGCGTTGCCGTCGCAACACCACTCAGATGGGAGAGCATGTTGAGAGCCGTCCGCTCCCCAGCAAGCACGGTCGAGGCGGTCGCTGTGATCGTTGCTAGTACGTCTCCCGGTTGGATACGGGTCCCGTCCGTCACATGCTCTTCAAAGCGTGCGTCCTGCTGCAACATTGTAAATGCTAGGCGCGCTCCCGCTAACCCGGCTACAACACCAGAATGGCGTGCTTTAAATATAGCTGTGAGGGTTTGGCGCTCCAAACCGAGCACCTGTGATGTCATGTCCCCAGCCGAACCCAGATCTTCCCTCAGAGCCTGCTCAATAAGCGGCTGCCACATGAGGTCAGGCAAGAAAGCGGTCATCGTCATGATATATCCACTCCAAAAGATTGAAGATCAGAAAGCGTAAAAATACGGCGTATTGGGTCGGAAACAGATGGATAATCTGTCCGGTAATGCGATCCCCGGCTTTCACGACGGACCAAAGCTCCAGCCGCAATCAACAATGACACAAGAGCAGCATCACTGACCTTAACGTGAGGAGCAACATCGCGAAGGAAAGCGTTTAACCCGTCTTCGTCACGCAGTATGCCCACATCACGGACCAACCGCACCGACAAACCAGGCAGAACACTCCCGTAATCGTGGGAGAACCGACCCACCACAGGCGCCACTTCTTTTACTGGCGGCTGGCCGTTTATGTCATTTGCAACCCATTCGGCTGTCACAACAGCTTCAAGCAGCGAGTTACTTGCCAAGCGGTTCGCACCATGAAGTCCCGTGCATGCAGCCTCACCACATGCCCATAGACCAGGAACCGTCGTTTTGCCTGAAAGGTCCACGATAAGGCCGCCCATATGGTAATGCATAGCAGGTTCAACTGGGATTGGCTGGCGGTCCGGATCAATACCAGCTTTCTTGCAGGCAGCAGAAATGCCGGGAAAGTGTTCTGAAAATACACCTCGGGATAAGGAGCGCGCGTCAAGAAAAACCTCATGGCCACATGCACGGTGTGCCGCTATCGCACGAGCAACAATGTCACGCGGTTGAAGTTCTTCTGTAAAGCGCGCACCACTCTCATCAATGAGATGTGCCCCCGCTCCGCGAACAGCTTCGCTAATCAGCGGCCGTCGGCTGCCTTGCACAGTTATTGCCAGGCCTGTCGGATGGAATTGTGCAAATTCCATATCTCCCACGGCTGCCCCTACGCGCACCGCCTGAGCAAGCACGCTGCCCGATGCTTCCGCTGGGCAAGTTGCCCCTGCAAACAACCCGCCCACACCACCTGACGCCACAACGCACTGCGTTGTCGCAATGAAGCCAGCCGTTGTCTGGACACCCACCAACGCGCCATTTTCTACACAAAATTGTGTCAGTGATGTATTTTCAAGAATGGTGATCCGTGAGCACTCTGCCGCAGTATCAAGAAGCGGCCGCATAATCCCAGCACCGCTTTGATCTCCATTAAGATGGAGAATTCTTGGACAACTGTGGGCAGCCTCCAAATGCAGATCGGGTTTCCCCAACGTGCCAGCGAAATGCACCCCCCACCGCCTCAATTGAGCGATGGCCCCGGGACCAGCGGCAGTTACGGCGTTAACCACATCTTTATCACACAACCCGGCACCAGCGCTGAGCGTATCCTGAGCGTGCAGCTCCGGACTGTCACCATCAGCCAGCGCGCACGCTATGCCGCCTTGCGCAAGCATGGATGCTGCGCCAGAACCCAACCCCGTTGGGGACACAACAACGCACGGGCGCTCAAGCTTTAAAGCCGCAACGATCCCAGCCAGACCAGCGCCAATGATCACAACACGGCCAGACAGTGCAGAAAGGCTGTGCATGATTATACCTCAGACCGCCAACATCCGCTCTACAGCGCGCCGAGCTGGGTCAATCAGGTCTGGCCGGATCGTCACGGGTGTCTCAAGTGTTTCAAGCGTCCTGCGAATACCCTTGAGAGTAATCCGCTTCATGTGTGGGCAAAGGTTACATGGACGGACAAACTCAGTCTCAGGAGCGAGCGTCGTTAAATTGTCGCTCATTGAGCACTCCGTCACGAGCAATGCCTTTGCTGGGCGGCGCTCAGAAACGAAATCGATCATCCGAGCGGTAGAACCCGAGAAATCAGCCTCCGCCACAACTTCTGGTGGGCATTCGGGGTGAGCAATAACAACTACCCCGGGGTGCAAACGTCGATATTGCCGTATTTCTGCTGGGGTAAAGCGCTCATGCACCTCACAAGAGCCGGGCCATGTTAGCATTTTAATGCCAGTCTCGGCCTCAATATTACGCGCCAAATACTGGTCAGGAATCATAATAACCCTGTCCGTACCTAGGCTTTCCACTATTTTTTTTGCATTGCCCGATGTGCAGCACACATCGCTTTCAGCTTTTACTTCAGCCGTACTATTTACATAGGTAACAACAGGAACCCCGGGGTATTCCCGCCGCATAGCCCGTACATTCTCCGCCGTTATACTTTCGGCAAGTGAGCAGCCCGCTCGTTCATCCGGTATCAGCACCATTTTTTCTGGATTAAGCATTTTGGCTGTTTCAGCCATAAAATGCACACCGGCCATTACGATGATATCCGCGTCAACATTTTGTGCCTCACGCGCGAGGGCGAGGCTGTCGCCTTTAATGTCAGAGACGCAATGGAAGATTTCTGGCGTCTGGTAGTTATGCGCCAAAATGACCGCATTACGTTCGCGCTTCAAGCGCAGAATTGCCTCGATATCCTCTGCAAAGTGCTCTTCCCAGTCAACGCGCGCCATAACGCGTGAGACGGGCGAATACAGGGAATCACGGCTTTGATGCATAAGCGAAGCAGACATGACGGGCTCCCGTCCTTATTTATGTTCAGATTGAGCATATAACATCTCTCACTCAGAACAGAAGCCTAAAATCGACGTCACACCAGGATGTGATTATGCTTTATCGAGAGGCGCGAGCGGCAGATTGGCTCCCATCAGGGCGCATGATGCATGCTCGATATTCGCAAGACGGTACAAACGCGCCGGGCGCCCAGCGCTGCCTATGTCCTGTTTATCTGTCTCGATAATGAGGTTTTGGCTTTGAATAAGCCGTCTAAAATTCTGCTTATGCAGGCACTGACCAGAGACTGCTTCAAGCGCCTCCTGTAACGAACGCAATGTGAACTCTTCAGGAACAAGCCTAAACAACGCTGGGGTATATCGGCATTTGGCGCGCAGTCGCCCCATCGCCGTAGCCAGAATGCGGCGATGATCACCCTGCATGACCTGACCGCTAAGGAGCGGTGCTGAATGATGTGGTGCCTCAGGTAAAAGTCCAGCTTCCCACATCATCTCGTAACGCTCTAAAGCACGCTCGCAGAGCCACTCATACCCGTTCAAACCAAAATGACGCGCCACACGCTCCTTGCGAGACAAGCAATCACCTGCCCATGATGTCAGGCGTTGAACAATTTGCCTAAGCAAATCGTCTGACGTTGCTGCCCTGCGGTCCTCCCATGGAAAGTGTTGATACCAAGCACTCCACCCGGCTTGATCGCCGCTCTCACGCGTCAGAGCCATGTATGACACGCGCAAAAGGCGTAATTGATCGGGCGTTACTTCATCGCCGAACGTGTAGAGCTGCTCTATATGCCCAAGCTTGAAACCAGTCTGGCGCTCAACCCAGCTACGCATACCTGCTTGCAGCGTGCGATGTGCTGGCTCCAACGGGCCAGCGGGCAATGAAACGTCTGGAGATACAGTCAGGACTTCAGGACGACCATCGCGCACCCTCAGCAGTGCTGCAACAAGCATAATCTGACACTTTGAATCCATATGCCCCTCACCCCAAGACTGTATTTCTCCCTATAATAAAGTTCCTATTTTTTCAACGATTACCGAAATTTCAATGTAGTACAATTAAATATTTTCAATATACTTATGTATAAACTAACAACTATTTTTATTAACACACTTTATGGGCTATATACAAAAATATAGCCCATAAGATTCAATTTATTAACTTAGTAATTCTTCTCCTATATATTGCCCTTTACGACGACCAGGGCACGCGAACAAACCGCCTCCTATATGCGTCGTAAATTGGTTCATCATGTCGAATTTCGCCATACGCTCAAAAATTTTGGTAAAACCAGTTCTCGGGTCTCGCTGATACGCGAGAAATAATAAACCGGTATCAAATTCGTTAGCCTGCCTCCAAGGCGGCCATCTCTCTGCAATAACACTAAGACCGTTTTCGTAAGAATACGCCCGGCGCAAAATCTGTGCGCCACCATTCTCTTCTGGTGCAGCAAGCCGCGAATGCGCATTTTGCGCCGTGATAGGGTTCCCGTCGTGGTCCATCTGCTTGAGAGAAAGAGGCTCAAACTCCTTTCTTCCACCAATCGGTGCGCCACTTGCTTTTTGGCGGCCCATTGTTTGCTCCTGAAACGGAACATTCATTCGGTCCCAGTGCTCAACAGCAACACGGATCAGACGCGCGACCAAGTAACTGCCACCTTGCATCCATTGCTCGTCATCTGGAGCGGCCCATACAAACTGCTCCTTAATCTTTTCATTGTGAATATCGGGGTTAATAGTGCCGTCTTTAAAGCCCATTAAATTGCGTGCTGTTTTCCCCTTGCCAAACGACGGCAGAAAACCTGATTGCGCCCAGCGTGCATCTGCCACACCGTAAGCTAGGCGCGACACTATGCGTGCCAGATGCAATGCAGTTTGGGGATCATCAGCACAGCATTGCACGCACAAATCCCCTCCAGTTCTCGCTGCCACGAGCTGGTCCCCCGTAAAACGCGGCAAATCCGCCAAAGGAGCTGGCCTACGGGCAGCAAGGCCAAACCTGTCCTTGCCATCTTTGCTGAACAGAGTGGGACCGAAACCAAAAGTAAGGGTTATATCGTTTTGATTTAAACCCTCCGTTTCTTCAGAATCCACTAAACCCGGAGCTGCACGACCGGCCATTAATGCGTCAGCGGCATTTGTCCAACGCTTCATCAGCGCAATTAATGCTGACTTCTCTTCGGTCACAACATCAAATGTAATGAAATAGACAAATGGCTGCTGCGGTGTCTCAATTCCCGGTTGATGCATGACAGGCAGTGCTTGCACACTCCCCGCCAAAGCACGCCCGGCGATGAAAGCACTCAATGATGCTCCTAAAGACGCCTCAAGTAAGAAGCGTCTCGATATTTTTGTAACCATCTCCAAGACTTCTCCTCGCTTAAGGAGTGCTGATGTTAAGCGTGTTCATATCGTCTTCGACGTAATAAAAACTTTTCCCGTCTGGCGTCATAGCCAATCCGAAAAGATCACCATTGCCGGGTGGTTGTTGCGCCTGATCATTGTCGATCCATTGAGCATAAAGCTGCTTCTTTGCTACTGGATCAATCTCAACAACCTGACCGTTGCGCCCGTTAGAAACCAGCAAATGATGACCAGGCACCCACATCATAGCCAACGGCCAGTTCAACAGACCTCCCCGTGAAATAATCCGCCCCACGGCATCATCGCTTCGTGTCACGGCATCGGTCCGGCTGACGGCATTATCAATAGCTGTAACGGCCTCATCATAGCCGTCAGTCACATATAGTGTTCCGTCCGTATCCAACGCTAAGCCTGTCGGACCGAATAAAAAATTATCGCGGTCAGCACGGGCAGAAAATCCACTCGCGATAACAGTTTGCTTTTGCAGAACAGGCACCTGCCCCTGCGGAATAGTCAAATCCAACCGCAAAACCGTAGCCTTATGAATAATCGGGGGATAATGCGTCACAGGGTCTTTGACGTACGGCCCGGGCAAATCATAGCCCGACATAGACACGAACAGAGTTGCACTATCCCCACGGTCTAGCGCAGCAATGTCCCCCCAAGGGGCATTAATTAATGGCCCCTTCCAAGCGGTTACATACTGCCCTTTTGTGTTTAGAACGATGAGACAGCCATCTCCTTTTGTCAGCGTCGAACCATCTTTACTCGGTGCGCTACCAACAATAACCCACCCGCTTTTAAGCACGGTCAAAGCCGTCGTAAGACCTACCCCACCCGGGCAAGCAGGGAGGTCACGCGGAAGGTTGGCAAACTCTGAAATATTTCCTGTCTCAGGATGATAGGCCACTATCGTGGTCCCTGTACCCTGAAGATTGGTAATATTGTTAAAATTGGTCACCAGCACGTCGTTTTTATGCAAAACACCACTGTCTTGCTGAATCACGAACAGCGCGTATGGATTTAAATCGCCATTTCCCGGACTTGTTGAGGCCAGTGTCGCATGTCGATGAATCGTCTCAAGAAAGCCCTTCGGCTGAGCCTCGGCTCGGGCAATAATCGCCACAAACACCGCTCCAAAAGACAACCCAAGCACTGCCCATTTTTTTAGATACATATTTCGCATTGTGAGCCTCTTAAAGCGCGATGTTAGTACGCAAACCGAACACAGCCGCATCATGAACCCGTCGGTTAGGGTTATTGACATTCGGCACACCACCAGATGGATTAAAAATATACTGGAAGTCAGGCTGGATCTGTAACCAACCCGTATACTGGAACTGATACGTCATCTCTAAATATGTTTCACCCGTTTGCGCAGGCGAATACTGTCCCGTATAGTAGGCTACAGCTTTATCATATTTAGCTAAAGCGTGACTAACATGCGTGTATCCCATTCCGATACCAAACGTATCATCCGTTCGGTACGGCAAGGGGTCCTTAAATGTAAAACCGAAATTCATACTGAAGTCGATTGGCACGCGTGACGATTGCGGTGCCCCCATCGCACGGCCAAAAACATTAATTGTGCGGTTAGGGTCAAAATGACTGCGCCACAGCATTTGATCCATCACAGCATAAATAGAAAAAGCACCTCGATGAGCAAGAGCATTACCATTGCTACTTGGAGACGCGAGCGGCGTACCTGAATTGTCCCAGTATTGGTCCGCAAAGGGTTCAGAATTATACCAACCACCAAGACGATACACGTGCGAAAGCGGCTCAACTTCGTCGGGAGATACCATCGCACCTAGAGCGGGATAAACATATTGCAGCTCTGCAATCGCCATCACACCACGGTTTAGGGGGAAGCTGGTGCCTGAAGGGTTTGTTTGCTGCGGGTCGCCATCGACATGTTTGGTCGGGCTACCACTATACACACCGCCAATCAGGTAAAGTGGAGTCGCCAACCAATAACGTCCCCGCACACCCAGCGCTGAAAGCGGATACGCTGGGCCGCCTCCTGGTAAGTCTGCTGAAGGGACCATAGGCCAACCAAACATCGTGTTAGCAAAGACCAGAGCATTACTACTGACCATATATTCTTGGTCCAAACTCTGCTGACCAATTTTGATGTCTAATTTTTGCTGATCCAAGAATTTCTGATCAAACCATAGCTCCCAGAGCCGTGTTGAGCGATCCGCCTCAATCCCGCTTACGGTTTGCAAAACCTGCAAATTATCCGCGCTCAAACTACGGCCGTGAATTTGCTCCATGCTCACATTGAACGTTCCACCGTACCAACCGAAAGCACGCTGAGTGTTCACCTGCAGCACAGCCTGAAACAAGCCATTATACGCTGCGCCACGTCTGCTACCGCCACTTACGTTGCCAAATACTTCCGACGTTTCCTGCATTGCCAAAACAGCGCCGTACTTTCCCAACTCAGGCCGTAACCCCCACATATCGCCCAAAAAATTGGCCGTTCGTCGCCAGTTGGACAAAAAGCCAAATACGCCAGTGGATGATTCATCACCAGCTTCAGCAGCATTCCCAATATTGATCCGCGGAGGGACAGCACGCGCCGCCTGACCGGCAAAAATAGTAAGAGCAGTGCCCGTTAAGAGTATACGGCTAAGGCAACATATACGCTTCGCAACACAGCCTTTCTCTGGAGTTGAATATGTCATGATCTCTCAATCTATGAAAATGAGAATAAGTCGCATGTTTCTGAAGCATAAAACTTCGACACAATCCAGACATATTTTGACGTAAATATATTACAAAAAAGAAACATCATCTTTCGATGGCATAAAAAAAGCCCGTGCAACCAAGGTTACACGGGCCTCCAAAGCGTCATTTTGTAAAAGGAAATTGTGAATTAAGTTTTTATTTCAGCTCGCTGGGCGGGCGGTGACACCCAATCTATAGCCCTCAGCTTTGAGCGCTTTAATTGACGCCTCCGAGTATTTTGCGATTAGCCCGCTCACAGAGCCCGCAGCACACCAAAATTCGAGTGTGACGCCAATATTCCCAGGCTTTGCCTGAAAAGAAACACCAGCCGATGCAGGGTCCAAAATCTGTGCGTCCCCTTCAAGCAGGCCAAGCATAATAGCGCGCGCTTTATCGGTATCATCAGTATAATCAATCATCAAAGAAACAGCAGCCAAACGGCGCTCGCCCTGCGTGTTATTGATAACGATGTTATTGGAAAGGTTACCGTTCGGGACATAAATTATAGCATTGCTGGAATCCCGCAGCACTGTCCTGAACATCTCAATAGAAATGACCTTACCGGTACTGCTGCCGGATGTAATTGAGTCACCAATTTTAAACGGGCGGAAAAGCAGAATTAAAACGCCACCCGCAAAGTTAGCCAGACTACCTTGCAGCGCCATACCAACAGCAAGCCCTGCCGCACCAAGAACGGCAACAAAAGACGTTGTGGCAATACCGACCATGGAAGCAACACTGATCAGCAATAATGCCTTCAGCAACATACCGACCACGCTGCTTAAAAAGCCACGCAGCGTCTCTTCAAGGTGACTTGCGGTCATCATCCTGTCCATGGCCCGCGTGACCATGTTGATGATCTTCCAACCAATCAGCAAAACCAGAAGGGCCAGTGCTACCTTCCCCAAGTAGCTTAGAACAACCGGGAGCCATTCATGGAATTGATCCCAAAGCGTAGCAACATGGTTCCCCATAAGTCTCCCTCTCATTTTGAACAAATGTTACGCAAAAAGACCTAGCAACCCTGACACAACGCATCAACGCGCAGAGTATTTTGCGTGTGTTTCCCCACCTATGGAAAACACTTTCTTAAAATGAATAAGGGCATACGGCGCAGATCGTTTCGTATCTTCCTAAGATGACCTACGTTTCGATTTGCTTTATTTACAAGCAAGGTTCTTTTTTGGGATTTTTCACGGATTAATTCTAACAGAAAATAAGCGCGAGCGTTGCGTTTTAGGTAGATATCACTAAGTTTTAATGATTGTTTTTCTTGAAGTACGCGCTGTAAGGTTATTATACCTTATAAAGGCCAATTATTGGCGTCCCGTACGGGATTCGAACCCGTGTTGCCGCCGTGAAAGGGCGGTGTCCTAGGCCTCTAGACGAACGGGACTGGAGGCGTGAGTGGGTGTATAAGGGCAGCAGCCTCTACGGTCAAGCACAAATTTAAACTTTTTTCGCATCGACGATAAAAAAGGTCACATTTTCTCGTCCTTGCCAGCTTTCCGGCCGTAATTGACCTACAACATGCAGCAACGGCATCGCCTTATCTTCCAGTGTTCCCGCAAAATCTGCATCACCAGCGCGGAACACAAGGCCCTTCAAGGTTACCCCTCCATCCTCACCGCGCAGCAATACCCGCATCGTATTACCGTCACGGCCAATCCGGTCTGCTTTTACGCAACGGACATTTTGCACCACCAGTAATGGCTCTTCATTTCCCGGCCCAAACGGAGACAGGCGCTCCAACTGCTTGGCTACATCCAAAGACGCCCCCCTCACATTGACAACACCGTCAATTTTCAGAGCATCTCTAGGGGGGAGCTCGCGTGCGGCTGAGAGAGTTTCATCCAACAAACTATGAAGCTCATCAGCTTTTTCTTCCGCTACAGAAAAACCTGCTGCCATGGCATGGCCCCCGCCAGTAAGGAGAAGACCTGACTGGCGCGCTGCAATAATCGCCGCTCCCAGATCAAGTCCCGGCACGGAGCGCGCTGACCCCTTTATAACGCCTTCCGTTAATGCCCCCACCAAAACAGGGCGATTGAATTTTTCCTTTATTCGCCCAGCAACAATGCCCACCACTCCAGGATGCCACCCCCCTTTATGCAGAAAAATAACAGCATGCCCTGCTTGCACCTGTTGTCCGGCATGCTCCATCGCATAGTCGAGGATATCACTCTCTACCGTCTGCCTCTGACGGTTAACCTGATCCAATTCTTCTGCTAACTGCTGTGCAACCTCTTGATCTTCCGCCAGCAGCAAATTCAGGCCCAAATCTGCCTTAGCAATACGGCCACCTGCATTGATCCTCGGGCCAAGAGCGAACCCACAAGACATTGCACTGGCATCTTCTCTCACGCCTGCGACAGCAGACAGGGTCACAAGACCGAGGCGTTCACCACGTGCCATTACTTTCAGACCTTGCTGCACAAAAGCCCGGTTTAAACCGACTAAAGGCATGACATCACAAATCGTAGCGAGCGCTGTAAGGTCCAAAGCGCCCATCAAATTAGGCTCACGATGATTTTGGAACCAGCCTGATCGCCTGAGCGCACGCGTTACAGCCGTCATCGTCATAAACACGACAGCCGCTGCACAAATTGAACCTAGGCCAGAATCACAATCTAACCGATTAGGGTTAACAACGATGCCTCGCGGCAGCATAGCCCCATCAGGCTTATGATGGTCTAAAACAATAACATCTGCTTTTTGAGCAATTTCATCCAGAATACTGACTGCAGCTGTTCCGCAATCAATACAGATAATGATGCTGGCCCCGCCAGAAATCATTCTCTCTAAAGCCGCAACATTCGGCCCGTATCCTTCGGTAATACGGTCAGGAATATGCGTCTGCACACCACACCCTAACTGACGCAAAAAGTCAGCCATGAGCGCTGTGCCGCAGGCACCATCGACATCGTAATCGCCGAACAAACCTACTGTTTCCTGCTTAGTAACCGCTTCAGCGAGGCGTAGAGCGGCTTTATCCATGTCCTTCAGGCACGAAGGGTCAGGCATAAGGTCACGTAAGCGCGGTGTAAGAAACGTTTCTGCTGTTTCTGCTGTTATGCCGCGAGCAGATAAAATACGGGCCAGAAGCTCAGGAATGCCCAAACGTTGAGCCATCCCGAGCGCAACGCGGTGCTCTTCTTGGCCTAAAGATGCGTCACGCCAAACCCATTGCCGTCCTCCCGCGCTATGATCAACGCCAAGAACGCAACGTGTTGTATCTGTCATTTTATACCGTTCAGTCTAAACCTCGCGCCCCGAGGCGACGGTCGTGCAAACTCTCAATATAGCGCACCGTGCCCGTCAAAGAGCGCATTACTAACGAATTTGTTCTGACCCGATGTGTTCCCACACCTTGGACACCCCTTAGCAGAGGCCCAGTCGTAACACCCGACGCACAGAATAAAACAGGGCCAGAAGCCATATCATCCAAGAACAAACGCCGGGCAGGATCGCGCCCTTGCGCCATATCAGCAGCGCGCTGGCGTTGGATGTCATTGTCGAACAGTAAACGACCCTGCATCTGCCCCCCTACACAACGTAGCGCTGCTGCCGCCAAAACACCCTCAGGTGCCCCGCCGGACCCCGCGTAAATATCGACACCACCCTCCGGCAAACATGTCGCGATTGATGCTGCGACATCGCCATCCGTAACCAACATCACACGAGCACCTGCTTCACGCGCATAAGCAATGAGGTCTTCATGGCGTTCACGGTCTAAAGCGCACAACACCAACTCTGAAACATCTTTGCCTTTAGCTTTGGCAAGGGAACGCAGATTTGCCTGAATAGAGGAATCAAGGTCTACCACCCCGTCAGGAAGATCCGGGCCAACGACAATTTTTTCCATGTAAACGTCAGGCGCATGAAGAAAGCCGCCGCGCTCCGCCAACGCAACTACGGTGAGAGCGCTGGGCAAACTCCGGGCACACAGGTTTGTCCCCTCCAGCGGATCGACAGCAATATCCATCGCTGGGCCACCACACCCAACATGCTCCCCAATGTAGAGCATGGGGGCTTCATCCATCTCGCCTTCACCAATGGTCACCACACCATCGATGGAGACTGTATCAAAGGCTGCACGCATTGCTTCTACCGCAGCACCGTCCGCTTCGTTCTTACACCCGCGCCCTGTCCAAACGGCCGCAGCAATCGCTGCAGCTTCGGTCACCCGGACAAGCTCTAATGCCAGATTACGATCTTTAGGATGCTCCGGTGGGGCAATACGCGCAGCGCTCATCGCAGACTATCCTCGATTTTTAATACTAACGGCTCACCGTTAACGGCCGGCAAAGCTGCCAGCCCTTTAGCTGCTTCACGGACTGCGCTTTCGGCAACTCCATGCGTAACCAGTGCGACATAAGCACGGCCAGACGCCGCTTCATGCTGAGAGACAAAATGCACAGATACGTCGTGATCACGCAGGACAGACGTCAGGTCAGCCATCGTTCCTGAACGATCTGCTACATCCAAGCGGATATAAAAAGCACTTTCAACATCCGCAAGTGAACCGCATTCCACCGCGTCTGAAACCGCTCCAACCCCCCAAACAGGAAGAGAAGCACCGCGCGCCAGATCAATTAAATCCGCAACTACAGCGCTTGCTGTAGGGCCTTCACCCGCGCCGCGGCCAGAAATTGTTATTGGCCCAGAAAAGGGGCCCGACGTCGTCACCGCGTTGAAAACACCCTCAACACCAGCAATCGGCGCAACCACCGGCACCATACAAGGGCGCACCCAAGCTTCCAGCGCCTTGCCCTCATGCTGCCGGGCAAGGCCCAATAATTTAATGCGGTAACCTAATTCAGTCGCAAATCGTAGATCGGCCGCTGTAACATTGCGAATGCCTTCAACAGGCAAACTCTCAAAACGAATTGGGTTGAAAGCAATACCCGCCAAAATAGCGAGCTTATGTGCAGCATCCCACCCATCTACGTCCGTTGATGGCTCAGCCTCAGCATAACCCTTTTCTTGTGCCTCAGCTAAAACATCAGAAAAATCCCGACCAGATGTCCGCATCTCTGTCAGGATATAGTTACACGTACCATTCAGAATACCGCCTACGCGGTCCAGACGTTCAGCAGCCAAGCCTTCTCTTACGAGCTTGATCGCCGGGATTCCGCCCGCTACCGCAGCCTCAAATAACAACGTCGTATTGTTATCTGCTGCCAAACGGGCCAAAGCACTGCCGTGCAAAGCGACCAAAGCCTTGTTAGCCGTAACGACCGGTATACCGCGCCCCAAGGCCGCTTCGACCATTAATCGCGCAGGCCCCTCAGAACCACCGATCAACTCAACAGCAACGTCAATTTCCGTGTCTTGCGCCAACGATACAGGATCATCGTGCCAACGCAGACCATCAAGCGAGATACCGCGATCCCTGTCCCGGCTGCGCGCACTGACAGCAACAACCTCTACAGGACGCCCACCGCGTGCAGACAGTTCTTCTGCGTGAGCACGCAGCAATTTAATAACACCAACCCCAACTGTGCCGAGACCCGCTAATCCGATCCGCAATGGTTTCACGATGATGCCACCTTTATTCCTGTATCCGCTGATGAAGCATCCGCTGGGCGGCCTACTCCGTGACGGTTCATAAATCCTCTAATGGAGCGCGTAGCCTGACGTAGACGCTGCGTGTTCTCCACCAATCCAATTCTTACAAATCCATCGCCATACTCACCAAAACCTAAGCCCGGTGCAACAGCAACACCTGCCTCTTTCAAAAGCAGTTTAGAAAATTCAACGCTGCCCATTTCCGCAAACTTTTCCGGAATAGGTGCCCACGCAAACATTGAGCCTTCAGGCGTGGGAACATCCCAGCCCGCTGCGTGTAAACCCCGCAACAGCACATCCCGGCGATCGCGGTATAAATTCCGCATATCTGCAACATAGTCCTGAGGGCCATTCAAAGCTGCAACAGATGCCACCTGAATAGGCGTGAACGCACCATAATCAAGATATGACTTGATGCGCGTCAGGGCTTGAACCAAACGTGGATTGCCGACGGCAAACCCCATACGCCAACCAGCCATGGAATACGTTTTGGACATAGACGTAAATTCAATGGCTACGTCTTTGGCACCGGGCACAGAAAGAATAGAAGGCGGAGGCACATCGCCAAAATAAATTTCACTGTAAGCCAGATCTGACAAGATCCAGATATTTTCACGCCGGGCAAACGCCACGAGCTCTTTATAAAAATCGATATCCGCCAAAAATGCCGTCGGATTAGACGGGAAATTAACAATCAAAGCCGTGGGCTTAGGAACGGAATGTTTAACGGCACGGTATAGTGCACGCAACATATCCTCATCTGGCGTTGCTGGTATGGACCTTACAGACGCACCAGCAATAATGAACCCAAACTGATGGATGGGGTAAGACGGGTTAGGCACCAAAATGGTATCGCCGGGGCTGGTAATTGCGGATGCAAGATTGGCCAGCCCTTCCTTGGAACCAAGGGTAACAATAACTTCCGTCTCTGGGTCTAGTTTCACACCAAAGCGCCGCTCGTAATAAGCAGCTTGCGCACGACGTAACCCCGGAATACCACGGCTGACGGAGTAGCCATGGACACGAGGGTTGTTCAACGTCTCTACCAATTTTTGGGTGACGTGCTCCGGCGGTGCAGAATCTGGGTTCCCCATTCCTAGATCAATAATGTCCTCACCGGCCGCGCGGGCGGCTGCCTTGGCCTTGTTCACTTCAGCGAACACATAAGGAGGCAGACGGCGGATGCGATGGAACTCTTCAGTCATGATCAGCTCAAAGTTAGAAATGGGTTGAACCCGTGACGATAGACAGGTTTTTTACGAAGCGAAACTCCCTCACTTCGTAATACGGACTCGCACTCCATCACCTATTGCTGCGCCTTGCAAATCAATCATGGATTGCGGCACTCCCTGCGCGACCAAACCCCGTGCCACGGTTTGCGCCCGCAGCAGCCCTAAAGAGACTTCTCGCACCTGATCAGCGGGGGCCAGCCCTGCATCCGCACTCATAGCGGCGCCGAACCCGAGTATCTTTACCCGCTTTCCTCCACGCTGCCCGGCAATGCGCCGATAAGATGCGACTGCATCTCCTACCGTTTGATCTGTAGCAACCTGAAAGCGGATCAGGGTTCCTTCAGGTGTGGAAGCATCAATATCCGGCACCAAACTGCTCGCGCTACTTGCCGTCGCGGGGACTGCAAACCCAGCAAAAGAAATCGGAGCAGGGGGGGCACTCGGCATGTCCGGCAGAGAACCAGACGTGACGGTTTTTTTCGTTACCAGCTGAGGCATAGCGAGTTCTGGTGCTGCCTTGGAGGATGCCACCGGAGCTGGTGCGGAGTTTGGCACGGTATTTTTGTCGTCTGCAGCCCCCATTGTCGCATTATTTGGCGTGAATACTGGCGCTGGGGGAGCAGTTTTAGGCACAACGGGCAATGGCCCCTGCGCAGCACTAACACGCTGAGCAAGGTTCCGGTCCATTTCCAGTTGTTGGGTTTGTAGCTCTCGCGCAGCAGGCGAGGGAAGGTCAGGCTCTTGCGTGGGCGTTTTACTGACCAACGGATACGGGTCGCTTTGCCCGGGCGGTGGCGGACGAAGCTTGGCAATCTCTCCACCTTCAAAGTTGTGCCACCACTGATTAGTGGTTTCCACGCCGTCCTGATGTGCACATCCCGCCAGCCCCAAAAGGAAACCACCGATTAGCATTCCGTGTTTTCGTCTAAGCACTGCCGCAACCCCGCTCTTGTTTTGGGCCAACCAAAAGATGAAATTTAAAGAAACCTACCCTCTCTCGCCCTTTATGGCGAGACTTCGTGCAGCATCGGGCTTGGCACCGAGGCAAACGAAGCGCAGGATAGGGAAAGAAGACGCAGGATCACTGTAAACATCAAGGACATCATACGCATGACCTTCCGACGCTTTGACGAAGAAACAGACACCCCGGCCAAAGAAGAGGCCAAGACCTCTGTAGGGCCTGAACTGGAAAATCGGCTTTTTGATCAGCGCAAAGTTCTGATCTTTGGCGGAATTAACGATAAGCTTGCCCGTGAAGTCACAGGGCGCCTGCTTGCTCTTGCTGGTGAGTCTGACAAACCCATCGACGTCTACGTCAATTCACCCGGTGGCCACGTCGAAAGTGGCGACACTATCCACGACATGATCCGCTTTGTGGATTCTGTGGCTCCTATCAACATGATCGGAACCGGTTGGGTGGCATCCGCCGGCGCGCTCATTTACGCAGCAGGCCGCCCTGAGCGTCGCGTTTGCTTACCAAACACACGCTTTTTGCTGCACCAACCAATGGGCGGGGTCCGCGGTCCAGCGACTGACATCGACATTGAAGCCCGCGAAATCATCAAAATGCGCGAGCGACTGAACCGCCTCTTCGCACGTGAAACTGGTCAAACATACGAAAAAATTGCCAAGGACACGGATCGTAACTACTGGATGTCCGCAGAAGAAGCGATTGAATACGGGCTTGTAAACCGTGTGATTTCGTCTGCAACAGACCTCGTATAACGCTCAACCATTCAGGAGCACGGCGTATGAATAATACGCCGCGAACATTGTCATGACCAGCGCGCCTCATTCTTCCTTCAAAAGCGCCAAATCGATCGAAGAGATCTATTCTCATCTGCCAGATGCCCCCTCGCAGAAAACGCTCGAACGGGTTGATTATGAGGCCCGGCACTGGAGCAGTGACATACCCGGACCATTAAAACCCGGCACGGAAGAGCACAAACGTGCAACGGCGCAAATGTTCCGGGAAACGTTCAACCCCTACAAGCCTTCAGTCATTCCTTGGCCTGAGCTAGACCCCGTTACGCTGCACCGCATCACGTCACTCCCTATTTGGGATATTGCCGTGCAAACAGAAGGCAAAGCACGTCTTCGCATGGCCGCATATGCTGCCATGATTGATGACCCGGACATGAAGGACGCTCTCTCGCGCAATGCGTGGGAAGAGAACCGCCACAAAGAAGTGCTGTCTAAGCTTGTCGCGGCCTACAACATTCAAATGGCTCCGGAACCAGAATACAAAGAGCCAAAAGATACGGAATGGGCCTATTTGGTAACGGGCTTTTCTGAATGCGTTGATAGTTTCTTTGCCTTTGGGTTGTTCGCTCTTGCTGAACGCTCAGGACTTTTCCCACTCGAACTCATCGAAACGTTTGAGCCGGTCATGCAGGAAGAGTGCCGCCATATTCTTCTCTTTGCCAACTGGCTCGCATGGCATCGCGCCGTAATGCCGTTTTGGAAACGCCCTTGGTTTGAACTGCGCGTTATCGCTGTATGGGCTTTCCTTGCCTATGAACGCATGGGCTTGGCACGCTCCATGGACGACAACGGCAATGAGCAAACACAAGACAACAACTTCACAGTTAGCGGCGCGAAGGATGTCACGGATATTGACATTAAAGTGCCCGAACTCATGCAACTCTGCCTTGATGAAGATGCACGTCGTTTCTCAGGCTATGATCCAAGACTGAGACGCCCAACAACGACCCCCGCAATCGCACGGACGATCATAAAGGGCGCCAAGTTCTGGGACAAAATGCAGTCACGGTTCAGAAAACATAAGGCCGCAGCCTAACCTGCATAAAGGAGGGCATTATGTCCGTGATCGAAGCAGGCTCAGAGCAGCATAAGCGCTTTTTCTGCCAGCAGTTCATTGATACGCATCAGGTATTCGATCCGGACAGCCTTCCTTGGCCTGAACTCTCGGAAACTGACCTCGCGAAGTTGAGGGCCGTTCCTTTCTGGCAAGAAGTTTACCACACGGAACGCCGGGCTGGAGCAATCGTGGACGCTTTCACCCCACAGATTGCCGATCCAATAGTGAGGGAAGCCGTCGCGCTTCAAGGCCTCGAAGAAGCACGGCACGCCAAACTTATCCAAGTGATGATTGACCGCTACGGCCTGGACGCACATCCTCAGCCTCTTGAAAAATTCCCCGAGGATCTTGAAACAGCCTTTATCGATTTTGGGTTTGGTGAATGTCTGGACGCTTTTTTAGGCTTTGGTGCTTTTAAAACAGCGCGTCAGTCCCGTTTTTTGCCCGAAGCAATGTTCGAAATTTTCGATGTCTTGATGTTTGAAGAAACGCGCCACATCGTTTTTTTTATTAACTATATGGCTTGGCGCGAACGTCAAAAAGGTCTGGGTAGCACGCGCAGACAGCTTAAAACCCTTCGTTTCTACAGTCGTGCTGCCAAGCGTTTGTTTGGAATGGCAAAACGCGGCCAGGACGCTAATGACGGAAAAGATTTTGCCGTCACTCAAACCAATCTTTTCTTGGAAGGCTTCTCGTTTCGCGGCTTCGTGGAAGATTGTTACCGAGAAAATGCCCGGCGTATGGAAGCTTTCAACCCTTCACTCATGCAGCCACGCTTACTGCCCGGGATAGCGGATCTTGCACTTCGTGGCCTAAAAGTCTGGGATACAGCACGCCCTTTTCTGAGACGTCAAAGCCGCTAAAAGATCGCGTAAATGTGCGCAGCATCACAAAAATCGTGATCCCCTTTTCAAGGGCACGGAGCGTAACACGTTTGCAGCAGTGAACGCCGAAACGGGATCCACCCACATGTATATTGGTATTGATGCAGGCACCTCAGGCCTGAAAGCCATTTTGGTTGACGAGAACCAGAATATTCTTGCCGATCAAACGGTGCCCTTGACCGTACAGTCACCACAAACCGGCTGGAGCGAACAAGACCCGGAGCAATGGTGGGCTGCCCTGCTTGAAGCTCTCGATGGCCTTCAGGCAGCTTCCCCGGAAGCTATGGCAGACGTCAAAGCAATTGGTCTTTCAGGTCAACAGCACGGAGCTGTTTTGCTGGGTGCTGCTGATGAGGTCTTGCGTCCTTGCATCTTGTGGAACGATGTGCGCTCCGACGAGGAGTGCAAAGAATTTGAAGAGCTCTTTCCGCAAAGTCGTGCTGTCTGCGGAAATATTGCTATGCCGGGCTTTACGGCGCCTAAAGTGCTGTGGGTCCGCAAACATGAGCCTGATATCTTCAAAAAAATTCATTCCGTTCTTTTGCCCAAAGCATGGCTACGCCTGAAGTTATGCGGCGAAAAAATTGAAGACATGTCTGATGCATCCGGGACGCTGTGGCTTGATGTTGGCCAACGCGAATGGTCAGATGAAGCACTCAAAGCAACAGGCCTCACGCGCGATGCAATGCCACGCTTGTGTGAAGGCACAGACATCGCTGGGCAGCTCTTACCAGCATTAGCGAAACGCTGGGGTATAAAACACCAGCCTATTATTGCCGGTAGTGCGGGCGACAATGCAGCCTCAGCAATTGGGCTTGGCGCTGTTCACACGGGTAATGCTTTTTTGTCGCTCGGCACGTCAGGAGTGTTGTGGTGTACAACTGACTGCTTCCGGCCCAATACAGACAGCGCCATTCACGCAATGTGCCATGCACTACCGCAGAGCTGGCACCAAATGGGCGTAACCCTTTCAGCAGCATCGTCACTTTCGTGGTGGGCTGAAATTAACCATTGTGATGTTTCAACTTTGCTTGACGAATTGCCTGAGCAGGTTGTGCGTCCTTCCCGTGCGTTATTTTTACCTTACCTCAATGGCGAGCGTACACCTTACAATGATGGTCGTGTTCGCGGGGCATTTTTCGGGCTGGACCGCAGCCTGTCCCGTCAGGAACTTACACAAGCCGTCCTAGAGGGCGTTGCTCACTCCTTCAGAGATGCCCTAGACGGCCTCAAAGAGGCTGGCTCAGTCATTCGCTCGGCAGATGTTATTGGAGGGGGCTCACGCAGCCGCCTGTGGGTGTCTATACTAGCGTCTGTTCTCAACCTTCCCCTGCACCGTCTAGCGCATGGTGAGCAAGGCGGAGCCTTTGGCGCTGCACGCCTTGCCCGGTTGGCGCTCAGCTCAGAGGATGTGGAGAACGTTTGTACACCACCCGAGCGTTCTGAAACAATCTCGCCCATCCCGGAGTTGGTGGAAGCTTACACCCATGCTCAAGAGCGTTACCGCTTTGCCTATCCGTTACTAGCGAAAATTACGACCGCTGGGCATGGCGTACCGCACCATGCAGGCCCACATGGTCACCATTATGGCTATGATCATTAAAAATCGGCCTCCTGCTCTAGCGCAGTCCCGATCAGCGAAGTGGGACCTGTATTGGGAATCGGGCTTGGACATGTTTATACACCTGTCAGCACTGCGTTCGAGTACTGGGGTACATGGGGACGGTACTGCCTTACCACAGGAAGGTACCGAGTACTGGGGATGAATGGGTACACCTCCATCCTGTGGGGATTGTACACAGGCCTTCTGTGGGTAAATCGGGATAGAATCATACAGCCCGCTTTATCCTTAGGCGACAGAGTTGTACACACTGTGCAAAAGCTGGGGTACATTCTCTGAAAGCCGGGTACCCCAAGTACCACAGGGTTCTATAATCCCAACAGGATTTCTTTCTTTTATTATTCATGGTTAGTGAGCGCTATGAATTCGCTGTTCTCCTCTGAAACTGCATAAAAAGGCTCTAGATGTGACTGCTTCAGCATCCTCTCAAAAACCTCTTCTTCGTGCACTTAAGGGCGAAGCATTATGGCCGCCTCCACTCTGGTTGATGCGCCAAGCAGGGCGTTATTTGCCAGAATTTAGAGCTTTGAGGGCACAAGCTGACTTTTTGACGCGGTGCACAACGCCTGACATTGCAGAAGAGCTGACACTCCAGCCAATCCGCCGTTACGGCATGGATGGAGCCATACTTTTTTCGGACATTCTCATTCTGCCTTGGGCTATGGGGCAGTCGCTTGAGTTTGTTGAGGGAAAAGGGCCTATTCTTCAGCCTATTCGTTCCGAGGAAGACCTAAAGCGCCTTGATCCAAAACGCATTGCGGATGTCACGGCACCAATCCGCGAAACATTGACCCGTTTGACAAAATCCCTACCTGAGCAAACAACTCTTATTGGCTTCGCAGGAAGTCCCTTCACAGTAGCGTGCTACATGGTCGAAGGTAGTGGCTCCAGAGATTTTGCAATTACGCGAAAAATGATGATGGAGGAGCCACTCGTTTTTGACCGTTTGATTGACCTTTTGGTTAATCAAACCGCAGAAATGCTTTTTGGTCAGATAGAAGCTGGCGCTCAAGCAGTTATGTTATTTGATTCTTGGGCAGGTTTATTGCCTCCATCAGCTTTCAGGCGTGCAGTTATTGAACCAACGCGCAAAATTGTGAGCCTGCTTAACGACCGGTATCCGCATATTCCTGTTGTTGGTTTCCCGCGCTTGGCTGGGGTTATGGCTGTCGAATATGCCGTTAAAACTGGCGTTGGTACTCTCGCTTTGGATACGAGCGCAGATCCGGTACAGATTGCTGCTTTGCTCGATCAACACGCGCCACATGTCACATTGCAAGGTAACCTAGACCCAACCATATTGTTTTCAGGTGGTGAGGCCCTTGTTCAGGAAGCTCAGGCTATTCGGGATTCCTTGCGTCATCGGCCCCATGTCTTTAACCTCGGGCACGGCGTAATGCAGCATACACCGCCTGAACATGTGGCAGAATTGGTGGCAGCGGTAAGGTCTCTATGACAGCATTAGACCCTTCTGGACGTTTGGAACTCATCATTTTTGATTGTGATGGTGTCCTTGTCGATAGTGAGGTGGCTTCGTGTCAGGCTACGGCGCAATATGCCCGTAGTCTGGGGCTGGAACTCACCGATGAAGAGGCCCATAAGCGTTTCGTAGGGATGGCCTTGCCTGATGTTGTGCGCGATCTGGAGCACGAACTGGACCGTAAATTACCAGAAAATACGGCGCTCATTTTGCGTGAAAATCTTGTACGCTTAATGGAAAAAATGGCAGAACCTGTAAGTGGTTCTGTAGAAATGCTAGAAGAAATTCGGCGTTTGCGAATGCCGGTTCGTGTTGGATCAAATTCTTCTATTCAAGAAATGGAAGCTAAGTTTTCACGAACAAGAATGACAGGTTTTTTCCCGGAAAACCGTATTCATTCAGCAACTGACATGAAACAACCCAAGCCGTCACCTGCCGTCTATCTGTACGCAGCAGAACAAGAGGGACGAGCGCCAGAAAACTGCCTTGTTATTGAGGATAGTGATCCAGGTGCGGAGGCCGCGTGGCGTGCCGGTATGAGTTGCATCTTGCTCCGAGATGAGGGGCAACCATTACCGTCTTTTTGGCCACAACCTGGCTTCGTGCGGATAGCGCATTTATCTGAGTTAGCCCCCTTGGTTGAAACTGTTATTACCAGTCAGGGCAAAAAATGGTGAATATCTTGCTGGCGCATATGCAGTGGCTTCTAGCATTGCATATCATGGCTTTTACGGCATGGATGGCAGGCCTGTTTTATTTGCCAAGGCTTTTTGTGTACCACTGTCAAGCAGAACGGGGTACAGCAGACTACGAACGCTTCACAGTTATGGAGCGTAAGTTGCTACGCCAGATCATGAATCCTGCCATGATCGTAACTATTCTGGCTGGTGGGGCCCTTGCATCATTACCGGGTATTATCGATTGGGCAGCTCCTTGGTGGTGGGTTAAGCTCGTATCCGTACTTGGTTTATGTGCATTCCACGGTTTTTGTGGGGTATGGCGTAAGCAGTTTTTGCGGCATGATAATCAGCACAATGAGAGATATTATCGGATAGCAAATGAAGTTCCGACGTTACTAATGATGATAGTTGTGATTATGATTATCGTCAGGCCGTAAAACGAGTAACTTTCATTGTAGTATTTCGTTCCTGCATACTAAGTCTTTGGCGCGGCACGATATTGGGAGATTAGACCGTTGACGATACAAACTCCAAATTCTTTGCAAGCTGTTTATGCAGGAGAAAGAATGCCATGTTTTGACCTGCTCACAGCGGGAATTGAAACAGGTTGGCTCCCCAATATTGCAGAGAGTTTTGTCAACGGTATTCCTGAAAATATTCCTAAAAGACTTATTCAATACTGGCATTCAAAAGAAATACCGGAAGAAGTTTCAAAAAATATAGAAAGCTTTAAAAACTTTAATAAAGAATTCTCACATCATATTATAGATGATGAAGAAGCACGTTCTTTTATTTACATTCATTACGGACAAGATGCAGCTCTTTTATACGATGCATGTTTTCATGCAGCGATGAAATCTGATTTTTGGCGTATATGTGATTTATACCAGAATGGTGGTGTTTACGTTGACGTCGATACTTTAGCCCATGGCCCTATTGCTAAAATAGGCGCAGGGCAGAACTTTAGCTGCTTGCTGACGTACTCTATTGGCCAGCCGTGGTGCATCGACAACGATTTTTTCATGACAGAGGCCCGGCATCCCGTCATGCAGGCTATTTTAAATGGCTTGTTCGAAAATGTGGATCGCTTCGTTAAAACGCGGAGCTTTGAGAATATTTGGGTCGAGACTGGACCTGGTGTTACCACGATGAAAGTGGCGCGCTGGTTGGCGCAAAAAGCAGTCGATGAGCAAGTTCTTCCCAAAGATACGGGCGTCGTGTTCCGACACCATCACGCTCTAGGGGAAGCATTTTATCATGCCGAAATGGAATATAAAAACTCGCCAGAGGGTAATTGGCGTACTGCGCAGCCATCTTAATGCTCAAAACCCGGCATAGGCTTTAGTCGCCTGATGCCGGGTTATTAACTAGATCAAGCCGTATCTTACGCCGGTCATGGTCTCGGATAATGTCCATAAGCGGCGTGCAAGTTCAGGATCACGAGCTAGAGCCGGGATGAAGGCCTCCGCAGGTGGCCCGCGCCTTTCATCTCTATTTTTGGGGCCGTAATAGCCGCCATCTTTCGCTTGTGGTGCTGTCAGCGCATATAAAAGTGGTTCCGCTCCCTGCGCGACATCTTGGCCCATGAATGTAAAAATTTTCCAGCCCACTGAGCGTATGGCTTTGCGTGCCAAACGCGGGACCAAGCTGCTTTTCTGATCAAAAGCTGCGTTATTCAACATGATGTTGCTGGCAGACCAACCGGGATGAGCTGCACGTGAGTGAATAGGCCACGGCGCTTTTTTCGCCCGGCGATCAAGCTCGAACGCGAAGAGAAGATTTGCGAGTTTGCTTTGCTGGTAACGCTCAAATGCTTGGTAGTGATGGCGTGCATTCAGGTCGCCAAAGGGCAGGGAGCCTTTCTTGGCGGCGAGAGAGGCAACAGTCATAATTCGTGCTTCTCCTCTCGCTAAGAGAGGGAGAAGATGCCCCGTTAGTGCAAAGTGCCCAAGGTGGTTTGTGCCAAACTGGAGCTCAAAGCCGTCTTTGGTTGTCAGGCGTTGGGCAGGAGCCATGACCCCCGCATTATTGGCAAGGAAGTGTAGTGGTTCCCCGTGTGATTTCAGGCTGGCAGCACATTCTGCAATCGAGGCTAATGAAGCAAGGTCAAGCACTTCAAACCGCGCGATGGCTGTAGGAACGCGGTGTCGCAGCTCTTGCAGTGCGGCATGACCTTTTTCTAACGAACGTCCGCTGAGGATAACGTTCGCTCCTCTTGCCGCGAGGCTGACTGCGGTTTCAAATCCAAGCCCGCCCGTGGAGCCAGTAATCAGCGCCGTTTTACCAAGAAGGGAGGAAGGGGCGTTAGCTGTGATGGCCATTTGATGATCTCTGCTTTGCCGGAGACGAGGAATTGTTTTCCTCGAGGCGCGCTTGCTCGAGGGCTTCTTCTGTCAGGCGTTTCTCGTTCTTTTTCAGGAACAAAAAAGCGCCAACAATGAATACAACGCTGAAAGCTGCAAGAGTGATACCAACAGGGCCTGTTATTTTTTCAATTTGCTTACCTAGTTGGTAAGTGATGATGGCGTAACCGCCGCCCCAAGCAATGCCACCTAATGCATTGTAAAAGAGAAATGTTGTCCAAGGCATACGGTTTGCACCGGCTAGGAGCGCTACGAAAACGCGCAGTATCGCGACAAACCGGCCAAGGAAAACGATAATCCCGCCATGGCGCTTAAAAAGGTAGCGCCCAAGTAATAAGCGTTCTTCAGTCAGGCCAACTTTGGTTCCGTGCTTGCGCAAGAGGCTGTAGCCGTAGCGATGCCCGATAAGATATCCCAGATTATCACCCATGATTGCGCCAATGATTGTCGCGACAACAATCCATTGGATTTCGAGGTGGTGGGTGCTGCCTGCATAGAGGGATGCGGCAATAATAATACTTTCTGCGGGTAATGGCAGCCCCATGCTTTCCAGCATGACAATGATCCCAATGGCCCCATAGCCATAATGTCGCAGCAAGTCTTCGAGGAGGGGAGATAGGTGAGGCAGAGTTTGGGTTCCGTTCGTAAGCTGGTCGTTGTTGGTTACGGCCGGTAAGCTTGGTATGCTTAGCATAAGACATACCCACAGGATGGAAAATGATGGATTTGCATCAGCAAAAATCAGAAGGTGCCGTTAAGGCTGGATTTTGGCCATCTTGGGTATCTCCCTCACTGGTTGCAGGCAAAACGCTCAGCTTTAACGAATTACGGACAGCAGGAAACTGGGTGTTGTGGCTGGAAACACGGCCAGAGGATTCAGGGCGGAGCGTTATCACGGCTTTTACGCCCGGCGGTGGCTATGCAGATCTTTCACCTGTGCAGGTTAGTGTAGGAACATCTGTTCACGAATATGGTGGTGGCGCTTGGGATGTTCGGCTGGGTGCTGATAACAGCCCAGAGTTGGTGTTCAGCGACCGTAAAACTGGTGGGTTATGGTTTGGAGAGCAATGCGTTTTGCAAAGCAATGTGCATCGCTACGCCGATATTACATGGGCAACTGATGGCAGTGGCGCTTTCGCTGTGCGAGAGCAACATCAAGACGCGGGTGAGCCTGTGTCCGTGTTGGTATTTGTAACACGCTCGGGCCAAGAGACAGTTCTGCTGGAGGGAGCCGATTTTTACGCAGCACCCCGTCCATCGGCGGATGGTGGCTGGTTGGCATGGTTTTCATGGCAGCACCCTCATATGCCTTGGACGCAGACACAATTGCATGTTGCCTCTTTACACCACAGCAAGGAGGGTGGGCTCTCTCTAGGGCGGATTACTGATTTAACGGGGCCGGAAACGTGCAGCATTATAGAGCCCCGCTGGAGCAAGGATGGCGCCTTATTTGCGACAGAGGATAGCTCGGGCTTCTGGGCACCGGTAAGCTTCATACACGAAGCTGGCGAATGGAACAGACAAACGCACCCATTCTCTGGGGCGGAAATAGGCTTGCCACATTGGGTTTTCGGGCAGCGTAGTTTGCTCCCTGTCGATGCCAATAATCTTTTAGCCCTTGGTGTTTCAGACGGCTTTAATATTGTTCAGGAGTTGAAGGAGGGAGTATGGAAATCTTACACAGATATTTCTCCCTCAAATGTGCCGGAGCCTTTGTCTGATGGTCGCTTTGCTTGGATAGATACGCCATCAGATGTTCCGCCACGTATCATGGTTGGCGGATTATCCGGGCTAAGACATGTGATACGCAACAGCGTAGAGTTGCCTAAAGGTGTGACAGAACAAGATGTGTCTATCCCACAGCCAATGACGTTCAAAACGACTGGTGGGGCTATTGCACATGCACTGTATTATGCGCCTGCCAGCCATCATTATGCACTTGAAGCAGACGAACTGCCGCCTTTGGTTGTCATGGCTCATGGTGGCCCCACTGGGCGTGCGAACCCAGGATTTGCTTTCAAAGTGCAGTTTTGGACGTCACGTGGTTTCGCGGTTTTGGACGTGAATTATAGGGGCTCTACAGGTTACGGCCGCGACTACCGGAAAGCTTTGGATGGTAAGTGGGGCGTTGTAGATATTGATGATGTTTTAGCCGCAGGGAAGGCCGTAATAGATCAGGGAAGGGTAGATCCTAAGCGCTGCACAATTCGCGGTAGCAGCGCAGGCGGCTTGACGGTCTTGGGTGCTTTGGCACGATCGAAAGTCTTTATTGCTGGGACTGTGCTTTACGGCGTAACGGATTTACGAGGTTTGGTGGAAGAAACCCATAAATTCGAGGCAAGATATTTGGACGGCCTTATCGGTCCTTATCCTCAAGCAGAGGACGTCTATTTGCAGCGCTCTCCTCTGACATTTGCAGAAGATATTGCTCAGCCTGTTTTGTTTTTACATGGTGATGAAGACAAAGTGGTAGCGCTTTCGCAAGCGGAAGACATGGTTGCGTGCCTTAAGCAGGCTGAACTGCATGTCTATGCCGGGGAGAAGCATGGCTTTCGGCAAAAAGAGACTGTTATGGATGCATTTGTGCGCGAGTTAGCCTTTTATCAGGCAGTCTTTGCGTCGCTTTAAGTAAGAAGGGGCCTGTTAGTTAGGCCCCTTCTTTTAATCAGTTAGGCTGCTGCAACCTTTGCAACGCTGGTAGCGGCGCTGTTTGTTGATCCTGCGAGGTACGGACCGCCAGCAACGATTTCGATGGAGAGAACCCCTTCGGATTGAGCGTTACGGTTGTTCAGCAGAATTTCCGCGCAGCCATCTGTCCAACGGCGGTCTGCTTCATTTTGCTGCTCCCAACCGGATACAGTGTTGTTTCCGAGGTGAGATGTGATGTGATGCGTTTCTGAGCCATCAAACAAGGTGACGTTTTTGACCATGACGCCTAGTTGACGACGGTCATCAACAAAAGCACCGAGCAAGTCGCGTGGGCTGATCGTGCGCGATGTCAGATAAACCCGGTCCAGACCCGCTGGGACTTGGAAAACAGCATGTTGGCCTGACGTGCGCAGAAGCGGCAGCACGTCACCTTCCGCCGTGATCAGTGCAAGTGACGGATCGTTTACGAACTGCGCGTCTGATGCTTCAGAAGCGAAGCCCAGTGTCTCAGCACGCTGAAGCAGGTCGTTGTAGAGAGGCTCTACAAACTCTTTGCTGACGTCGAGTGGTGCAGCGGCATCTTCTGCCCAGTCTTTAGCAGCGTCAAATCCGCCGAAAACGACTGTGTCATCAGAGTGGAAGCTTTGGCGGTTGCCCGTGTCCAAGTAGCTTTCAGCAAATGCACCGTCAGCCATGATAACGGCGTGTTTTTCGGTTTCGATGTGATAGATTTCGAATGTTTCAGCCGCATTGATAACGATAGAGCGGTTGTTAACCAGCATACGTGCTGGCACGAAACGTCCATTCAGGAAAAGGCAGTGTTCTGGTGTAACCAGCAGATCCTTGAATGGGACACCGTCAGCCAGAGCGTTGGCCTTAACGCGAATAGCCTTATCGTCCTGCGTTTTGGCATTTACGGTTTTGTGGCCGGCCCAACGGATAACATCGGTTGTTTTTTGACCGTTGACGAAGGTGTAGATTTCATCACCTTGTGCGAGGTCTTCAACCAGAACTTGACCCTTAGGTGTTTCGATCTTTGTGCCAGGGAGGTAGCAGATTGATGCATTGCCATTGCTTGAGAGAAGGGTGCGAGTGGTTGAACCCAAGTTGTACGGGTTACCTGGCATTGTAATATTAATCGTGATGGTGCTTCTTAGAGGGAATACACCGCCAGAAACAACAGCAGTAATAGTGGTTGTACCATTGGCAAACCTTGCTGTTGCAGTGCTCGAGGTACCAGAAAGGCTAAGATTTATTAGAAAATTCGACGGTGGAGTGTTGGTGATTGTTAGATTTGCTGTTCGATTTCCTGAGAATGAAAGTAAGGATGAGGAGATATTGATGTTAAGTTGTCCAGCAGCGGAACCGACTGTTGCTGTTGCATTGTCCGTACCAGCTGAATTGAAAATCAGTCCGCCCGAACCACCAATGTTTAATATGCCACCATTGATGTTGTAGCTTCCACCGTTGGCGTATGATGCACTGTTGTTGTCTGTAAGATTCGTAGCCATTTTTGGTAATCCTTATTGGAAGGAATAGTTGTTGTTTTTTTACTAACAACAAATTGCAAAGAAACTTATTCCTTAAAAGTCTGTTTCTCGAAGTAGTTTCATAAAAATTAGAGTTTTTTCTAAATATTATAATATTATGGAATTGATATTTTATATCTATGCATTCAAAATGTATTTCTAAAAATAAATTGGATGTTTGATATGAAAAAACGTGAACTTGCAAAAACAGGCTTAATGGTAAGTGAAATATGCCTTGGTACAATGACATTTGGACAACAAAATACTAAAGAAGAAGGGCACCAACAGTTAGATTTAGCTCTTGAGAATGGTATTAACTTTATTGATACGGCAGAATTATATTCCATACCCCCGCGCGCGGAAACTTATGGCGCAACCGAAACAATTATAGGGGAGTGGTTCAAAAACCGTAAAAAGCGTGATGATGTTATTCTTGCCAGTAAAGTTGTTGGACGCTCTAAAAATCCGTGGTTTAGACCCGATGGAGAAGAAGCGCGCTTAACATCCAGACAGATACGCTATGCTGTTGAGGGTTCATTACGCCGGTTACAGACGGATTATATTGACGTTTATCAGCTTCATTGGCCGGATCGTGTTATTGGATTATTTGGAGAGGGCGGAACAACATTTAAAAATATATCTGATGCAGACGAAATTAGTATTGAAGAGACGCTTTCTGTTCTCGGGGATTTGGTACGGGAAGGCAAGATACGTTATGTCGGACTCTCTAACGAGACGGCTTGGGGGGTCTCCAAGTATTTAGAGGCTTCTAAGTCCGGTTTGCCTCGGGTCGTTTCAATCCAGAATGCTTATAATTTGTTGAACCGAACCTTCGAGATCGGCTTGGCTGAACAATCAATGAGGGAGCATGTTAGCCTTTTAGCTTATTCTCCTTTGGCTCAAGGTTATCTGACAGGGAAGTATCTTGATGGTGCCCGCCCAGCTGGTGCGCGGACAACATTGTTTAACCGTGGGCAGCGCTATGAAAAGCCCGGCGTTGATACAGCGATTAAATCATATATGGATGTCGCCAAGAAGCATGGTGTAGACCTTGTTCAGATGGCTGTAGCTTTTGTCACATCCAGAAAGTTTGTTGCCTCCAATATTATTGGTGCAACGAGTATTGAGCAATTAAATGCTGTTTTGGGGTCAACAAGCCTCGTAATTACACCGGAAATGGAAAAAGATATTGATGCGGTGCATCAGCTGAATGCTAACCCAGCACCTTAAAAAAGGAGAGCACTTTGGAGCGTAGCGAGCGCTCCAAAGTATGGGTTAATGGGTTGGCCCCAGTTTATGTATGACGCGAAAGGCAGTTAAGATGGCTGCCGTGCCAAAAATTACTGCGCCCAACGATTGACCGAACAAAATACCAATGGGGCCGAAGTAATGTGCACCAATCCAGACAAACGGAATTGTGCCGAGTGTTGCTCGGCCCCAGTTAAATCCGGTCGAATAAAATGGATGGCCCAGATTGTTGAACGCAGTGTTTGCTACGAACAAAAGACCGATGAACATGTAGCTGGATACGAGCCACTGGCAGAACCATTTGACAATATCAACACCGACGCCATTAACAGTAAATATATCGAGTATGATGTTCTGACCGAGTGCTAGGGCAAGCCATGTCAGCATCACACAAAGCGCGGTTAGTTTAAGGGCCGCCATGAGTGTTTCTTTGACGCGGTCATAGTGTTGAGCGCCCAAATTCTGCGCCATGATAGGGCCGACCGAGCCTGTGAGTGCAAAGACGAGAGCAAAGGCGACGGGGACAATGCGATCAATTGTGGCCTGGCCAGAAACAGCATTAAGACCAAAGGCTGCCATGGCATGCGTTACAAAGAGCGCGCCGGTCGGAGTGGCAAGGTTGGTTGCGATCGCTGGTAAAGCAATGCCGCCGATTTTTTGCACAGCTGGCCGAATAGCTTTGATATCGGGCCATTCGAGCATGTCATGCCCGCGAAGATTAAGAAAACCACTGGCAGTAATTGCGGCGCGCGACAATATTGTGCTGATCGCAGCCCCTTCTAACCCAAGGTGAAAGCCAAAGATTAGTATTGGGTCAAGACAAGCTGAGACGGCTGCTCCCGTGAGGGTCATGCGCATAGAGCGTCGTGCATCACCAACGGAACGAAGCAAAGCAGAAAGGCCCATGCCTAAGCAGGCAAGTGGAAAAGCTGGCGCTGTAATCCGGAGGAAAAGGGTAGCCTGATCCAGTGCATTTCCATCAGCGCGAAGCATGCGTAAAAAATTAGGGGCAAAAATAGCGGTCGTTAATCCAAGGACTAAGGCGAGAGCGACCATAACGGCGAGAAAAGCCGAGGCCATGCGCCGTGCTTCGTCGTGCTGGCGTGCGCCGATAAGCCGTCCGATGCATGCACCAAGTCCAATGGTTAGGCCGATTGCAACAGAGATTTGGACGTAACTAATGGATGTTGCAAACGCGATTGCACCCGTTAGTGCGGGGTTATGCAGTTTGGAAATATAGAAGAAATTCAGAAGATCGACGGCAAAAACAGCCATAAGGCCGATCGCCCCTGTGCCCGCCATAGTAATAACGTGCCGCATGATACTGCCGTGGACAAAACGCGCAGGGCGTATTGGCGGGTTATCGGGAATGCGGGGTGAGGCGGTGATATGTGGTGCAGGGGACATGTTGCCTCATTGTGCCTTGTTCGTACCGAAAGCGCCAGAGTTGAGTGTGTTCATCGTGTCAAAATAAGTGCTCAAGAAAAAGGCTGTTGTAAGCTCTTTATTAACGAAAAAATGCAAAATTAGCTGAAATGCCGCGACGTAAAAACGGGCCGTGGTGGATGTTCTGAGGCTAGGAGTGCATATGTCTTTGTTTAATGCGCTGAACACAGCAGTAAGCGGGCTTAACGCGCAGTCACATGCATTTAGCGATTTGTCGAACAATATCGCTAACAGCCAGACGGTCGGTTACAAATCCACGGGTACGAGTTTTTCTGATTACGTCACGGCTCAGACAAAGGCGAGCCTGCAGGGTTCGTCCGATAGCGTTGCAGCCGTTACGACGCAGAATACAGAGTATCAGGGTAGTGTGACTACGTCATCCAACCCGTTGGGCATGGCTATTTCGGGGCGGGGTTTTTTCAGCGTATTGGCACCAAGCGGCGGAACGACTGCTCAGGGAACCACGTCATTTAACACGCAAAATTTTTATACACGTAATGGTGATTTCTCTCAAAATAGTGACGGGTATTTGGTCAATACATCGGGTTATTATTTACAAGGATATCAGGTGCAAAATGGGGGAAGTTTGAGCACCAATATTTCGCCAATTCAGGTTTCAAGCAATCTTAGTTTTCAGCCCACAAAAAGCACGTCTTTAACTGTTTCTGGCGTTGTCGGAAGTACCGCCACGACCGGCGTTATGACATCAACCACAGCAACCGCTTACGATAGCCAAGGTGCTGCGCATAACGTGACGCTCAATTGGCAGCAATCAGCTTCGGATCCGCTCACCTGGACCGTTTCAAACGGGAATGATTATTCTAATCAGACAAGTGTTGTTTTTAATACTGACGGTTCTTTGAAATCGGTTGGGGGAACGGTGGGGACAAATGGTACCTCCGCTGTTTTTAACTATGCAGGTGCACCACAAAATTTAAGTGTGAAACTTGGAACAATTGGCGGAACATCCGGCGTCAGCCTTGGCACCTCATCGTCTGCGTCATCTTCGCTTGTCACGACGTCAGACAGCGTGACAAGCGGCAATTATACTGGCTTGAGCGTGCAAAAAGACGGTTCCATTATGGCGAGTTTCGATAACGGTCTTTCCCAATTAGTGGCGAAAGTTCCGCTGGCAACATTCGCTGACCCAGATTCATTATCTGTGCAGAATGGGCAAGCTTATACCGCGACGTCGGGTTCTGGCGGAGCAAGTTTGAATGCCGTAGGAACAAATGGCGCAGGCTCGCTCGCAACGTCCTCGTTGGAAAGTTCAACCACAGATCTTACGGGAGATTTGACAAAATTGGTTGTGGCCCAACAAGCTTATGGTGCCAACACCAAGGTTGTTTCTACGTCTAATCAGATGCTTCAGACAACGTTAGCGATGATTCAGTGAAGCGTTAGAGACAACGTATCATGGGGTTAAATAACGCACTATCGATTGCATCGAGTGGTTTGAATGCCGTTCAGTATGCGATGTCTGTTTCGTCCCAGAATACGGCCAATGCGAGCACTGCTGGCTATATAGCAGAACAGCCAACTGTCGTCGCAAGTGCTGGTAACGGTGTTGGCAATGGTGTTTTAGTCGCGGGAACGCGCCTTGCCACAAACACCCAAGTGCAGACAGCCCTCTACGCACAAAACAGCTTGGCATCATATGCCAGCACCCAAAACAATACGCTGTCCACAATTGCGGCGCTTCAAGGATCGACTTCTGCCGCCTCGGGTTCAAGTGGCACGCTTTCGGATCTGTTAGGAAATATTCGCTCTGCGGTAGTGTCCTTATCGTCTAATGTAACTAACTCTGCGGCACAGAGTAGCGTGGTTTCAGCGGCACAAAACTTTTCACAAAGTTTGAATAATATTGCGCAAAATATTCAGCAACAGAGGCAAAACGCCCAAGATAGTGTCGTATCCACTGTTAAGGACATCAATACAAATTTAACGACCATTGGTTCGCTTTCGACGCAGATTATGAGTTTGAAATCTGTAGGGAAAGATACCGCAGATTTAGAAAATCAACGTTTCACTGCCTTGAATTCCTTATCTGGTGATATGGGAATTACATGGAAGGTTTCCGCCAACGGGGACATGAATATTTCTACGACTGACGGAGTAGCGCTACCAACACGAGCAACCTCCTCCTCTGGACAGATAGTTGTTACAGATAATTTTCCGTTAACGACCTCTGATGCAACCATAAGTGAGAGTAGTACCTACCCAGCAAGTGAAAATGGCCAGGCTATACCGGGTATTATGTTGAATGGCGTTGACGTTACGGCCAACCTGAAGGGAGGGACGTTAGGAGCCTCCATTGATCTGAGAGATAATACATTGCCTGTTATGCAGGCACAGTGCGATTCATTGGCTTACAGCGTTGCAAGTCGTTTCCAAGCTCAGGGCATATCACTCTTTACAGACTCTGCCGGGCAAATTCCGGCCGCCGATCAAACTTCAAGCCCTCCATCAGGAAGTCTTGGTTTCGCACAGACGATACGTGTTTCCAGTCAGTATCAAGATGCCCCATCATTGTTAAATGCTGGAACGGCTGTGCAAAACGTTTTGTCGCAGACGTTTGGATCAACTGTTACCGGGGTCCCGAGCACAGGGTTGGGCGTTTCTGGGACGCTAAATTTGGGGTATAGCGGTCAGCAAGATTTAATTAGTCTAGCGACGGCTTTGACCGCAAACCAAGCATCTGTCGCTGCTGATGCAAGCAGCAGGTCCTCGTTGGCACAAAGCACACAAACAAATTTGCAATCTCAATTTTCGAGTGCATCAGGCGTATCGATTGATAAAGAAATGGCGAATATCGTTTCTTTGCAAAATGCCTACTCCGCGAATGCGAAGATTATATCAGCGGTTCAATCTATGTTCTCATCATTATTAAGTGCCGTTGGGAATTAATCATGACGGGTATAGTCTCTGAAATGCGCTTTGGAGCCGCTTTTTTTGGATTATCTTCTGGAATAAATACGCTTTCAAAGCGCCAGACAGATTTGCAAGCACAAGTGTCGACTGGTGTTACGTCCGTTGATTACGCTGGGCTAGGCTCAGCCCGAACGCAAGCATTGGCTGTGCAGCCAGCTTTGACACAAGTGTCGGCGTGGAGTGGTAATGTGCAAAATGCCCAAACGATGCTTAGTGTTGGGCAGAGTGCTTTGTCGCAAATATCAACAATATCTTCTAATTTGACAGCGAGTATTTCGTCTTTGGTTGGAACTCCGACAAGCGCTGCCGTTGCTTCTGCGTCTCAGTCTGCAAAGGCTTCCCTTTCTTTATTGGGGGCGCTGCTAAATACGCAGTCGAATGGAGTTTATGTTTTTTCTGGGGATGCTTCTACAATAGCTCCCATTAAAGGGGATTTACAGTCTTCTGCTATGAGCCAAGCTATTAGTGCTTCAGTTCAGCAACTCGGCACAAATACTGGGCAGGTTGTTTTGCAGGATAGTTTGCGTATTGCCGGTAACACGGGCGATGAAGCTCCGTTCTCTACTGCGCTATCAGGTTCGGCAGAGGAGATGTCTATGCAGACGCAAAAGCTGATTTTAGGGCCAGGCGGTGCGCAGACAGTGGGGTGGGTTGCTTCGCAGGGTGGAGCTTCCACTTCTGAAACAACAGGTTCACCGATACGTGATTTAATGCGTAATTTGATGGTTGTTGCTTCATTGAGCGGTAATCAAGTTGGAAGTGATTCTTATAATTCCTTAATCTCTGGAATACAGGTCTCTAATAATTCTGTAAATAATGGGCTGTCGGATGCATCTGCACAGTTAGGGGTTCAGCAAAATATGCTCTCCAGCCAATCGACATTTTTGGATCAAATGAACTCAGCCTTAACCAGCCAGTTAGGGCAGGCAAAAGATGCAGATATGGCAAGTGTCTCCACACAGTTAACGGATACGCAAAATCAACTCCAAGCGTCCTATAGCGTGATAGCAAATATGAAGAGTATGACACTTGCGAACTACATTTGAGCACGTTGAATTTTTTTTTCCCGCGTCGCATATGAATCGGGACCATCTCATCAGGGAGTATAACGGTATGAGTGATGCATCTGGGCATGTTGAGAAAAGAGAGTTTAGCGCAGAAGTCGGGCGTCTACTCGATTTGGTGGTGCACTCGTTGTATTCCGACCGGGAAATCTTCCTGCGTGAGCTTGTTGCTAATGCTGCCGATGCGACTGATAAGCGCCGTTTTGAAGCACTAACAAACGCTGCGCTTGCTCTGCCAGATAATGCGGCTATTCGTATCGATCCGGATAAAGATGCAAAGCGACTGGTCATTACCGATGATGGTATTGGTATGAGCCATGACGAACTCGTCGAAAATCTAGGTACGATTGCGCGTTCCGGAACGCGCCAGTTCGGCGAGAAGTTGAACGACGCTAAACCAGAGGACCGCCCAAGCCTAATCGGTCAATTTGGTGTTGGTTTCTACGCTGCGTTCATGGTGGCGGATCATGTCAATGTGACGTCTCGTAAAGCGGGATCTGATGAGGCATGGACTTGGTCCTCGAGTGGCAAGGGGGATTTTACGCTCAGCCCCGCAACGCGCTCAACGCCGGGCACAGAAATTGAGCTTTCCTTCAAGGATGACGCTGTAGAGTTTTTGGACCCATGGCGTTTGCGTTCTATCATTAGAAAATGGGCTGACCACATTTCGTGGCCGATCACACTTAAAGAGAAGAATGAAGACGGGACGAGCGAAGACAAGCCGGCCAATGAAGGAACGGCTATCTGGCGCAAGTCCAAATCAGACATAACCGCAGAGCAATACACGGAATTTTACCGTCATGTTGCCCGCGCTTTTGATGAACCTTACGTAACACTGCATTGGAATGCTGAAGGGACGACGGAGTTTACATCTCTGCTGTTTATCCCTGGAGCACGTCCTTTCGACTTCATGGAGCAGTCGCGTGAAAGCCGCGTGCACCTGCATGTTCGTCGTATGTTCATTACGGACGAAGCAGAGTTGTTGCCTAACTGGATGCGTTTTGTTCAGGGTGTCGTGGACACAGAAGACCTGCCTTTGAACGTTTCCCGTGAGATGCTTCAAGCAACTCCTACGCTCCAGCGTATTCGGAAGGCCGTCACGAAGCGTGTTTTGAGTGAAATTCAAAAACGCGCGAAAGACGCTACGCCTGAATTCAACACGTTTTGGGATAATTTCGGTCCTGTCGTTAAAGAAGGGTTGTGGGAAGATGCGGAATACCGCCAAGAAATTGCAAAATTCGCGCGTTTCCGGTCCACGCATGACGACGATTTAACCACGCTGGACGCTTATATCGAGCGGATGAAGGACGGGCAGGACGCCATTTATTATCTGACGGGCGATAATTTGGACGCATTGCGTAACTCGGCCCAATTAGAGGGCTTCCGCGCGCGAGGCGTTGAGGTTCTGCTGTTGGCTGACCCGGTGGATGCCTTCTGGCCAGAACGTTTGCATTCCTATAACGACAAAGCACTTCGTTCTGTTGTTCAGTCTCATGGTGATCTGGAAAAGTTCGTTACGACAGAAGAAGAGAGCGAGAGCCCGGTTGATCTTGAAAAGCTATTACCTGCGCTGCGTGACGCGTTGGGCGAGGCTGTAAAAGATGTGCGCGGGACAGTCCGTTTGACGGGTAGTGCGGTTGTAATGACGTTTGAAGGCGGGCCGGACTTAGCCATGCAGCGTCTCATGCGTCGTTCAGGCCAAGGCATGCCTGAAACACCGCCTGTGTTGGAAATCAACCCACGTCACGCTTTGATCCGTAGCTTAGCTGCGCGCGTCGAGCACAGTGAGGATGTTTCCGATTACGCGCATATTCTTTTGGACTTGGCGCGTGTGCAGGAAGGTGAAGCTGTTCCAGACCCAACAGGCTTCGCTCGTCGTTTAGCTGGTCTGCTTGCTCAGGGTAGCGCTGCTTAAAAATTCTTTCTTCATCTTTTGAAGACTAGAATATTAGCACTTTGTTAGTGTTGCGTCGGCCATGCTTTCTTGTGGGAGGAAGCATGGCCGATTGTATAGAAAGCCCTAAATTTTTAGAGAGTCTCCGGGCTGCTATAGCTTCCGAAAGAAGCGGACAGCACGACCTTGCGTTGTGCTGCGTGAAGGATGCTGAGGCGTATATGCCACGAACGTCCCATGGAGCCTTTTTGCTCGGTGGTGTTTGTGAGCATTGTGGTCTGCTCGATTTAGCAGAGCATTACTACGTTCTTTCTCTGCGCAATGAGGCGTCTAACCCGCGTGGGTGGCACCGTCTTGGCTTAGTCCGTATTGCAAAAGACGATTTTGGAAAAGCTTTAGCGGCTTTGCGGTATGCGTGTGCTTTGGACGATAGGAACGAGCATTATAAAATAGATTACAGTATGGGGTTGGCGAGGGCCGGTCATTTTTCTGATGCGTTGTCTGCCGCTGTAGATGCTTTGGCAATAAGTCCGAACAATATTATAGCGTTGAATAACGCGGGCCATGCTCTGCAATGTCTGAACCGCTCTTACGATGCGCTGGAATATTACGATCGTGCGCTCGAGATAGATCCCGGCCATGCTGCGTTAAGATTTGGCAGAGCAACAGCACTCCTGAAGTCAGGCAATTACAGTGCAGGTTGGCGTGAATATGAGTGGCGCTGGTTGGATTGCCAAACACTAAGAACAGATATTGATGTGCCCGTTTGGGAAGGGGAGGATTTGTATGGCAAAACAATCCTCATTCATCATGAGCAGGGTTACGGAGATAGTTTGCAGTTTTTCCGACTGCTTCCTCAACTTGCACAGAAAGGTGCGCGGGTTATCGTGCAAGTCCCTCCTCCGCTCGTGCGTTTGGCGCAAGGTGTTGAGGGAGTTTTTAAAGCTTTCCCAGTGTTGGAGAAAGGAACGTATTTTGATGTGCATTGCCCATTGCTCAGCCTTCCTGCTCGGTTGAATTATGATCCGAGGCAAAAAGCAGCAGAAGCTTATTTGAACACTGGGGCCGATCAATCCAACGGGTGTTTTGAAAAAGTCGGGCGCGCTATGAAGGTCGGCCTTGTTTGGGCTGGAGACCCAAGGCCGGGTGATATTAAGGCGCGGCAAACGGATTTAAGGCGGAGTGTTTCGCTTGAAGCATTGGCCCCGTTATTGGCGCTACCTGATATGGAATTTATTAGCTTTCAGATGGGGCAAGCGGCGGTACAGCGACAAAAATACGCTAATAAAATTAGTGATGGAACAAAAGATATTATAGATTTTTTTGATACATCTGTCCGGCTGCGTGAAATTGATATTCTAATTGCGGTGGATACATCCATCGCTCATCTGATGGCCGGTATGGGACGCACTGTTTGGTTGCTATCTCGCTTTGACGCGTGCTGGCGTTGGGGGGATGCTGGAGATACAACTCCTTGGTATTCGACGATGCGGATATTTCGTCAGTCGAAACCAGGGAGTTGGCAAGAGCCAGTGCATGCAATGGTGCAAGCATTGGGTGAGTTCATAACCTTAAAAGCGGCGGTATAGTAATTTCGGGTTTTGTGCTTGTGCTTCTTTGAGAGCAGTATCCACCGTATGGTGCATAGGCGATTTTGTACAAATGGGATCTGTGTTGGCGGCATTCCCGGTCAAAGCTAGCGCCTGACAGCGGCACCCTCCCCAGTCTTCTTCCTTCTTGGAGCAAGAACGGCATGGTTCAGGCATCCAGTCCGTTCCGCGGAATAGATTAAAGAGTTCAGAATCGAACCAGATGTTTTGCAGAGAGTCTTCTTCTACGTTCGGAAAATGAACGTTCGGAATTATTTCTGCCGCATGGCAGGGCAATACCCGGCCGCTGGGCGTTATGTTGATAAAGCGCCGTCCCCAGCCATCCATGCAAGGCTTTGGGGTTTGTGCGTGATAGTCAGGGGTGACGTAATCAATCGCTAGACCACCTTTGCTCTGTTCTTGCTCGACAAAGCGTGTGGCGCTTTCAAGTTGTTCCCGGCTTGGCAGGAGTGCGGCTCGGTTCTTAAGGCCCCAGCCGTAATATTGAGTATGAGCAATTTCAACACGCTGTGCTTCGAGTTCGCGTGCGAGCGCAAACATGGCCGGGATACGCTCAATATTTTCACGGTGAACAACGAAATTGAGGGTGAGAGGAATACCGAGCGCTCCAATCAATCGCGCAGCTTCCAGCTTCCGTGGTTGGGCATTTTTGAGGCCGCCTATGCGTTCGGCGCCTTCATTTGTGACATCTTGGAAAGAGAGCTGAATATGATCCAAGCCTGCATCGTCCAATGCGGCGAGCGTGTCTTTATTCAGCAGAATACCGGATGTGATGAGGTTGGTATAAAGATTTAAATCGCGTGCATGACGGATGAGCTCAGGCAGATCCGGGCGGGCCATAGGCTCACCCCCTGAAAAATGAACCTGCAAAATTCCCATTTCTGCAGCTTGATCAAGTGTTTTTAACCACCCGGCGGTGTTCATTTCCGCCGCGCGGCGTTCCAATTGCAGGGGGTTAGAGCAGTAGACACAGGCGAGAGGGCAACGGTGCGTGAGTTCCGCCAAGAGGCTCATAGGGGCGGCAATTGTCACGCCCTTAAAGCTCCTTTTTGTGTAAGGTCTGCAAACAAGGTGTAAACATCCTGCGCTATTAAGTCGTGGGGCGCGTCATACTGCGCAACGAGGGTTTCTATGATCGTGTTTGCTGTACGGCTGCCATCTACCAGCTTCATAATTTCGGGTGCAGCGCCCTCTAAAACAAGTGCGCGCTCTGGCGCTTGAATAAGCCAGAGGTTGCGGACTTTGTCGTGTTGAAGGCGGTAACCTCGCGCGAGCGTCGGAACACGTTCTGGGTTGATGTGCGCTGGTGTTTCAGTGGTCATGGAATAAATGCGCCGGGGGGAATGTTATTGTGGACGTAGGCGTGGTCTAGGGCGTCCAGCATAGTCCATAAGACGGAACATTTGAATTCCAAGGCGGCAAGAACGGCTTCTTGCTGTTCGATCGTTTTGGCATGTTCGAGCACATATCCAAGTGCGAAGTCTGAATCTCGTGGCGCTTGGGTGAGTCGCGGTGTGAAATAGGCCAGTGTGTCTTTGGAAATGAAATCATAGTGCTGAAGCATGCCAGAGACACGCTCACTGATGATGGTCGGGGAGAATAATTCCGTTAGTGAGGAGGCGATTGCCTCTAAAATAGATCGATCTCTAACGAAATGAATATAAGCCTCTACCGAGAAGCGCGTAGCGGGCAATAAGCCTTTCAGGCTTTCGACGTAAGCGCGGTCAAGACCGAGCCCGTCGGTGAGCACGAGCCAGCGCGCAACACCGCCCGTACCTGGCTCGGTACCGTCATGATCTTCAATGCGCCGGCGCCATTCACGGCGTAGCTCTGTTGTCGGTAGGCGCGCGAGGAGTGTGGCGTCTTTTGCTGGAATGCTGGCTTGATAATAATACCTGTTCAGAGCCCAAGCCTGAACTTGCTGCTTGTTCAATAGCCCGTCATGCAATTTGCGATGAAATGGATGACGGTTGTGATAGCGCTCTGCCCCGATAGCACGAAGGCGCTCTTCCAGTTCTTTTGGAGTAAGGCGAGTGGACAAAGAAGAAGTCATGGAGTTTCCAATCTGAAGATCATTCCGTCAGCGGCAATGGTCCAACCCGCTTGGTTGGCTATTTCGCGTTCTGAGCTTTTTTCCAGCAGGACGGGATTGGAGTTGTTGATATGGATCAGGACTTTTTGTGGTTTCGTACAGTTTCGAAAGAGCGCGATAGGGCCGTCAGGGTCTGCGACGGATACATGGCCCATACGCTTACCTGTCTTGGGGCTAAGACCTGCGCGTACCATCTCGTCATTGCGCCATAGCGTACCGTCGAACAGGAGAAGATCGGCCTGCTCCGCACGTTTTACGATATCTGTTGTGATGTCAGCACAGCCGGGAATGAACAACACAGTGCTGGTGCCATCGAAGATACTGAGGCCAAGCGTTTCGTCAGGGCGTGAGCCCTCGGCTTCAGCATAGAGTGGGGCTTTTCCCGGCACGGCAAACGCGGTCAGGGTGAGGCCGCTATCGCTGCCATCTTTATGGATGAGGGGAAATGGTTGATCCAACTCTAGGGGAACCCTCGGGACTATATTGGGGTCTAATGCGCCAAATATCGGGTTTGCGTTGAGTTGGTCGAGGGTGGAGCGGCTCGCCATGAGTGAAAAAGGTTCCCGCTCGCGTAGTGTCAGGAGGCCAGTGACGGCGTCAATTTCACCACAGGTCAGAATGACCGCTTGAATTGGGGTGTGCCTTAATTGATCTGCGTGCTCTGGCGCAGGATGAAGAGGCGGGTTTTCGTTGATTTGCTGCCGGATATCGGGCGACGCGTTAAATAAAAACCAGCGCTTCCCATCGCCACTGACGGCTGCAGAGGCTTGTGTGCGGGGGGATGTCCCATCGTGCTTGCGCGCTGCAATACATCCGGGGGCTGCTGAGTTCCACTGAGGGAAGCCGCCGCCAGCTCCTGAACCGAGAACGAGGAGATCAATCATAGGATATAGGCCGCCGCTTGAGGTGATATCACCTATATCGCATGCCGCGCCTCTGTGTTCCCGTCAATATAACTGGCTCTTTCTAAGGGGAAAGAGCCAGTTTTTCTGAGGAAACCTTACTTGGTTTTACCGCAGACGTAGGAGTTGATTTCTGCGCCCAATGGGATTTCGGTGACTTTTGGTGTGTTCCAAGCCATGGTGAGCTCCGTTCTTTGCCGTAAAAGGAAGGGATGCACCCTCCGACTATGAGCAGAATGTCTGTTCTTGGGGGGAGAGTTCAAGGGCAATTTTGCGCTGAACACAAAAACGTGTAGTCCGATTTGGTGTTATTTCGGGTTAGTTCAATCATTTTCGGGCGTCTTATGTCAGGATCTCAAACAGCAGATATGTCTAATGAGCTGCAAGATTCGGCTAAGATTGCCGACTCTCAAACGTCAAACCGCACGGATAAAAAGAGAAAAAAAACCGCAAAACGGTGGGATGCCGACGATGAGTCGTTGCCCCATTACACTTTGCCGGAAAGCTCTCTCAGGCAGCATATTAATGTCCGGGATATGTGTTTGATCGTTTTGGCGGTTCTGGCTGTTTTCTACTCTTTGTATTTTACGGCGCAGATTCTTTTACCGTTCGTATTCGCGTTGGTGGTCAATTTGCTGATGCTGGCCCCTATGCGTTTTATGACGCAAAAACTTCATCTGCCTCGGCATTTGGCTGCATTGCTGCTTATTGCCGGGATGTTTGGACTTGTGGGCGGAGTGGCGACAACCATTTCCGTGCCCGCTGCGGGGTGGCTCTCGCGCGTGCCTCAGGCACTACCTGCTTTGCAGCAAAAAATGGCGCTTTTGCGTGGACCGATTGACGCTTTGCAGTCAGATTACATGCGTTTATCGGCATTGTTTAATGGTCACCACGTTACGCGGGTTGTGCACACAAATTCGTCTCTCGATGGCGATGGCGCATTGTCTCGGTTCGGGACGTCCGTTCTGGCAGGGACCCGCGATTTTGCGGATGCTTTTTTCTCAATGCTGCTCATGTTGTTTTTTTTAATGACGGAAGGGGACACGCTCTTGCGGCGGGTGGTGGAAATTATGCCAACATTTGCCGAAAAACGCCGCGTTGTGCAGATGGCCCTGAAGATTGAGCATAATGTGTCTGTCTATTTGGTGACAGTGACGATTATGAACGTCGTTGTTGGTGTACTGAATGTTTTGCAATGTTGGTTGACGGGCGTTCCTAACCCTTTGCTTTGGGGTGTATTAGCGTTTTTGCTTAATTATATTCCTATAATTGGTCCCTTAATGGGAATGGTCGTTTATTTTGTAGTGGGTTTGTTTAGTTTTCCATCAGTACTACATGCTCTCGTCCCACCATTGATCTATTTGTTTATTCATATTTTAGAGGGCGAAACTATTACGCCTATGTTGCTGGCGCGGCGCTTCACCTTGAATCCTGTCTTTGTAGTTGGATCACTTTTGTTTTGGAACTGGTTGTGGGGGATTTCAGGGGCTATCTTGTCTGTGCCTATGCTCGCTGTTCTCAAAATCATCTGTGATCACATCGAAATTCTTGCTCCGCTAGGACATATCCTAGGAGGTCCGCCACGGCGTACGCTGGGCAATACTCTGGCGGCACAATTGCACAACGATGCCTGATGCTGCGGTTTTCACTACTGCTAAATTCAGGCATTAAGCAGAAAAATAATGATATCGCCTGCGCTGGTGGGTGATAAGCGTAACAAGGAGTTCCTTATGACGCGTCCGTCACGCCGTGGAGTTTGTTTTATTATCTCTGCGCCGTCGGGAGCAGGAAAGTCGACCATCGCGAACGCGTTGCGTGCTTCTGAGCCCTCGTTAAAACATTCCGTTTCGGTGACGACACGTCAACCTCGTCCGGGAGAAGTCGAGGGGGTGCATTATCATTTCCGCGATTTGGAGAATTTTCGAAAAATGGCTGAGCAAGGCGACTTGCTGGAGTGGGCGGAAGTTTTCGGCAGAGGTTATGGCACCCCAAGAAAACCTGTTGAAGAAGCGTTAGCCGCTGGGCACGACATGGTGTTTGACATTGACTGGCAAGGGCACAGACTCATGCGCCAAGCATTGCCGGACGATGTCGTCAGCCTGTTCGTTCTACCGCCTTCTTTGGAGGAATTGGAGCGTCGCTTGCATAGACGTGCGTCCGATCATCCTGAAGAAATCGAGAAAAGAATGCGCGCTGCACTCGACGAGATTTCACATTGGTCAGAATTTGACCATGTCATCGTGAACAATGAATTGGATGCAGCCATCACCCAGGCTCGGTCTGTTCTACAATCTGCGCGGCAGGTGACGCGCCGGCAAACAGGCATTGCGGATTTGGTGAAGACGTTTACACGCTAAAATGGAAGCTGGGCACCTCTGCTGAAAGGTGCCCGATCAGCTATGCCTGAAGCCCGTATAAAGACGGGTCTGGGTCTTTTCAGGCATTGTGTCAGGCGAGTCGCTTGGGGTTGCGCATCCGGTGCAGTAGGGGCTCTGGAAAGAGCGGTGTTACTGCGTCGTTAAAACGGCTTGTACCGTTGTCGTTTAGACTGACGGAAGCTTTATTTTATGGAATATCCTTGGCTGGGGCGGGAGGATTCGAACCTCCGCATGGCGGAATCAAAATCCGCTGCCTTACCACTTGGCTACGCCCCAAGGACGGGTGCGTTCTAATCCAGTTTTGATGGGCGAGTAAACCCCCTTTTTTCAATATTCTACTTCTAAATCATGATTAGGTAGGCTGGAGTGGTTAAGCGCGTCGTGAAGCTTCTGCCGAGGGGAGGGTTGTAAGGCGCCAAAACGCTCAGCTTTTTCGAGGTTTTTCTCAAGCGCAGCCATTGTTGTGCCTAGGTCAGCGCTTTCATCTTTGTGCCATGTGTTGAGGGAGAGTGCCCAGATTCCGGCAATTGCTTTAATGCGGAACGCACCGCGGATACCTGCTCCATCAATGCCAGCAGTCTCGGTAATCCACCGCATCGAATCCAGTGTTAGGGCAGCAAGGAGCGCGCCTAGAGCGGGGTCATAGGGAATTGCCTGCATGACAGCTTGGACACCGGAGCGGTATTCTTGCAGCACGTCTAAACGTCGCATGAGGAGATCAAAGAGGCGCTCCTTGACGGCTCCTTCGCTTTCATCGCGCAGCGCGCTTTTATCAGCGATCTGGCATAGGGTTATCAGCAGCTTTGCTTTGATAGGAAAGCGTGCACGAACTTCGTCGATGGGAAGCTTGGCGTCTAGCGCTGCATCGACCAAGGAAAAGCGATGCCACCCTTCGGAGCCAGCTCGGTCAAAAGCTGCACGCAGCAATGCGGCGTCAAACGGACTAACGGGGGCATCGTGGTGTAAGGATGCGCCGTCAAGCGTGTTTAGTCCGTCGTCCATGGGTGTCTCCTAAAAAACGTATTGCGCTGCTCTCTGCGAGAGAAACGTTTATTTGTCCAGCCGTTTGCATCGTAAGTGCAGAGAAAGACGTTTCTTGTCTGGTATTTCTCATGGCGTTACTGGGGCAGTATTGCCCCAGTGGTTTGAACTTGCTGGACGAATTTTTAACCAGCGAGTTCGTCAGCGCGTTTAACCGCGGCATTAATCGCTTTTTCGATAGCGGTTGGCCAAGCTTCTTCTTTCATAAGTTCGGCAAGCGCGGCGGCTGTTGTGCCATTCGGGCTGGTGACAGCCTTACGGAGTTTTTCAGCATCATCGGGTAATTCGTGGAGCATGCGCCCTGCACCGTAAATGGTTCCGCGTGCCAGTTGGCGGGCATTTTCAGGTGAGAGGCCCTGCGCTTGTCCGGCTTTTTCCAGCAATTCAGCCAGAAGGAAAACATAAGCTGGGCCGGAGCCGGAAAGAGCCGTTACGCCAAGAAGGTCTTTTTCTTCAGTGACCTCTACAACATCACCGACTGCGGAGAGAAGGTCATGGCAAAGCTGCGTTTGCTGCTCTGTCGCTTCCGGACTGGCGTAAAGGCCGCTGACACCAGCACCTAAGGTGGAGGGTGTGTTTGGCATTGCACGGAGTGTTGGGCATGAATGTCCGGATTTTTTGGCAGCAGCACTTAATGATGCGCATGTACGTCCGGCCATAACCGATAAAAAGGCGGCTTTATCTAGACGCGCCCCAAGAGTTTCAGCCAATGAAGCGATAACGTCTTCGGCAACGGCAGGCTTGATAGCAAGGACGATTATATCAGGCGTAAAGTCATCCGGAACGCTGTCCGCTGTGCGAATGACTGTGACGTTATCGTTGTCACACGTTTTGTGTCGGTCCAGCACGACAAGGCGCGGTGGGTTTGGAGATGCGAGCCACCCTCCTAGAAGGGCGCTCCCGAGTTTACCGCATCCGGCGAGAAGAATTGAGGGGGCAGGCATGGTCAAGCGTCTCCGATACAATCGAGCATTGCAGCATCTAACGCGCTTTGAGGGCTTTGGCCGCCCCAGAGCGCAAATTGAAAGGCCGGGTAGAAACGGTCACATTCTGAAAGGGCAATATCGATCAAATCTTCCATGCTTTCGCTTGGTAGGGAAGACGTGCCTCGCATAAGCAAGGTGTGGCGATAGGCCGGGATGCGGCTTTCAGCATCTACAATAAAGTGGCCAACCCAGAGTCGGCTATTGGCCAAGGCGATGAGTTCATACGCATTGGAGCGCAGTTTTTTAGGAGGATGGAGGTCAAACACCGCGTTGAGGTGCAGGGCAGATAATTCATCTGACCATGTGAAAATCAGGCCATAATCGCACCATTGCCCCGGAGCTTGGGCAACCATTTCATTGGGGCCAAGGCGTTCAAACTCCCATTCATACAAGCCCAAGACTTGTTCCATGAGGTCGAGCGGGTGGGATTCGGCTTCTGAGTGGGATGAGGTGTTCAAGGCAGGCATCGCGGGTCTCCCAAGGCCGTGGAAGCTCCCGCCGCTGGCGCGCCGGCGGGCGCTCCATCTGTCTGCGTGGCTAATAGTGTAGATGCACTATCAGATGATGATTACGTTATGGGTGGAGTGCGGCGAGTGCAAGAAGAACATGCATCCGCCGCGAGATGTTTTGCCTGATGTTGTTTATTGGGCAACAGGAGTGTCAGGCGGAGGCCATGCCGCGCAGAACGTAGGGCAGGATGCCCCCGTGCTGGAAATATGCGACTTCATCAATTGTATCGACGCGGCACAGCAAGGGGACACTTTGTGTGCTGCCATCTTGCCGGGTGATGATCATGGTGAGGGTTTTGCCCGGCGCCAGATCTTCAACGCCTTCAATAGCGATGGTCTCTGACCCATTCAGGTTCAGGGTTTTGCGTGTGGTACCTGGCTCAAAAGTGAGTGGTAGAACGCCCATGCCCACGAGGTTTGAGCGGTGGATACGCTCGAAGCTTTCGGTAATGACGGCGGTGATGCCTAAAAGGCGTGTGCCCTTTGCGGCCCAATCGCGGGAAGACCCCATGCCGTATTCTTTGCCACCGAATACAACGAGTGGCGTGCCGGATTCTTCGTAGCGTTTAGCTGCGTCGTAAATAGGCATGATGGTGCCGTCCGGCTGGAAGGAGGTCATGCCGCCTTCAGTACCGGGGGCCATTTCGTTACGGATACGGATATTGGCAAAAGTGCCACGGACCATGACGCGGTCATTGCCACGGCGTGAGCCATAAGAGTTGAAGTCACGCACGGGAACCTGATGTGATTGCAGGTATTCACCAGCGGGCGTGCTGGCTGCGATCGAACCGGCGGGGGAGATATGGTCTGTGGTGATGTTGTCACCGAGTAGGGCCAGAATGCGCGCGCCAGTAATGTCTTTGCGTGGTGCAGGTTCTGCTGTCAGACCATCAAAATAGGGCGGGTTTTGCACATAGGTAGAGCTTGGCTGCCAGTTAAAGGTTGCTGAATCCGCGGCTGCACCAAGGGCCCGCCACTCTGGGGTGCCTTCGGTGATTTTTCCGTAGCGTTCGACAAAAGCTTCACGTGTGACGGCGGAACCGATGAGTTCGGCTACTTCGGCGTTGCTGGGCCAGATATCTTTTAGGCGAATTTCCTGACCGTCTGGGCCATGGCCAAGGATTGCTGTGGTGATGTCTTCGCGCATGGTGCCGAAGAGGGCGTAAGCAACGACTAGCGGAGGGCTGGCAAGGTAATTGGCGCGGACATTCGGGGAGATACGTCCTTCGAAGTTGCGGTTTCCGGAGAGAACGGAGGTTGCCACGAGGCCGTTTTCTTCGATTGCATCGACGATGTTTTGCGGTAATGGGCCGGAGTTGCCGATACAGGTGGTGCAGCCATACCCGACCGTATCGAAGCCCAGCGCGCTGAGGTCTTCGGTAAGATTCGCACGATCCAAGTAGTCCGTGACCACTTGAGAGCCCGGTGCGAGAGATGTTTTGACCCATGGCTTCGGAGTAAGGCCCAAAGCCCGCGCCTTACGTGCGACGAGGCCAGCAGCGATGAGTACAGCTGGGTTGGATGTATTTGTGCAGGAGGTGATGGCCGCGATTACAACGGAGCCATGGCCGATGCTGTAGTCTGTTCCGGCTACGGGAGCGGTTGTTTGAGTTTTGTCTGCTGCGACGCCTAAAGCTTCGGTGAGGGCTTTTTCAAAGGAAGGTGCAGCAACATCGAGGGCAACGCGGTCTTGTGGGCGCTTTGGGCCAGCAAGCGAGGGGCGTACTGTTGAAATGTCGAGCGACAAAGAAGAGGTAAAAATAGGGTCCGGCGTGTTCGTGTCCCGGAACATACCTTGTGCACGTAGATAAGCTTCTGTCAGCGCAATTTGGTGCTCATCACGGCCTGTTTGGCGCATGTAATCGAGTGCTTGTGCATCGACGGGGAAGAAGCCACAGGTTGCGCCATATTCTGGGGCCATATTGGCGATTGTTGCGCGGTCTGCCAGTGGTAGATCATTTAGCGCTGGGCCGTAGAACTCAACAAATTTACCGACGACGCCTTTAGCGCGTAGCATTTGCGTGATGGTTAGCACGAGGTCTGTTGCTGTGGTGCCTTCTGGCAGTTTGCCTTCCAGACGAAAGCCGATCACATCAGGTATCAGCATGGCGATGGGCTGGCCGAGCATGGCGGCTTCTGCTTCAATGCCGCCCACGCCCCAACCGAGAACACCGAGGCCGTTGACCATCGTGGTATGGGAATCGGTGCCGTAGAGTGTGTCTGGGTAGGCGTAGGTGGTGCCGTCAATCTCACGGGTCCAGACGACGCGGGAGAGATATTCTAGGTTTACCTGATGGCAGATGCCGGCACCGGGCGGGACAACGCGGAACTGGTCAAAGGCTTGTTGGCCCCAGCGCAGGAAGGCGTAACGTTCACCATTGCGCTCAAACTCGCGGGTGACGTTTTGCTGAAGCGCGTCTTCACGGCCAGAGACATCCACCATGACGGAGTGATCGATGACCAAGTCCACTGGGACGAGTGGATTCACGCGGCGAGGGTCGCCACCAAGTGAGAGAATGCCATCGCGCATGGCGGCAAGGTCTACAACGGCGGGAACGCCGGTGAAGTCCTGCATCAGGATGCGGGCGGGTTTGAAGGGGACTTCCTGTGTGGAACTGGCATTTTTAAGCCAATCCGCAATAGCCTGTGCGTCTGCTTCTGTGTAGCTGGTGCCGTCTGTGAAGCGGAGGGTATTTTCCAGCAGGATTTTGAGGCTGACTGGCAGGCGCGATACATCGCCAATTTTCTCTGCTGCGGCGGGTAGAGAGAAATAACGGTAAGAGCGGCCATCAACGCTGAGGTCACGGCCAGCATTCAGGAGGTCGTTGCCGACGAGTTTCATACAAATATCTCCGAAAGGGCGTGATTAGCGGATGGCGCGCAAAAGAGCTTGTGTGACGTCTTCTGTCGTGGCGGAACCACCGAGGTCACGGGTACGGATGCCGTCGACTTCGATGATGTGTTTCATGGCGTTGTCGAGGCGCTGTGAGAGGTCGAGGCGACCGACATGGGCGAGCATCATGCTACCTGCCATCATGAGGGCTAGCGGGTTGGCGATTCCTTTGCCGGCGATGTCTGGTGCGGAGCCGTGGACTGCCTCAAACAGGCCCATAGTCTCACCAATATTTGCGCCGGGCGCCATGCCAAGCCCACCAACGAGGCCTGCTGTAAGGTCGGAAAGAATATCGCCGAACAGGTTTGTGGTGACCATGACGTCATATTGTTCTGGCTTAACGACCAGTTCCATGGCGCAGGCATCGACAATTTTTTCTTCGACGGCGACGCGGCCTTCATATTCCGCGGCAACGCGGCGGCCTTCCTCTAGAAATAATCCGCTGAGGATTTTGAGGATGTTCGCTTTATGGACCAGCGTGACTTTCTTGCGGCCGTTCTTCAGAGCGTATTCGAAGGCAAAGCGCACGATGCGGTTACATTCTGTGCGGGTATTGTAGCCTGCACCGTATGCGACGGCTTGTGGGTCATTCCCTGAAGGCAGGTAGTGCTCCATCGCGGCATAAAGGCCTTCGACGTTTTCACGGATAACGACAAGGTCGACGTTTTCGTAGCGACCGCCGGGCACGAGTGTTTGGGTGGGGCGCACGTTTGCGTAGAGGTCAAATTTTTGACGTAGCGTGACGTTGATGGACCGGAAGCCTTTGCCTACGGGTGTTGTTAGCGGACCTTTAAGCACGAGGCCTGTGCGTTGGATGCTTTCGAGGGTTTTCTCTGGGAGTGCGGTGCCTTCTTTTTCAAAAGCGCCCAGACCTGCCTCTTGCTTATCCCATTCAAAAGGGGCGCCCAGTGCGTCAAGAACGGTTGTAACCGAAGCTGTAATGTCAGGACCGATACCGTCACCGGCGATGAGGGTGGCTGGAATGCGTTCGACGTGAGAGCTGGTCATGGGAACGTCCTTTGACGGTGTTTCGAGGCAGGAAGTTAGTGAAAAGCGCCTGTTTTATACAAATATTCTATTGTTTAATGACAGTGATGGGAAATGTTTGCGCAGGGGAATTGTTATACCTAAAAGGTATGGCATGCTTGAATTACGTCATCTCCGTGCGCTGATCGCAATTGCTGAAGAAGGCAATTTAACCCTTGCGGCTGAGCGCCTCGGAATACAGCAACCCCCACTGACCAGACTTTTGCGCAGAGCAGAGCAGGCCTTAGGCGTTATTTTGTTTGAGCGTCACCCGAGAGGGATGCGTCTGACGGCTGCCGGACGCACCTTGTTAGATGGCGCATATGATGTCGTGGATCGTTTGGAAGAAGCGGTGCGCGATGTTGGGCGAGTAATGCGTGGGGAAAGTGGGGAGTTGGCGGTTGGGTTTACGAACTCTGCTATGTGCCATCCGAGTCTTCCTGCTGTTCTAGGAGACTTTCGTCAGCGTTGGCCTGATGTTGATGTCAGCCTAACGGAAGGCAACTCCAGCCAATTACTGGGTGCATTGAGGGATGATCGCGTCGATGTTGCCTTTGTCCGGGCATCCATACCCGATGCGTCTGACATTGTTGTCGAGCAGCTTTTTGATGAACCAATGGTTGTTGCTGTGCCGATTGGTCACGCTTTGGCTCAGCAAGTGTGTGCTGATGGGATTCGTTTGGGGGATTTAGAGGGAGAAGACTTCATCCTTTATCAAAGCCAATACAATAACGGGCTTTACCGAACGATAGTTGACGCCTGTCATGGTGCTGGATTTACCCCAAGTATTAGGCAGAAAGGCCCGCAGCTGATGGCAGCATTAAATTTGGTTGCAGGCGGGCTTGGCATTTCAATTGTTCCGCAATCTATGGGTGCGCACCATCCGTCTCAGATTAGGTATTTGCCTCTATCCAAAAAGACGCCTCTTACAGCATCGTTATATTTAATTTTCCGTCCCGTTAGAATGAGTGGCGCCAAATTGTATTTCATCCATCAGGCCCGGAAAATGCGTTGTCACAGTTCCTTAAAAAGTCTGTGACAATTTTTTTGCATGAAAACGCATTTTTTTCTTGAAAGTGAAAAGTAAGATTGCCACTCTCTTAATTGAGCTCAGGATTTCCCCAGAAGAGCTCTAGGAGGTCAGAGATGAACTTCATGATTACCTCACCAACATACTTCGAAATCTCGATGATTACTGTTGGGTTATTTGCCGCAACGGCGTGTAGTGGGATTTTGAAACCCTCTCTTTCTTACGCTCGCGTAAGGCACCGACGATAGCGTCCCCTCTGGGACGCGTTTCACACTTCCCTTTGTGTTTTACGGGCTAAGGGATTGCAACTTCTTAGCCCATAGCAGTTTATTGGGTTATGGCTTTTGTATATCGCACCCCCCGCACCCCAATCCCTTTAAATGGCCGCACAGGTGTGCTGCTCATTAACCTCGGTACACCCGACAATACGGGATACTGGGGTGTGAGGCGCTACCTGAGTGAGTTCCTTTCTGACCGCAGAGTCATCGAGGCGCCGTCAGTTGTCTGGCAGCCGATATTGCAGGGCGCAGTATTGGCGCGTCGGCCGTTTGAAAGTGGAGCCAATTACGCTCGGATCTGGGACAAAGAAAAAAATGCCTCCCCGCTGAGGGTGTACACCGAGAAGCAAGCAGAATTGCTGAAGGAAAGGCTGTCTAATGAGGACGTGCCGGTAGCTTGGGGCATGCGTTACGGCAAGCCATCTATAGCTCACGCTGTAGATGAGCTCATGGATCAGGGTTGCGACAGGATCATAAGCATCCCGCTTTACCCCCAATACTCTGCCACAACCACGGCAACTGCAAACGACCAGTTGTTTCGTGCACTGATGAAGCTGCGTGGTCAGCCTTCTGTGTTGACAGTGCCTTCGTTTCCGGATCACCCCTTGTTCATCAAAGGCTTGGAGGAATCAGTTCGTCGGAAGCTGGCTAGCTTGGATTTCAAGCCCCAGAGATTGGTCGTATCTTTCCACGGCCTGCCTAAAATATGCGTGGAAAAAGGAGATCGATACAGGGAAGAGTGCGAGCGCACTACGGCAGCTCTGCGTACAGCCTTGGATCTTACTGAAGAGCAGATGCCGCTCACATTTCAGTCGCGCTTTGGGCCAATGGAATGGTTAAAGCCTTATACTGCTGAATTCGTATCTAAGTTGCCGGATGAAGGTGTCACTAAGATTGCTGTCATAACACCAGGCTTCATGGCGGATTGCATCGAGACTCTGGACGAAATCGGAAATGAGCTTCGTGAAGAGTTTGAAGAGGTCGGTGGCGAGAAGTTTGCTTTAATACCGTGCTTGAATGATGACGTAGCTGCGATTGACTTAATTGAGGATCTCACACGTAAGGCAATGCGCGGCTTCTCGACGGCTGAGTAAAGGCTAAAAGCCTAACGGATAACTGAGCTTACAAGCACCGCCCGTGGAAGAATCCACGGGCGGTTTTTTGTTAGTTGGGTGTAGCGTTGTTTTGTGGAGCGCCGTTGCTTGGATGCTCTGCATCGTACCATTCAGCTTTTTGTTTTACTGAAGCGGCATCGTGGTGTCTTTGCCACCAGCTTGCTTTTTCGTCGGGAGCTGCTGGGTGCTCTTTGTCCCAAAGGGCAGCTTTTTCGGCGATTCCTTTACGGTATTCGTGGCGCGTATACATGCCAGCTACGCAACCGCCGACGGCGCCCAAGACGCCATGTTTGACAAAATGCCCACCGACGGCGCCAGCTGCACCGTATTTGAGGCAACCGCCTGGTTCTGCAAGGGCTGGAGAAGCTGTGGCGATTGCAGCGAGGAAGAATACTCCTCGAAGAGTGCGGCTCATAAAAACCTCCTGAGTCCAGCAAATAAATTGCTCTTTCAAAGTAGGTGGAAACAGGGATGTAATCAACTGATTGTGGAAAATTTGTAAATAAATGCTTGCCATAAAAGCGCTAAATAAGTATGTATTGTGGCATTAAGCCATAAATTTAAATGGTTTGATAATTAACATGAAATTTTAGTAAGGCATCTTTTCGCAATGAGAGGTGTCTTTTTTTATTTTTATAGGGATGAAATAATGAATGGGTCATTTGTTGATTTAGCAACGTTATTGAATATCTTTCCAAAAGAATACGAAACTCTGTTAGCCTTTTTTATTATTTTTTGTAAACTCATTACAGTTTTATTTCCACCGCCCAATAATAAAATTGTATATAGTGCATATAGAGTTATTTCAGTATTGGGTTTAAATATAGGTTGGGCTTCTAATTACATAGAAAGTAGTAAATCAAAATTATCTATAGATTCAAATATTAAAAAATAAATACCATAATTTAGGAACATAATATGTCTCTTTTGTCTATTTCGGCGTTTGAAAAATTAATTAATCAGAGCCTTGGGAAAGCAGATACAGAAACGGTACAGCAAGGTGTAAGCATTGGAGGAATGATAGCTCAAGGGGTACTAGAAGCGCTCGTTGCGCGCTTGAGTAGCCATATCAACGTCACAGATGTTGATGCCGCAATGGCGAAGATTTTTGATGGGGCAGTGTCGTTAGAGCAGGCGTTGAGCCAGTCCAGCGGCACCACGACCTCAAACACTGTTTCACAGCCTGTGGTGTGACGTTTAACTTAAGTGTTCTCGCCTCTACGATCTTAATGATTTTAGGGGCGGGGGTCTTGTTGTACCGTGCGGGTAAGCGCGGGCAGCAAGCTCAATCGGCGCAGCAGGATATTTTTCTGGTCCAACAGCAGAACGCAGCTTTGCGTTCTATGGCTCAGCAACGGGTTGACGCTCCGAGATCACGCGATGAATTGCTGGCAATTTTGGACCGAGGAGAGGCATGAAGTACAGATTTCCTGTAGTTTTTTTGGCTCTAGTGCTGGGAGGGTGTAGTTCTCAACCTTCACCGCGTGCGTTTTGTCCGCCTATGCATGAGTGGGATAAAGCATTTCAGGCAGAAATGGCAGCTGAGATTCGCGCGCATTGGCAGGAATGTCCTGCATTATTGCAAAGTGCTATGCAGCTTGTTGAGCTTCATAAAGCTTGTAATATTCAATAAATTTTTTGGATTATTGGTCGGAGTGAGAGGATTCGAACCTCCGGCCCCTGCGTCCCGAACACAGTGCTCTACCAGGCTGAGCTACACTCCGCCGACGGCGCATCCTCTAACGAGAGTTACTCGTTTTTGCAAGGGGGGAGCGATTTTGTAAAAGTAGAATATGATGCTTTTTCAGCGATCTACCATAAATTGGTAGATCGCTGTTTTTATTAAAGCGCTTGTTCCAGTTCCGGTAGAACCGTGAACAGGTCAGCGACCAGCCCATAATCCGCGACGCGGAAAATTGGTGCTTCTGGATCGATATTGATTGCAACGATGACGCGGCTGTCCTTCATGCCGGCCAAATGCTGAATTGCGCCAGATAGACCGACAGCAACGTACAGCTCAGGCGCAACGATTTTACCCGTTTGCCCGACTTGCATTTCGTTTGGTGCGAAGCCTGAATCCACAGCGGCGCGTGAAGCGCCAATGGCTGCGCCGAGTTTGTCTGCAATAGGGTCAAGCAGCTTAAAGTTTGCTGCGTCTTTTAACCCTCTACCCCCTGAGAGAACTACTCTGGCTGATTCCAATTCAGGGCGTTCGGATGTTGAGAGGTTGACCGAGATTTCTTCAACGGAAGGGATTGTAGCAGATGTATCAAGAGCGATTGCTTCGATAGATGCGCTTCCACCTTCACTTGCTACCGGATCAAAATTGGCGCCGCGTACTGTTAGAACTTTGATGTTATCGCTTGATCGCACAGTTGCGAGTGCATTGCCTGCATAAATCGGACGGACGAAAGTATCTGCATCCTGAATAGCAATGACGTCAGGGATAGGCTGAACATCAAGTAACCCAGCAAGCCGGGGCAGGATGTTTTTACCGTTTGCTGTCGCTGCGCTGATGATATGCGTATATTCGGCAGCAATGCTTGCAAGTAGCGCAGACGCACTTTCGGCGATGGAATCAGAAAGTGACTCTGCGTGTCGGACGCGGGCAACGCCCGGAAGGCGCGCTGCAGCTTCTGCGCCTGCGCCGAGAACAAGCACATCAACAGAACCAAAGGCGCTTGCAGCGGCAACGGCTGAGCGCGATGCCTGTCGGACTGCGCCGTTTTCGATTTCCAGAAGAACAAGAGCTGTCATCAGATCACCTTCGCTTCTGTCTTTAGTTTTTCGACCAACTCGGCCACGCTGCTTACCATGACGCCGGCTTGGCGCTCAGCTGGCTCTGCTACCGAAATCGTCGTCAGGCGTGATGCGGTGTCTACGCCGAGGCTTTCGAGCTCAATTGTCTCGAGAGGCTTTTTGCGGGCTTTCATGATGTTCGGGAGCGAGGCGTATCGAGGCTCATTCAGGCGTAGATCTGCTGTAATGATAGCCGGGAGGGGGACAGCAAATGTTGCTGTGCCGCCGTCGATCTCGCGTGTGACTTCTGCCTTGTCACCGTTCACAACGACTTTGCTGGCAAATGTCGCTTGTGGCCAGTTGAGCTTGGCAGCCAGAATCTGGCCCGTCGCGTTCATGTCATCGTCAATGGCTTGTTTGCCCATGCTCACGATGGATGGATTTTCGCGCTCGATGACGGCCTTGAGCGCGTTCGCGACGGCGCGCGGCTCAAGTGTATCGTCTGTTTTTACCAGAATAGCGCGGTCCGCACCCATGGCCATGGCGGTGCGCAAAACATCTTGCGCTGCTTGGGCCCCAATGGTGACGACCACAACCTCTTTCGCCGCTCCGCTTTCGCGCAGTCGGATGCCTTCTTCGACGGCGATCTCATCGAAGGGGTTCATTGACATTTTCACGCCTTGCGTGTCGACACCGCTACCATCCGCTGCGACGCGGACTTTCACGTTGTAATCGACCACGCGCTTGATCGGCACTAATATCTTCATTGTCCAATCCGCCACTTATAACTTCACAAAGCTGAGACAAGTTAGCTGAACTGAACGGGGAAGTCACATCCCCAGCAGATATTTACATCCCGACAGGGTAGTTGGGGCCTCCGCTGCCCTCTGGCGTGCACCATTCGATGTTTTGTGTGGGGTCTTTGATGTCACAGGTTTTGCAATGCACGCAATTTTGGGCGTTGATGCGTAGATCCCATTGATCGGGCGTTTTTTGCTCTTGTTCATATACTCCGGCCGGGCAGTAGCGACTTTCCGGTGAGTCATAGAGCGTGTGATTGACGGGTCCCCATACAGACTGGTCACGGAGTTTGAGATGTATGGGTTGGTTTTCTTCATGGTTGGTGCCGCTGAGGAAAACTGAGCTGACGCGATCGAAGGTGAGTTTGTTGTCTGGCTTGGGGTAGGCAATTGGGGAGGTTTTTGTGGCCAGACGCAAGGTCTCGTGGTCGGCATGCGGGTGGTGCAGTGTCCATGGTGCACGGCCACGCAACAGCATCGAGTCGATCCCAGCATAGAGGGCGCCAACCTTAGCTCCCCATTTTGCAAAAGCTGGTCGGATATTGCGGACGCCGTGAAGCTCATCCCAGAGCCATGAAGCGCGGAGGCGATCTTCCAAGCTATGTGCTTGTTGCTCATTGTTGTTGAGAGCATCTGCCACGGCTTCCGCAGCAAGCATGCCGGACTTCATCGCAGTGTGTGTACCCTTAATTTTGGGCACGTTGACGAAACCAGCAGAGTCTCCGGCGAGTACACCGCCCGGGAAAGTTAGGCGTGGAATAGATTGTACGCCGCCTTCTGAGAGCGCGCGTGCGCCGTAAATAATGCGCTTGCCGCCTTCGAAATGCTTTTTAAACGCGGGGTGGTTCTTGGTCCGCTGCATTTCTTCGAAGGGAGAGAGATGGGGGTTTTGGTAGTCCAGCCCTGTGACGAAGCCATAGCTGACAAGGTTTTTGCCGAAATGGTAAAGCCACGCACCGCCATAGGTGCTGTTATCTAGTGGCCAACCGAAGCTGTGTTGTACAAAGCCCGGGCGGTGGTTTTCCTCGGGGATCTCCCAGACTTCTTTAATGCCTAGGCCGTATGTTTGTGTCTCAACACCATCGCGCAGGTTGAAATGTTGCATGGCGTGGGCTGACAAGGACCCACGCGTCCCTTCGGTAAGAATGGTTTGGCGCGCACGCAGGATCATACCAGGTGTGAAATTTGGACCTTGAGAGCCGTCGCGCTCAATGCCCATATCGCCGGTGATGATTCCAGTGACGCATCCGTCTTCTATGTGTAGTTGGGCGCCGGAGAATCCGGGGTAAATTTCAACACCCAAAGCCTCGGCTTGCTCGCCCAGCCAGCGGCATACTTCGCCCAAGGAAACAACGTAATTTCCGTGGTTTGCCATGTGTGGCATGACAAGATTAAGGCCAGGAATTGGGAAGGCCCGCTTTTCCGTCAGGAAAAGGACTTGTTCTTCTGAGACTTCCGTACGCAGGGGGGCGTTTGTTTCGCGCCAGTTCGGCAGCAGTTCTTCAAGGGAGCGGGGCTCGATAACGGCCCCGGACACAATATGTGCGCCGATCTCGCTTCCTTTTTCGATCAAGCAGACATTGAGGTCGGGAGAAATTTGCTTGAGGTGTATGGCGGCTGATAGACCGGCTGGTCCACCTCCTACAACCACCACGTCAAATTCCATTTCGTCGCGTTCGATCTCTGTCATGAGTTTGGGCCTCTGCTTGAATCAATAAAATGAAAACCAAGTCGACGCACCAGTATTAGTTGCGCCTTGTAAATGTCCAATAAAATGGTTGGCGACCTTCCCGGAAAGCTTTGCTTTCGTATCGGGTGGGTGACCAGCCTTCAGGCCGTTCTGTGGTGTAAGGCGGCGTATCGAAAAGGTCTTGTGCTTTCATGACCTCTTCAACCCATTCTTGATAAACGGGGTGATCACTCGCAACCCGCCATACGGCTCCCGGTTTGAGAGCACGTGCCAGAAGCGCGATATTTTCCGGGTGGACGAAGCGGCGCTTAGCGTGACGTGCTTTTGGCCAAGGGTCCGGAAACATTAAATAAGCGCGGTCGAGACTGTTTTCCGGCAGGCTTTTCAGAAGTAGCCGGGCATCTTCCGCCCAAAGACGAAAATTCTTGGGGGAGAAGCGGTCTCTTCCTCACCTTCGGGAACTAGACGAGAAAGGAGCGAACACAAGCCGTTCTCGAAGACTTCCGAAGCGATATAGCCAACGTCGGGGTTAAGCCTGTGTTGGTCGAGCGCGTGCTCGCCGCCGCCAAAGCCGATTTCAAGGAAAACGCCAGAAATGCCATCTCCAAATGTAGAGGCAGGATTCTCTGGCGTAGCCAAGGATAGCCGAGGCAGCGACACATCAAGCAGTCGCTGCTGACGGGCCCGGAGCGGGTGGCCGCGTTGACGGCCGTAGAGGCGCTCCGGTTGAGATTTAAGAGACGTAGTCAGGGGGAATTACCGATTGAAAGCGTTGCGCAGTGCGTCGACGAGATCAGCCTGTTCCCACGTGAAGTTGTCCAGTGCTGCGTCAGGTGTACGGCCGAAGTGGCCATAAGCTGATGTTGGCGTGTAGATTGGACGGTTCAGGCGTAGGTGTTTACGGATACCGCGTGGCGACAGGTCAACCAGTTCATTGAGGATGGCGCCGAGGCGTGCTTCGTCAATGTCTTTGCCGGTATTGTCGAGATCAACATACACAGAAAGTGGCTTTGAAACACCAATTGCGTAGCTGAGCTGGATTGTGCAGCGATCTGCTAGGTTCGCAGCGACAACGTTCTTAGCAAGGTAACGCGCTGCGTAGGCTGCAGAGCGGTCGACCTTCGTTGGATCTTTGCCGGAGAACGCGCCGCCACCGTGCGGAGCTGCACCGCCATATGTGTCCACAATAATTTTACGGCCTGTCAGACCAGCATCACCATCGGGGCCGCCGATGACGAAGTTGCCTGTTGGGTTTACGTAGAATTCGTCTTCCGGGCACATCCAGCCTTCTGGCAGAACTTCACGCACGACATCGCGTAGTGTTTCGCGGATGGTGTGTTGGCTCATGCCTTCGACGTGCTGTGTCGAGATTACGACGGAGGTTGCACCGACGGGCTTACCATCGACGTAGCGCAGTGTGACCTGGCTCTTAGCGTCCGGCAGAAGGCCTACGCCACGTGCGTCACCGTTTTTGCGGTAGTCACGGACGCGCTCCAGAATAGTCTGTGCGTAGAACAGGGGCGCTGGCATGAGCTGTTCTGTTTCGCGTGTTGCGAAGCCGAACATAATGCCTTGGTCGCCGGCACCTTCGTCTTTGTTGTCGGCGCTGTCTACGCCTTGGGCGATGTCAGCGGACTGAGCATGCAGGTAGGACGTGATGTCAGCGTGCTTCCAAGAGAAGCCTTCCTGATCGTAGCCAATGTCTTTAATGGCTTCGCGTGCGCGATCGATCAGCGTGTCCTCGACAGATTTCGGGCCGCGCACTTCACCAGCCAGCACAACGCGGTTGGTAGTAACCATGGTTTCGCAAGCAACGCGTGCTTCTGGGTCTGCTTCAAGATAAGCATCCAGAACGGTATCCGAAATGCGGTCAGCAACCTTATCAGGGTGACCTTCGGAAACGGACTCAGATGTAAAGAGGAAATCGCCGTAATTGCGCACTCAGGGACCTCGCAGGGAATGAGTGGTGAAAAGGGCCGCACCATCCATTTCGGCGCTAAACAAGCCGAGATTTGTGGTAACGGTATTTCGGAATGGGACCACTTGACGGAATTGCGTCGCTAGGTCAAGTCCTGCGGTGTGCAGGAACGTATTTTTTCTGTGCTGTGATAATAAGGACAAGGGCCCTCTAGGGGCCTTTGCCGGTATTTTGTATCAATTATTCGTTTTTCAGTGTGTCTGCCATGCTGTAGAGGCCTGGTTTTTTAGTGGCTAACCAGCGTGCGGCGTGCAGTGCTCCTCGTGCAAAAACACGACGATCGAGCGCGCGATGTGACAAAGTAATTTCTTCATCCGCAGCTAAGAGCAGTAAATCATGCGCACCAATAACTTGCCCGCCACGGAGAGATGCAAAGCCAATGGCATTGTCCGGGCGGCGGCCATTTTGGTCCGTGCGTGCTACGTCTTTTAAAGACAATCCGCGTCCTTGTGCGACGGCCTCTCCGATAGCGAGGGCTGTGCCGGAAGGTGCGTCAAGTTTTTGGCGGTGGTGTGTCTCTACAATTTCAGCATCATAACTGGGAAGAGCGGCACTAATTTGACGTGCCAGATCAAGGAAAACAGTAAGAGCAGGCGAAAAATTTGCTGCTTGAAGAACTGGGATCCGGGTTGAGGCTTCTTTGATGGCATCTTGCGCCGCGTTGTCGAGGCCTGTTGTGCCAATGACCCATGCGCAATTATTTTGACTAAAGCATTTGGCATGTTCTGCAATCGTGGCTGCATTGCTTACATCGATGATCACATCTGAGCGTTTGGCGAGTTCGTCTGGTGAGGATGTAATATTTTTTTCCGGCACCGGATGACGGGAAGTACCCCCAGAAAGAGCAGTTCCAGCCTCTTCTGCACAGAGGGAGCCAAGGCGGCCAGTGATGCCTGCGATGCCAATGCGTAAATCTGTCATAAGATTATTTTGAGCGGAAAAAGGTGGCAGAGCGCAAGGGAAGAGTCAGCGGGCTTCTTTCTTTTCCAATTTTCATCACTTGCAAAATGGGCTGAAGCGTATGTTATCTAAAGTTCGGTAAAATTCGAACTTATGGACATAGATCGTCATGACTAAACTTTTGCACATTGATTCCAGTATTTTAGGCGATCACTCAACGGGCCGAGCTTTGACGGCTGATGTTGTCGCGCACTTCCGAGCTAAAGAGGCCAATTTGGAAGTGACACATCGTGATCTGGTCGCACAGCCGCTACCGCATCTTGATATGGAGTTATTTTCCCAGTTCGGAAAAGATATTCCTGCAGATGCACCGCGCCGTGATGAGCACGTGCAATCCGCTGAAGTATTGGCAGAATTTGAGGCAGCGGACATCGTTGTCATCGCGGCTCCTTTGTATAATTTCGGTGTTCCATCCCAGTTGAAGTCATGGATTGACCGCTTGATGATTGCGGGACGTACATTCCGCTATGTGCCTACGGGCATTGAAGGATTGATCGGGCAAAAGAAAATCGTGATCGTCGCGACGCGTGGCGGTATTTACGAAGAGAATACGCCTGCTGCTGCCTTCGAGCACGAAACATCCTACCTTAAGGCGGTGTTTGCTTCTTTGGGCCAAGAAGTAACAGCGATCATAGCGGAAGGCCTTGCGCGGAACGGCGGAGCTAATCGTGATGCTATTCTTGCAGCTGCTAAAGACAAGATTGCCGCGCTGTAATCGACGTTTTTTCTAAAGATCATCGGGGTTTTTGTGCCCCGATGGTTGTCCGTTACGTCGGTTTCTGCGAACAGAAGGCAACGATTATATTTTGCATAGCCGTAGCCTAAGCTGCGTTGACGTAACGGGAGTATAAAATGGGTTTCAATTGCGGCATTGTTGGTCTGCCTAACGTTGGTAAGTCTACGTTGTTCAATGCTCTGACCGAAACGGCAGCGGCACAAGCAGCGAACTATCCATTTTGTACAATCGAGCCGAATACAGGCCGTGTCGCCGTGCCAGACAAGCGGTTAGATGTTTTGACGCAAATCGGTGGGTCGCAGCGTTCAATTCCGACAAGTCTTGAGTTTGTTGATATTGCTGGTTTGGTACGTGGCGCTTCACGGGGCGAAGGGTTGGGCAATCAATTCCTGGCGAATATCCGCGAAGTGGACGCGATTATTCATGTTTTGCGGTGTTTTGAAGATGATGACATCACGCACGTAGAAGGTGGTGTTGATCCGGTCCGCGATGCTGAAATCATTGAAACAGAGCTGATGCTTGCAGATCTGGAGAGCTTGGAAAAGCGCCAGACGAATTTGCAGAAGCGTGCACGCGGTAATGACCGTGAAGCTCAGGCTCAGCTTGAGCTGATGGAGCCACTGATTGTTGCTTTGCGTGACGGCCGCCCAGCGCGCACCGCTGTACCGGAAGGACAGGAAAAGGAGGCGGCGCGCTTACAGTTGCTGACCACGAAGCCTGTTCTTTATGTGTGTAATGTCGAAGAATCTGCTGCGTCAGAGGGCAACAAGCATTCGGAATCGGTGCGCAAGCGGGCTGAAGCCGAGGGTGCGGCCATGGTGATTGTATCCGCAGCGATTGAGGCTGAGGTTAGCCAATTACCTCACGAAGATCGTGGTGACTTTCTTGAAGGGCTTGGGCTGCATGATAGTGGTTTGGACCGTGTCATTGCGGCTGGTTACAAGCTACTGGGTCTGAAAACATATTTCACGGTTGGACCTAAGGAAGCGCGGGCTTGGACCATCACGGAAGGCACGCGTGCACCGCAGGCGGCAGCTGTGATCCACAACGATTTTGAGCGTGGGTTTATTGCCTGTGAAACAGTCGCGTATAATGATTATGTGAACTTCAAGGGTGAAGCAGGCGCGAAAGAAAACGGCAAGCTCCGCATTGAAGGCAAAGAATACGTCGTTGAGGATGGTGATGTCCTTCTGTTCCGCTTCAATGTCTGACGTTGAAAATGATGCTTCTGCTGTTTTGCAGGAGCTGACGGACCGGGCGCGTCGTGCTGCCCGGTCTTTGGCACGTGCAAGTACCGAAGTGCGCAATAGTGCATTAACGGCGGCGGCGCAGGCGTTGCGAGTGCATTCAGCAGAGATCGTTGCGGCAAACCAGCGTGATTTGGCCGGACTGAGTGCTGACAGAAATGCTGCATTTCGGGATCGTTTGACGCTGACGGCTGAGCGTGTGGATGCCATGGCGACTGGGCTGGAGGACGTGGCCAAGCTGCCGGACCCTGTGGGGCGAGTTCTGCACGAGTGGGTGCAGCCAAATGGCCTTAACATGCGGCGTGTCGCGGCCCCCATTGGCGTGATCGGCATGATTTATGAAAGCCGCCCAAATGTTGGGGCGGACGCTGCGGCATTGTGCATAAAATCAGGCAACGCCGTTGTCTTACGAGGGGAGGCGAAAGCTTACACTCAGCACGAGCCATTCAGACAGCTATTGAACACGGACTGCAGCAGGCGGGTTTAGATTCGGCGTGTGTGCAAATCATGCCAAGCGCAGATCGAGCACTCGTTGGTGCGCTTTTGCAGGCGGCGGGTAGTGTAGATTTGATTATTCCGCGTGGTGGTAAATCTCTCGTTGAACGTGTTCAGCGTGAGGCTCGCGTACCTGTGCTTGCTCATGCCGAGGGGCTTTGTCACACTTACATTCACGCGGGTGCGGATTTCGCGATGGCGCGGAAGGTGCTTCTGGATGCCAAGTTGAGGCGCACAGGTGTTTGCGGTGCGACTGAGACGGTTCTGATCGATGCAGCGATTGCTCCAGAGATTTTGCCGCTTTTGGTTCAGGATCTGACAGCCAAGGGGTGTTCGTTCCGGGCGGATGATCGTGCACGATCCATCGTACCATCGTTGCCTAAAGCTACAGCAGATGATTTCCATACTGAATGGCTGGATTCGGTTCTGTCCGTTGCTGTTGTTGATGGTGTGGAGTCTGCCCTAGAGCACATAGCGCGCCACGGCAGCAGCCACACTGAGGCTATCATTACTGAAGATGCCAATGCCGCAGAGACATTTCTGAACGGAACGGAAAGCGCTGTGGTGATGTGGAATGCCTCCACGCAGTTTTGTGATGGTGGTGAGTTTGGCTTTGGTGCGGAAATTGGCATTGCCACGGGGCGTATGCACGCCCGAGGCCCTGTCGGTTTGGAGCAATTGACGTGCTACCGGTACGAAGTGCGCGGTAACGGACAGGTGCGCGGCTGAGCGGGCTCCCAAAATATGGTGATGGTCGCCGGGTCAAAGTGGGCCTTTTGGGAGGCTCATTCAATCCGGCGCATTATGGCCATATCGAGGTTGCCAAATGCGCTTTGAAGGCCTTGGGGCTGGATCAGGTCTGGCTAATGGTTTCACCCGGTAATCCGTTGAAGCCACGCGACGGAATGGCGTCTTTTTCGGCGCGTTTGGCATCTGCGCGGCGTTTGGCTGACGGACGGCGGATACGTGTTACGGATATCGAATCCAGGTTAGGCCAGAGATACACTTACAAAACAGTGGTGGAGCTGCAGCGCCGTTTTCCTCATGTTTCTTTTGTATGGATCATGGGGGCGGACGGATTGGCCCAATTTCACCGTTGGCGGGATTGGCGTCGTTTGGCAGAGCGAATTCCCGTTGCAGTTGTGCCACGGCCTGGAAGTTTTGGTTCAGCCTTACATGGGCCAGCCGCGTCGGTTTTGCGGCATAAACGTAAGCCTTTTCGGCAGGCAAAATTGCTATCTCAGCCAGATGCGTGCGGTTGGTCGTTCCTTTCTGCGCCGCAGAACGATATATCAGCTACAGCATTACGTGAATCCGGGCAGGTATGCCCGGATCCGGACGAGGAGTAAAAGTTATCACAACGTCATCTGAACACGATACCGACCTGAACGGAGCTGCACCGAAGAAAGCTTCAACAGCCCGCAAAAAAGCTGTCGCGGCAGGTCCGCAAAAAAACGCTCAGCGTGTTGAGGCAGTCGAGCCTGACACACTAACGAAGATGCTTGGGGTCATTATCGAAAGCCTAGAAGAAGATAAGGCAGAAGATATTGTCACCATCGATTTAACGGGTCGTGCGAACTTCGCAGATCGCATGGTTATTGCGACAGGTTTTGTTGATCGTCAGATCGCCGCAATGGCGCATCACATCGACAAGAAGCTGGCAGAAATTGGCTTCAAGCGTATTCTGGTTGAGGGTGCGAATGGAAGCGACTGGGTTCTGCTTGATGCAGGCTACGTCGTTGTTCATTTGTTTAAGCCCGAAAGCCGGGAAATGTATGGCCTTGAAAAAATGTGGGGCTCTGATCTTGATGCGGTTGAAGCAGAGCTTCCCGTAGGAAAGGACGGCGAGGCTTCCTAAAATGAAGCTCGTTGCGGTTGGTAAGTTAAAAGCTGGGCCTGAGCTTGCGCTGTTTGAGCGTTATGCGGCCCGGCTTCGGCCTGCGCTGTTAGTACAGGAGGTGCCTGCGGCGCGCGGTTCGGTTATTGAGCAAAAGCGCCGGGAAGCTGAACTGCTGCTTGCAGCCTGCCCTGACAATGCTTTTGTTGTGGTGCTTGATGAAGGAGGGCGTTTGTTTGATAGCCCGTCTTTTTCAAAGGCACTAACGTCTTGGCAGGAAAGCGGAAGGCCGATCCATTTTGTTATAGGTGGGGCTGAAGGGCTAGAACGCAGCGTGCTTGAAAGGGCCGATGCCGTAATGTCCTTTGGGGCCATGACATGGCCACACATGCTTGTGCGCATCATGCTTGCTGAGCAGGTTTTTCGGGCTCAGGCGATAGCAACCAATCACCCGTATCATAAAACAAGCCGCCCTGTCTGAACTGACAGAGCGGCTTGTTTGCGTTAAATCGAGAAAGATTGTGTCGAGCCGCTTCAGCGAACAGAGCGGTTCGGAGCGTCTGTATCGATGGAGTCGCTCGGTGCGGAGGCGACTTCCGAGCCGTGCGGTGCGGCGTGTGTTTCGTGCGCGAGCATTGGAACTTCGTCTGGTGCTGCGTGTGGGTAGATAAAGCCGTATGTCGGATAGATGCTGCCTAGGCGGCCTTGGTTGCCGTTGAGCGCAACGCGTACCGCGCTCCAGTCATTACGCGGTGAGACGTCAACCACGCGAACGTGTCGAGCGATTCCGTTTGCGGCCCAATGTGATTGGTCGATGAAAATTGTACGGCTGTTTGCAATTTCACGAACGACCGCAACATGGCCGAGAGGCATGCGGCGGATTCCGCGGAAGTTCAGCACAGAACCCGCTGATGGGGCATGGCCGCGTGCGTAACGTCCAGCAGCGTTATACCACCAGTCGCGCGCATTGCCGTGTAACTGAACTTCAGAGGCTGTTTTGGCGAAGGCAACGCATTGTAGGACGTGACTACCACCACGGTAATGAGCAAAAGCCAAGCGTTTAGCATGGGAATGACCATGATGGTGGCTGGCAGAGTGGTGATGAGTAGCGTGTGCCGAAGCTTGGCCGGAAAACACTGCTAATGCAGCAAACACGAACGCTGAAAGCAGGGTCTTGGGGCGGCGTAGCATCGTCGGCACGGATTCGTCGTCCTAGTTTGGTTGCGTGTGTTGTTTCAGTGACAGGCAGGTAACAATCTGTTTGCAACCCTGGCAAGTGAATAATGCAAAGCGCAACGCTAAATTTTTGTTGTTTTACAAAAAACCTCAAAATTAGCGTTTGCGCCTTTTTTGTGCCTTAATTGTCAGGGGCAAAAAATGACTTATTTCGTTGTGATGAGCATCACTTCGACAAGCATACGCGGATCTGCGAGTACGGCTTGAACGCATGCGCGTGCTGGGGCTTGTCCTTCAGGTACCCAAGCTGTCCACAAAGTGTTGAACGCATCGCGGTCAGCGATGTCTTTCAGCCAGATTTGCGCTTGGAGAATACGGGTGTTGTCTGTGCCGTGTGTTTCTAGAAGGGCATCGATTTGCTCGAAAATATCTTTTGTCTGCGCTGTGACATCCAAAGATAAATCACGGGCTACAACGCCTTGTGTGAAAATGAAGCCATGGTACTCGACGGCTTTAGACATGACGGGGTTGGGTTCAGTGCGAAGAATGCGGCTCATGGTAGGACTCCATATGATTATGAGAGGACCATGCACAATGATCATCTGGGTATAAGTGGTCAATCGTACTTTGTGTTATAGGGCTCTGCATCCTGCGCTTTGAGCGGTGCTGTATGTTTTGACGTGGGATAATGGTTCGGAGAGGAGTCTCAGGATGGGTAGGCTGAAATATCAAAGAGTTCCTGTTACGCCTTTTCGGCAAAACTGTATGGTCGTTTCTGCTGACAGCGGGCGTGCTGTTGTAATTGATCCGGGAGGAGACGTAGGTGATATCGTGTCTACTCTGGGTGGGATGCACGTTGAAGCCATACTCTTGACACATGGGCATTTAGACCATGCAGGTGGTGCGGATGAGCTGAAGGAAGCACTGACTGCCCGACAAGGTGAAGCAGTGCCCATTTTGGGGCCAGACATACGAGATGCATTTTTGCTGGGCACGATTTGTGATCAGGCGGCAGCGTTTGGATTGCAGGGGATGCGCAATGTTGAGCCCGACAAATATCTTGAGGCGGGGAATAGGCTCACTTTTTTAGGTGAGACATTCGAAGTTAGGCACGTGCCTGGTCATACGCCTGGCCATATTGTTTTTGTAAATACTGCTGAAGGCTGCGCTTTTGTTGGGGATACTCTTTTTCGCCAAACGGTCGGGCGGACAGACTTTGCGTATGGGGATGC